>JBIKXW010000073.1:0-3547 GCA_044355565.1 Candidatus Planktophila sp. | reverse complement strand
TTTAGCAGGTGAGTTCGGCGCAAAAGCTTGGATCGGTGCTTGTTGGAGTTCGCCACAATATCGTGCTATCGGGCTTTTAAGGGCAATGATGAAATACGTTGATCAACATGCTTTAGAAAAGGGTTGGGAGCGGCAGGGATTATTTGTTTTGGAAGATAACGAGTTAGCTATAGCGGTGTATGAAAGATTGGGTTTTATAGCGATGGGCGAACCTATGCTAAGCACTAAATTCCAAGATAAGTTCAAAATTCTCATGATTCGTGACACAGCACCTATTTCCTAATGATTTGTACGTAGCTTATAGGGCGACTCTTCTTTTACTTAAGTAACTTCTTTGCAGTCGCAGTTAGTGAGTAGTACGCCCATTTTCCTCTTTGAGTTCTATTGAGTAGTCCAGAATCCACTAAGAGTTTCAAGTGATGACTTACGGTGCTTTGCGCTAATCCAGTATCGGGCGTCAGGTCGCAGACACAAGCTTCCGCATCCTCACTAGCGGCAACGGCCATCATCAGCCCAAGTCGAGTCTCATCTCCCAGGGCTTTGAACTGCTCGGCAAGGGTTGCAAGCGTCTTAGGTGAATGCGAAAGTTTAAGAGTCTGGGCCATGGCTTAACTATACATTGACATTCTTCGATATGTACTTTAATCTATAAATCGAAGATTATCGATGGGATAAATAGTGACTAAAGAGATTAGGTTGATACAAGAAGCTGAATCAACATGCTGCGCTCCTGCGCCTTCCGCAGTCGAGGCGTGCTGCGGGACAGAAACGGCTCCGACTGAAGCTTGCTGTCCAACTACAGATGAAGCAAACAAGGATCTGCCTCTTTGGCTATCCGTGGGGACCTTTCTTGCCCTAATTGCATCCTTTGTTATCTCTGATTACTGGTTCGATTCATTCTTGAAGTCTCGGTTTGCTGGGCTCAGTGCAAAAGTGGCTGATTCACTTGCATTCTTCATCTCTCACTCCATCGGGCTTATAAGTCTTCTCGCAGCTATTACAACAGCCGCTGTATTTGTTCGTTCATACATAGATGCAGACAAAGTTCGCAAACATATGGAAAAAGTAGGTTCAATCAGAGGACATGGAATTGCAGCTGGAATTGGAGTGGCGACGCCATTTTGTTCATGTAGCGCAGTTCCAGTCTTTACAGGTTTTATTCGTGGCGGAGTACCAGTAAGTCAGGCAATCTCATTCTTAGTTGCCAGCCCACTCGTTAATGAAATTGCCATCATTATGCTCGCATCAACTGTGGGTTGGTCAATTGCAGGTGCATATGCAGGGATGGGATTTGCAATTGCAGTTGGTGCAGGAATTGCACTTCGCAAGTTTGCAAAGCCAAGTTTGACTGAAGTTACTCAGGTAAAGAGCCTTAACGTTATAGATTCTCAAGGAAATGTTGTTAAGCCATCTCTGCAGAAGCGGGCAAATGCTGCACTTCTTGAAGCTAGGGACACAGTAAAAACTACCTTTGTATTTCTTCTCATCGGGGTAGGCATTGGGGCATTGATTCATGGGTGGGTTCCAACATCTGCTATTGAAACCATTGCTTCATGGGGCCCTGTTGTCGGCGTATTCGCCGCCACCGTAATTGGAGTGCCTTTGTATTCAGGAATTGCAACAGTCGTTCCCATTATTTCTGCGCTCTCTGAAAAGGGAATGCCTATGGGAACTCTTTTAGCATTTGCAATGAGTGTGACCGCACTTTCTCTACCTGAGGCATTGTTACTCCGCAAAGTTATGAAGCCCAAGCTACTAGCGGCTTTCTTTGGAACTGTTTCTCTAGGAATAATCTTCGTTGGAATTACATTCAACATTGTGCTGGGCTAAACTGGGCCGACTTGCATTTAGTACTTTGATTTAGTTTGTAGTTGTTTGAGGGCAAAAGTGAGGGCAAGTGCCTTTTTTTAGGCGTAAATGGAATGTGTCCGGCTTATAGGGCGACTCTTCTTTAAAATTCTGAACGCAATGATTTGGTGAGCAGTACTAGAACCGAAGTAACTGACAAGACTGCTGCCAAGAATATATATGTAGTACTAACTCCAAAGCTTTCAACAGAAAGTCCTGCTAAAACCATACCGAGTGGCGGGGCAACATAGAAAACAGCTGTCTGTATTCCGAAGACCCTGCCCTGCAAGTGAGCAGGAACTCGTTGTTGTACCAAGGTGTTTACAAGCGGGTTATATGGCCCCCATGACAATCCCAAAATAAATCCAGCAGCCATCAATAATGGAAGAGGTGGAAGAAATGCCATAGGAATAATGCTCGCCGCAGTTCCGAACATAACCAATCGGATTAATGTTTTTCTGCTAACTCGCTTACTGATCCATCCGTAACCAAATGAACCTATTGCAGAGCCGGCGGCGAGAGCGGAGATAACAAGACCAAGTCCACGAGGATTGTTAATCTCTTCAAAGTAAGTTGGAAGTACGATCCCTTCAGTTGGTAGATACACCGCAGCTAGGATCAAAAGCGCGACGCTTAAAGTCCTCAAGAGTTTGTCGTTCCACAGGGCCTTAACTCCTACCCGCAATCGCAAATCAACTTTTTCTCCTACCTCTTGTGCGGCGTCTTTGGAATCTTGTCCCAAGTCACCCACACGCAAGAAAGCAACAGCCAATGCAGCAATGACGAACAAGCCTGCAGCTGCCCAAAAAGAGTTGATTGATCCAACAGTGGAAATCAGTCCTGCTCCAATTGCAGGGCCGAAGATCCAAGCAACGCCCATGAAGCCTTCATGAATACCATTCAGTCGATCTAGATCTATTTGTGATTTCTTTGCGACATCTGAAAGCAAAGTCTTGCGTGCTGTATATCCCGCTGGATCAAAAACCGCTCCCATAACCGCGATCAACAAAATTGAAGTGTTGCTCAACCCAAAGGTCGCAGCAATGATTGGAAAGGCCGCTACTGAGAGCGAAGAAAGTAAATCCGCACCAATGCTGACCGCCCGTCGACCCAAGTGGTCCACCATCCATCCACCAACCGGTGAGACCAGAATTGCAGGGAAGGCCGATACTGCAGCAACCACACCAGCGAAAGCAGGTGAGTCAGTCCGCTCAAGAATTAACCAGGGAATCGTGATCATCACAATTGAGTTTCCAAGGGCGGATGCAAAATTGGAAACTTGAAGCAGGATGATTGGCGATTTCTTCATGGCTCTCAATCTTAACCTCACTAGATGTTGCATTAATGCTACATAGCATATATGCTATTTCTTATGAGTCGCAATCCTGAAGAGCCGGTTTATAACCGTATAGAAGAAGCCCGTGTGACCTTAGGGCTGTCAAGGCAGGAACTCGCCGATATGGCAGGAGTTCATTACCAAACCATTGGCTACTTAGAGCGTGAGGAATATAGCCCCTCACTGGTCCTGGCTATTCGTATAGCTAAAACATTGAATCAAGAGGTTTCTGAGCTCTTTTCTCTCACTCCATTTAAGAAAGGTAAGTAAAGATGTCTCAAAAAAAGTTCTATTTCCTTTGGTTCTCACCAAGGGAACGTAAATTCATTCGACCTCAGGTGCATGTGGAAATCGGTATGGGGA
>JBIKXW010000043.1:0-11328 GCA_044355565.1 Candidatus Planktophila sp. | reverse complement strand
TTTCCTGCTGCATGCGGAAGAAGCTTCGGCAGATCAAAGACCGATGCATGCTTGCGATGAACCGCACCAAAACCATCGCCCACGTAAAAATCTGCAAGTTGTGCAAGATCGGCGGCGAAAGCTGCACGTTCTGACTCTTCCTTGCTTGTCTCGGCTGCACTAAAACGAATATTTTCTAACAAGAGAATTTCGCCAGCCTTCAAAGATTGAGCTTCGGCAGTTACAGCAGCTCCCGTGACTTCACCCGTGAACTTAACTTCGCGACCCAGTAACTCGGATAAACGCTTTGCTACCGGTGCTAAAGAAAGTTCAGGTTTAGCTTCACCCTTTGGGCGACCAAGGTGCGCGGCAATAACAAGTGATGCACCCTTTTCAAGTAATGCCTGAATAGTAGGAAGCGAGGCTTTGATTCGTCCGTCATCCTTAATGACACCCTCTTTCAAGGGAACATTAAGGTCACAACGAAGAAAGACCCGCTTACCTGCTACATCAATTGTAGAAAGATCTGGCATTACAGAGATTTGCCAACGTAATCGATCAAATCAACGAGACGGTTTGAGTAACCCCATTCGTTGTCATACCAACCAACGATCTTGACCTGGTTACCAATTACCTTAGTAAGACCTGCGTCGAAGATACATGATGATGGATCGGTCACGATATCTGAAGACACGATTGGATCTTCAGTGTATGAAAGGAATCCCTTAAGTGGACCATTCGCTGCAGCCTTCATCGCTGCATTGATTTCGGCAGCTGTTGCTTCCTTTTCAAGTTCAACGGTGAGATCTGTTGCAGACCCTGTTGGAACTGGAACGCGCATCGCGTAACCATCTAGCTTGCCCTTGAGCTCTGGCATAACAAGTGAGATCGCCTTTGCGGCACCTGTCGATGTAGGAATCATGTTTGTAGCTGCTGCACGTGATCGACGGAGATCCTTGTGTGGGAAGTCCAGAATTACCTGGTCATTTGTGTAGGCGTGAATTGTTGTCATCAAGCCCTTAACAATTCCCCAGTTGTCCTGGAGGACCTTAGCCATTGGTGCAAGGCAGTTTGTTGTACATGAAGCATTTGAAATGATGTTGTGCTTTGAACCGTCATACTGAGTGTGGTTAACACCCATAACGATGGTGATGTCCTCATCTGTAGCTGGTGCAGAGATGATTACCTTCTTGGCACCTGCTGTGATGTGCTTTTGAGCATCTGCAGCCTTTGTGAAAATTCCAGTTGACTCAACAACTACATCAGCCTTGATTGATGCCCAAGGAAGATTTGCTGGATCGCGCTCTGAGAAAACCTTGATTGTCTTTCCATCAACGGTGATTGAGTCATCTGTGAATGTAACCTCTAGGCCCAAGCGGCCCAAGATTGAGTCATACTTCAAAAGATGAGCAAGAGTCTCATTTGGAGTGAGGTCGTTAATTCCGACGATATTGATATTTGGGTTAGTAAGTGAGGCACGGAAGAAGTTACGTCCGATGCGTCCAAAACCGTTGATTCCGACATTAATCACGAAAGTGTCCTTGCTACTAATGGGGCGCATGAAAAAGCCCAGCTGTTGGTGGTTCGTAAAACTGCCACAACGCTGGGGGCTTAGGTAGAACCTTACCAGTGAAGGTTGAGTGAACTCTTAAGGAGGCAGCGTCTAATTCAGTAAATCGGGCGAGAGTCCGCTCTCAGTATCAGGAATTCCAAGCTCTGCAGCGCGTTTATCCGCCATAGCGAGCAACCGTCGGATTCGACCTGCGATCGCATCCTTGGTCATCGGTGGGACCGCCAATGAGCCAAGCTCTTCCAGCGAAGCCTGTCCATGATTGATGCGCAACTCCCCCGCCTCCTTGAGGTGGTCGGGAATTGTTGGTCCAAGAATCTCCATTGCACGTTGCACTCGCGCCGCTGCGGCTACAGCTGCGCGGGCAGAGCGACGCAGATTTGCATCATCAAAGTTTGCAAGTCTGTTTGCTGTTGCTCGAACCTCGCGACGCATCCGTCGTTCCTCCCAGGCCATCACGCTTTCATGTGCGCCAAGTCGTGTAAGCAAAACTCCAATCGCATCTCCATCGCGGATTACGACTCGATCAACTCCGCGGACCTCACGGGCCTTTGCCACAATCCCTAAACGTCGTGCAGCACCAACAAGAGCAAGTGCTGCCTCTGGGCCTGGGCAGGTGATCTCCAACGATGATGATCGTCCTGGCTCGGTTAAAGAACCATGTGCAATGAAGGCCCCGCGCCATGCAGCCTCAGAATCACAGATTGCAGCTGAAACAACTTGAGGCGGAAGACCGCGAACTGGACGTCCATTGGAATCAACTAAACCAGTTTGTCGTGCAAGTGCATCACCTTCATTGATTACTCGAACTACATAACGAGAACCTTTGCGCAATCCGCTTGATGATAAAACTGCTAAATCTGAATCATGTCCATAAATATCAGCGATATCTTTTCGAAGACGGCGTGCACTTTGCGATGTGTCTAGCTCTACTTCGATAACTATTTTTCCCGCCGCGATATGAAGGCCGCCGGCAAAGCGAAGAAGAGAGGAAACCTCAGCTTTGCGACAACATGGTTTGGTAATCGCTAAACGAGATAACTCATCTTTAACTGATGCTGTCATTGCCATGGGCTTATCCAACCATTTACCGACCGAGAATGTGGCCCAAATGGAGAGCTAATTTTTGGGCATCGTGATGGATGCTTCCCGGTGCTTTTCGAATATCTGCCACCACAATCTCTCCACCCAAGGTTGATGCTGCACGCTGCAAAGCCTCTTTATCCCTAACAACAGATTGGTCAACGAGGCAGTAATCCACCTTTACCCCTGGGGCGTATTGATGGAAAAAATCGAGATGTTCTTCTGGAGTGGATCCAGCAAACTCTTCTCCTTGTGAATGTGATGATGCATCCAGGTTGAGTATCAAAATCTTTCGAGCATCGGTTTTCTGTAAGGCTTCTAGTTGAGCCGGTACCAAAAGATGCGGAATGACACTTGAAAACCAAGAACCTGGTCCCATTGTGATCCATTGCGCTTCGGCTATTGCATCCAGAGCTTCATTTCTGGCGGGTGGATCTTCAGGAATGATTCGCAAAGATTCAATTCGCCCCTTTGCTGTAGCTACCTCTTTCTGGCCACGAACAACAATTCTTCCCGTGGAGGTGTGAAATGTTCCTTCAATATCTAAGGCAACAGATGCCATGGGAAGAACCCGACCAATTACCTTTAACAGTTGGCCAACTCGATCGAGAGCCACAACGGGATCATCGCCAGCGTTCCACATTGATGCAAGTAAGAGATTTCCCATTGCATGGCCGTTGAGATCACCATCGCTGATAAAGCGATGTTGCATTATCTCCGCCCAAGTGCGACCCCACTCATCATCGGAACATAGAGCTGCGAGTGCCATTCGTAAATCTCCAGGGGGAAAAATTGGAAACTCTTCCCGCAAGCGTCCGCTAGATCCACCATTATCGGCAACTGTGACGATTGCTGTTAACTGATTAGTGAGTTGGCGCAAAGCGGTTAAGGTCGCGGCCAAGCCATGTCCGCCACCAAGTGCAACAACCTTAGACAAAACTATTCACGACCTACATCACGATGTGTTGGATGCGCTGATACTTCCGAACCCATCTCATTGAGTTGTCGAGCGATCTCCTGAGTTATTGCAACACTTCTGTGCTTTCCGCCGGTGCAACCAACTGCGATAGTTACATACTTCTTGCCTTCACGCATGTAACCCTCGATCATGGAATGAACTAAATGTACATAATCTTGAACAAAATCACTGACGCCATCACTTTCCAAAACACGATTGCTTACTTCAGGAGTCAAACCAGTGAGTGGACGAAGTTCAGGATCCCAATGTGGATTCGGGATAAATCGACAATCAAGAACGAGATCTGAATCAACTGGAATTCCATACTTGTATCCAAATGAAAGTACATTGATTCGAATTCCCTGAAGCTTTCCTGCACCAAAGATCTCACCAATTCGTTTCTCTAATTGGTGAACATTGAGATTAGATGTATCGATAGCAACATCTGATTGCGAGCGAATCTCTTCTAGTTTTTCACGTTCTCGTGCGATTCCATCAACGATGCGATCTTTGCCCTGTAAAGGATGTGGTCGACGAGTGGACTCAAAGCGTTGAACTAAGGCCTGATCAGTTGCATCAAGAAAAACTAAACGGTAATCAGAGTTACTTTTCTTCAACTCTTCCAGTGCATGGGTAAGTTCATCAAAAAACTCTCCTCCACGGACATCAACCACAACTGCTAACTCTTTACCCGCAGGACCAGTTCCTTTGCTCACTAAAGCTGGAAGCAATGAAGGAGGGAGGTTATCTACAACATACCAACCCAAATCCTCAAGTGCATGAGCAACTGTTGAACGACCTGCACCTGACATGCCGGTGAGAATCAAGGTTTCCTGTTGAGCCATGCTCCTATCCTCTTACATCTGTCAAGAAGGTATTTACACGCTCAAGACTCTTTTCCAGGTAGGCAGGAAGCAACTTCTTCTCCTCTTGGTTCTTGGTTTCAAACAAGTAGTTCAACAAGAGTAACCGCCGATGCAGAAGGAGCGCTTTCATCCCATTCTCTGAATAAGTCGGCAGAGGCTTGACACTTGTGTAGCCAGCTAAAAGTGCTTGATCTTGCTCTGGCGTATCTAAGTAATACAAGGCTACGGCTAGGTCCTGTGCTTCGACACCAAACCCACAATCATCAAAATCAAAGATCGACAGTTTGCCTTCGTGCCACATCAAGTTCCAGCCGTGAACATCTGCATGAATGATGTGGACAGGAGAAGTTTCATACAACTCCCGCGTGAATTCCATTATTAAATCATGAGCCTCTTGAAGCAAGCTTTTATCCGAAAGTGAAAGTGTTGACTTTTCGGAAAAGAGAAAGTCCTCCGTACTCCAAAAGAAGTCATTGAAGGTTGGCAATTCAGATTGAGGTGAAAGAACGAAATTAGAAGAATCTTGGTGTAAAAGAGCCATTGCTTTACCGACTTCATTTAACTGTTCCAAGGTTGGCTCATCACCAATTTCTTCTCCCTCCAACCATGAATACATCACCGCGAATAAAGTCATTCCAGATTCTGTATGGACTGCAGAGACAAAAAACTCATCCTTTAGAGTTGCTATTGGTGTGGGGGTGTTGACACCCGAAATTCGATTTACGTGTCGTACCCATTCGATCTCAGCCAACAAGTTTTTAAATGTTTTAGCTGAATTAATGTTTATTCGCAAGGCATACTTTACGCCTGTTTCAGTTTCAACCAAAAAAGTTGCATTAAAGCCAAAGTTGATGCATGAAACTTTAGCTTTCCTTATCCCATAGTTGGTTAGCAGTTCGTGAGCAAAAATAATAAGAGATTTCTCTTGCTCCTCTGTCGGTAACTCAAAAAACTCCAAACCCATTACTTGCTCTCCATAATCTCGCCAGTTTCCGTATTAATCGTTTGCGTTGCAATTGTAGATAAATGGGACTCGATAATTGAAGCAATCTTTGCCCCGATACCTGGCGTAGCGGCAATATCCTCGACAGATGCTTTTCTAATTGCCGCAACTGAACCAAATCGCTCCAATAGTGACGCCCTGCGTGCACTCCCAAGTTGAGGAATCTCATCCAAGATTGATTCCAACATAACCTTGGATCTGCGGGAACGGTGGAAGGTAATGGCGAAGCGGTGTGCCTCATCACGAATACGTTGCAGGAGATACAGCCCTTCGCTGCTTCGGGGCAGAATCAACGGATCTTTTGAGCCAGGAATCCACACCTCTTCTAAGCGTTTAGCTAGACCGCACAAAGCAATATCTGTAATTCCCAACTCATCCAAAGCACGTTGAGCGGCATTTACCTGAGGTTGGCCTCCGTCTACAACGATGAGTTGTGGTGGGTAAGCAAACTTACTTGGCTTGCCGCCGAGTTCTGCAACTTCCGCCTCGTTATCTTTGCGATCATCTAATAAACGTTTTAATCGACGTGTGATCACCTGGTGCATCGCTCGAGTGTCATCAAAGCCTTCGCTGGTATCAATGATGAAACGACGGTATTCACTTTTCTTAATCATTCCATCTTCAAAAACCACCATGGAAGCTACAACTGATGTTCCTGAAATATTTGAGATATCAAAACACTCAATTCGAAGTGGGGTACGGCCAAGGTTGAGGTGTTCCTCAATCTCTGTAAGTGCCTTTCCGCTTACTGCAGCATCGGTTGCACGCTTGCTGAGATACTGAATCAGTGAGTATTGAGCGTTTCTCTTAACAGTATCTAGCAGCTCAACCTTTTCGCCACGTTGTGGAACTTTTATCTCCACCTTTGTCGAACCTAATCCACCAAGCCATTGCTCTAGCTGTTCCTTTTCGGCAGGCTCTGCATTGATGTAGATGTTGCGTGGTACCGCAATAGCTCCGGTTCCATAAATTGAGTACAAAAGTGCGGTTAATTCATCTTGGCCTTCGAGGACCAACTCTTGATCAACAATCCACGATCGTGAACCTTTTACCGAGCCACGCTGCATCGAAAAGATTGATCCTGCTGCATGGAAACCATCGTGGTAAATGGAAATGAAATCTCCATCTAGATCATCAGAAAAGTTGCCTTCTGTGGACTTCTGAGCTTTCTCGAAGGATTCAATTTGATCACGCAGACGGGCCGCTCTTTCAAACTCTTCATTTGCAGCAGCGGTATTCATCTCTTCATGCAACTTGGGCAGGATGTTTTCCATGCCTGACTCCATGAACTCATTAAGGCGCTCGGCTAATTTCTTATGATCCTCTTTGGAGATCCAATCAACACATGGCGCTGCGCACTTTCCTATGTCCCCCAACAGGCATTGTCTTTTGCTGCGTTGGGCCCGAGTGAAATTAGCCGATGAACAGGATCTAACTGGGAAAACCTTGAGCAGAACTTCAAATGTGTTCCGAAGTGCCCAAGCATTTGTATATGGACCGAAGTACTTTAATCCAGGACGCTTGTCTTTTCGGGTTATGAAGATCATTGGGTATTCATCATTGAGTGAAAGTGCTAAATATGGATAGGACTTGTCATCCTTGAACTGTACGTTGTACTTCGGTTGATACTGCTTAATCCAACTAAATTCCAGTGCGAGGGCTTCAAGCTCGGTGCTAACGATTGTCCAATCAACTCGCACAGCTTCATGGACCATGCGATAGGTCTTTGTGGCCAGATTTGCTTGAAAGTAATTACTTAATCGATTTTTAAGGTTTTTCGCCTTGCCAACGTATATCACTTTGTCCTGCTTGTTATAGAAACGGTACACCCCAGGATGTTCTGGAATATTGGTAGGCCGATAACTTTGAGGATCTGCCATGAAATTACTTCTTCGCTGGGGCTTTTCTATTTGATTTCAAAATCTCACCCAAGAACTGGCCGGTGTAACTCTCTTTCACAGCGGCCACAGTTTCTGGAGTTCCTTCAGCAACAACTAATCCCCCGCGGAATCCACCTTCAGGTCCCATATCGATGACCCAGTCAGAGCACTTGATTACATCTAAATTGTGTTCAATCACAACAACTGTGTTGCCGGTATCTACGAGACGGTTTAGTACCGTTAAAAGTTTGTTGACATCTTCAAAGTGCAAGCCAGTCGTTGGCTCATCTAAAACATAAATTGTTCGACCAGTTGAACGGCGTTGCAGTTCGGTTGCAAGTTTTACGCGCTGAGCTTCGCCACCAGAAAGGGTTGGGGCCGATTGTCCAAGGCGCACATAACCCAAGCCCACATCATTTAAAGTCTTAAGGTATCGAGCGATAGCAGGGACTGACTCAAAGAAGCCATGCGCTTCTTCAATCGGCATGTTTAGAACTTCAGCGATCGTCTTATTCTTGTAGTGGACTTCGAGAGTTTCGCGGTTGTAACGTGCACCGTGACAGACTTCGCACGGCACATAAACATCTGGCAAAAAGTTCATTTCGATAGTGATGGTTCCATCACCAGAACAGTTCTCGCAGCGACCGCCCTTCACATTAAAGGAGAAACGTCCTTGTTGGTAACCACGAATCTTTGCTTCACTAGTTTCGGCAAATAGGGCACGAATCTTGTCAAAGACTCCGGTATAGGTCGCTGGATTAGAACGCGGAGTTCTTCCGATTGGTGATTGGTCAACGTGAACAACCTTGTCCAGATGTTCAATTCCGCTAACCGTTCTGTGTCGACCCGGAACCAAGCGAGCTCCGTTTAATTTATTAGCCAGTGTTGTATAGAGAATGTCATTTACCAATGTGGATTTTCCAGAACCAGAAACTCCTGTGACAGATACAAATACACCTAGAGGTACTTCGACCTCAATATCCTTAAGATTATTTTCCTTAGCTCCCTTAACTACAAGCTTGCGCTTGGGATCTATTGGGCGGCGCTTCTTAGGGATCTCGATAGATTTACGCCCCGATAAGTAAGCACCTGTTATGGATTCTTTAGAAGCAATAAGTTCTTCATAGCTTCCAGAAACAACAACTTTTCCGCCATGTTCGCCGGCACCCGGACCAATGTCAACGATCCAGTCGGCTGTGCGAATAGTCTCTTCATCATGTTCAACGACGATCAAGGTATTTCCGAGATCGCGCAATCTCGTCAGGGTTTCGATCAAGCGTTTGTTGTCACGTTGATGTAAGCCAATCGAAGGCTCATCAAGAACATAGAGAACACCTACAAGCCCGCTACCAATTTGAGTTGCTAGGCGAATGCGCTGGGCTTCACCGCCAGATAAAGAACCGGCTGGACGCGCCAACGACAAGTAATCAAGACCGACATCAAGTAAGAAGCCAAGGCGGGCATTAACTTCTTTCATAACCCGCTCTGCGATCTGTGCCTCACGCTTGTTGAGCTTGATCTGCTTCAGGAAAACAGCACAATCTGCGATAGAGAGTTCACAAATTTCAGAGATGTTCTTGTTTCCAATAGTTACCGCAAGAACTTCTGGCTTAAGGCGGGCACCATTACAAGTTTCGCAGGCGATTTCGCGCATGTATGCCTCGTACTTATCACGACTGTAATCGCTATCTGTTTCTTCATGTCTGCGATGAATAAAAGGAATAACGCCTTCAAAACCGGTGGTGTAGTTGCGCGCTCCGTAGCGCCCCTTGTACTTCATCTTGATTTCATACTCGTAGCCATTCAAAATCGCTTCGCGGGCTTTGACTGAAATCTTCTTCCACGGTGTATCTAAAGAAAAAGGAAGATCTTTAGCAAGTGCTTCTAGTAAACGCAGGAAGTAATCAGAGGATTGTCCGCCAGACCAAGGCGCAATCGCGCCGTCATTAATTGAAATCGAATCATCAGGAATGATCAGATCCTCATCGACCTCTTTCTTGGTTCCAATTCCGGAACATTCGGCGCATGCACCAAAAGGAGAGTTAAATGAGAAAGAGCGTGGCTCTAACTCTTCAAATGAAAGCTCACAATCATGACACGCCAAATGCTCGCTGTAGGTTCGCTCTTTATCCGCACCTTTTGCGTCTACGAAGTCCAGAACAACAATTCCTGATGCCAATCGCAAAGCGTTTTCAATGGAATCTGTTAACCGTGTCTTGCTTTCAGCTTTGGCAGTTAGACGGTCAATCACAACTTCGATCGTGTGCTTTTCTTGCTTCTTTAGCTTTGGCGCATCTGAAAGCTGAACTACTTCCCCATCAATACGAGCACGTGAATACCCTTGCGTAATAAGATCATTAAAAAGTTCAACAAACTCGCCTTTGCGCGCTCTAACAACTGGTGCCAAAACCTGGAACTTGGTAGTTGCTGGGAGTTCGAGAATTTGATCCACGATTTGCTGTGGAGATTGTCGAGTAACCACCTTGCCGCACTTGGGACAATGTGGTGTTCCCGCGCGAGCAAACAACAGACGCAAGTAATCATAAACTTCAGTAATTGTTCCCACGGTTGACCGCGGGTTTCGATTAGTTGATTTCTGGTCGATCGAAACGGCAGGTGAAAGGCCTTCAATGAAGTCCACATCCGGCTTGTCCATCTGGCCAAGAAATTGGCGGGCGTAGGCTGATAGGGATTCAACATAGCGACGCTGACCTTCGGCAAAGATTGTGTCAAACGCAAGGGATGACTTTCCGGAACCCGATAGACCTGTAAAGACAACTAGCGAATCTCGCGGGAGTTCGATGGATACATTTTTGAGGTTGTGCTCGCGAGCTCCGCGCACAACTAACTTATCGATGCTCAAACCCCGGCCTCTTCCATCATTCGTAGCTCTTTCTTCAAAATCTTGATCTCATCGCGCAACCGCGCGGCGACCTCAAATTGAAGTTCAGATGCTGCATTTCTCATCTGTTCGGTGAGCGAGCCTATCAACGCGATCAGATCCTTGCGCGGCAAAGAGATAGAGGATTTATCGTAAATTCCAGCGGAAGCGCCTACCTTCTTCGCTCCACCCTTCTCGTGAGACAAAAGCTCCGCGGTATCTTCGCTCTCGCGTGCAATCAAATCGGTAATGTCAGCAATTTTCTTGCGTAATGGCTGAGGGTCGACGCCACGCTCTAAGTTATAAGCGACCTGCTTGGCCCTGCGGCGATTAGTCTCATCAATTGCCTTGGCCATTGAATCTGTAATTCTGTCGGCGTACATATGAACCTCGCCCGATACATTTCGTGCTGCACGGCCGATAGTTTGAATCAGAGAGGTCGAAGAACGAAGGAATCCCTCTTTATCTGCATCAAGGATTGCCACCAACGAGACTTCTGGTAAGTCCAATCCTTCGCGCAGTAAGTTGATACCGATTAAAACATCATAATCACCGGTACGCAGTTCGCGAAGTAGTTCAACTCTGCGCAAGGTATCTACCTCAGAGTGCAGGTAACGAACATTGACCCCTTTTTCCTGCAAATAATCCGTTAAATCCTCGGACATCTTCTTGGTTAAAGTGGTTACAAGAACACGCTCATTTCTTTCGGCACGGATGGTGATCTCATGAAGAAGATCATCGATCTGACCCTTAATAGGTTTGATAACAATTTGCGGATCTACCAAGCCAGTTGGGCGAATAACCTGCTCGACAACATCTCCATCTACTTTGGCCATCTCATACTTGCCTGGTGTTGCGGAGAGATAAATTGTTTGGCCGGTTCGTTCCACGAACTCTGGAAACTTCAGTGGGCGATTATCCAAAGCACTCGGCAAGCGGAATCCGTGCTCAACAAGGGTTCGTTTACGTGAAGCATCGCCTTCAAACATCGCTCCCAGCTGTGGAACGGTGACATGGCTTTCATCGATCACCACAAGAAAATCTTCAGGGAAGTAATCTAAAAGACAGTGCGGTGCAGAACCCGCAGGACGATCATCAAGATGTCGCG
>JBIKXW010000007.1:0-34763 GCA_044355565.1 Candidatus Planktophila sp. | reverse complement strand
CTTTGCACCGGTTGAATCTGCAAGAGCGGCAACCGCACTTAGAACTCCGGCGCTTTCAGAAGCACGTTCTCCAACAAGAATGACAGATTTATCAGTCAACTTCTGTGCAGCAACCGCTGCTGCTTCTTGTCCTGGAGCAACCTTTACAAACTCTGCCTTGAGCTTATCAACCGCAATAGATTCCTTTGAACCGATTGAAACAACCTTCAAAGCACGCTTGCGGTACTGCTTATTGATGCGCAAGAAAACAATTGGTGACTCTTCTTCTGGCTCGAAGCCAACTAAAAGAACCTGATCAGCCTTATCAATATCTCGGTAGGTTGTAGATGAACCTACAACTCGAGATGCGATGAACTCGCGTTCTTCATCTGATGAAAGACGTGAACGGAAATCAATGTCATTTGTTCCAAGTGCCACACGTGCAAACTTGCTGTATCCATATGCATCTTCATGTGTTGCTCGTCCACCAACAAGGACAGCAGCCTTTGCAGATTTAAATCCCTCTGCAGCAACAGCAAGCGCCTCTGGCCACGATGCTTCTATAAGTTCGCCTGATGCGTTACGGATCATCGGAACCTTAAGGCGATCAACCGCTGTTACATACTTAAATGCCCAGCGACCCTTATCGCAGTTCCACTCTTCATTAACTGATGCATCTTCTCCAGCTAAGCGACGCAAAGTTTTTCCGCGACGAACATCGGTACGCATATCGCAACCTGATGCACAGTGTTCACATGCAGATGGAGTTGAAACCAAATCAAATGGACGTGCACGGAAACGGTATGCAGCGCCCGTAAGTGCACCTACAGGACAGATCTGAACAGTGTTTCCAGAAAAATAGGATTCGAATGGTTGGTTTTCGTAGATACCAACTTGTTGTAATGCTCCGCGCTCGTTCAAAGTAATAAACGGATCGCTAGCGATTTGTTCTGAGAAACGTGTACAACGTGCGCAAAGAACGCAACGCTCACGATCGAGTAGTACCTGTGAAGAAATATTGATTGGCTTTTCAAAGGTGCGCTTAACACCTTCAAAACGTGAAGAGCCCTGACCGTTGCTCATCGCCTGGTTCTGAAGTGGGCACTCGCCACCCTTGTCACACACTGGGCAATCAAGTGGGTGATTTACAAGTAAAAGTTCCATAACTCCACGTTGTGCTTTTTCAGCGACAGGTGAGGTTAATTGGGTCTTTACGATCATCCCTGTCTCGACAGGAATTGTGCAAGAAGCTTGTGGCTTTGGAAATGCACGACCGTTGATTTCAATATCGACTAAACATTGACGGCATGCGCCAACTGGATCGAGAAGTGGGTGATCGCAAAAACGTGGGATCTGAATACCAAGTTGTTCTGCGGCACGAATAACAAGTGTTCCCTTTGGAACAGTTACTTCAAAACCGTCGATTACAACGGTGATCATCTCTGAAACTTCAGTACTCACTTATGCACCTGCCCCAACAAATAGTGTTGATGCAACTGGATCAAATGGGCATGCACCATTTGTAAGGTGCGCGATGTACTCATCACGGAAATACTTAATTGAAGATGTAATTGGGCTAGTTGCTCCATCACCAAGTGCGCAGAAAGAACGACCCATGATGTTGTCACAAAGATCCAGCAACTTAGCAAGATCTGCCTCTGTTCCCTTGCCATCTTCAAGATCGCGAAGAATCTGTACCAACCACCAAGTACCTTCACGGCAAGGTGTGCACTTTCCGCATGACTCGTGCTTGTAGAACTCGGTCCAGCGAAGTACTGCGCGAACTACACATGTAGTTTCATCAAAGATTTGTAGAGCTTTTGTTCCAAGCATCGAACCTGCTGCTGCAACACCTTCGTAATCCAAAGGAACATCAAGATGTGCATCTGTAAACAAAGGTGTCGAGGATCCACCTGGAGTCCAGAACTTCAACTTATGTCCTGGGCGAACTCCACCTGCAAGATCTAAAATCTCTCGCAAAGTGATTCCTAGCGGTGCTTCAAACTGTCCTGGGTTAACAACATGGCCTGACAGTGAGTAAAGGGTTGTTCCCTTGCTCTTTTCAGTTCCCATTGATTGGTACCACTCGGCACCATTCATAACGATCGCTGGTACAGATGCGATTGATTCAACATTGTTAACAACTGTTGGACGTGCATAAAGCCCTGCAATTGCAGGGAAAGGTGGGCGTAAACGTGGTTGTCCGCGGAAACCCTCTAGTGAATCAAGAAGAGCGGTTTCTTCACCACAAATATAAGCGCCTGCACCAACATGCAGAACAACATCAATTCCGTTTCCAAGAATTCCCGCTGCATACGCATCAGCGATAGCTTGATTAAGTCGACGGGCAACATGTGTTACCTCACCGCGAATGTAAATAAATGCATGCTTGGCACGGATTGCGTGGCAGGCGATAATGCAACCTTCGACAAGTACATGTGGGTTAGCCATCAGCAATGGCATGTCCTTACAAGTTCCCGGCTCTGATTCATCAGCGTTAACAACTAAGTAGTGATCCTTGTTATCACCTTGTGGAATAAATCCCCACTTCATGCCTGTTGGAAAACCCGCTCCTCCACGACCGCGAAGTCCTGAATCCTTAACAAGTTGAATGACTGCATCTGGATCCATTGCCAACGCTTTTTCAGCAGCCTTGTACCCACCGTGACGCTTGTATCCTTCAAGAGTAAATGAATCTTTTTCATCCCAGTGTGCAGATAAAACTGGAGCTAGCTTTGTCATTACTTGCCCTCTTTCGAAAGTTTCAAACCAAGCAATGTTGGCTCACCAGCTTGAACACCTTCGTGTGCAAGTCCATCATTTAATCCTGCAAGAACTGCGGAAGCTTCTTTGTATGTAACCAAACGACTTGGTCCACGTGTTGGTGGCTTTGGATTACCGGCGCGCATTGAATCAACTAACTCTTTTGCAGACTCAACTGTTTGGTTGTCGTAGAACTCCCAGTTGGCCATTACAACAGGTGCGTAATCACAAGCAGCGTTACATTCGATGTGCTCCAAGGAAACTTTTCCATCAGCTGTAACTTCATCATTACCGATTCCGAGGTGATCCTTAAGTGAAGCAAAGATCGCATCTCCCCCCATAATGGCGCACAAGGTATTTGTACAAACGCCTACGTGGTACTCGCCCACCGGAGTTGGCTTGTACTGGGTATAAAAGGTAGATACAGCAGTAACTTCAGCAGCCTCTAGCTGTAGAAGTTTTGCAATAACTTCAATTCCTTCATTAGTTACATAACCAGCCTTTGATTGCACAAAGTGAAGCAAAGGCATGATCGCAGAACGAGAACGTGGATAGCGCTTGATGATGGAATCCATGATTTGTAGATCTTCAGATGAAAATGCCATTAGCGATCAACGCCTCCCATTACTGGATCGATTGAAGCTACTGCACCGATGATGTCGGCGACCATTCCGCCTTCGCTCATTGCAGCTGTTGCTTGCAAGTTATTGAAAGATGGTTCGCGGAAGTGAACACGGTAAGGCTTTGTTCCGCCATCTGACACAACTGATGCACCAAGTTCACCGCGAGGTGATTCGATTGCAACGTATGCCTGACCCGCAGGAACATGGAAACCTTCTGTAACAAGTTTGAAGTGGTGAATCAATGACTCCATTGATGTGCCCATGATCTGGCGAATGTGATCAAGTGAGTTACCAAGGCCATCTCCACCGAGAGCTAGTTGTGCAGGCCATGCAATCTTCTTATCTGCAACCATGACTGGTGCACCTTCAAGTTTTTCCAGCTTGTCGACACATTGTTCGACGATTCGAAGTGATTGCTCTAATTCATTCATGCGAATCAAGAAGCGACCGTAAACATCGCAAGTATCTGCTGTTACAACATCGAAGTTGTAGTTCTCGTAACCGCAGTACGGTTGAAGCTTACGAAGATCCCATGGCATACCAGTTGCACGTAGTACAGGACCGGTGATTCCAAGAGTCGTACAACCTGCGAGATCCAAATAACCAATTCCTTGCGTGCGCTTCATCCAAATTGAGTTACCAATAAGAAGAGTTGCATTGTCCTTAAAGTTCTTGCGCATCAACTTAACGCCATCGCGAATCTTTGTTAGAGCACCTTCAGGTAGGTCCTGTGCAACTCCACCTGGACGGATGTAGGCCATATTCATGCGAAGGCCTGTGATCATTTCGAAGATCTCTAAAACAGTTTCGCGGTCACGGAAGGCAAAGAACATAGGGCCCATCGCGCCTAGTTCTAGGGCACCCGTGCCTAGGGCAACCATGTGTGAAGAAATACGGTTGAGCTCCATCATCATTACGCGAATAACACTCGCGCGCTCTGGGACATCATCTGTGATTCCCAATAGCTTTTCTACTGCAAGGCAGTAAGCGGTTTCATTGTGCAAAGGTCCTAGGTAATCCATTCGAGTTACAAATGTTGTTCCCTGAGTCCAACTGCGGTACTCCATGTTCTTCTCAATACCTGTGTGAAGGTATCCAATTCCACAACGAGCTTCTGTAATTGTTTCGCCTTCAAGTTCAAGAACTAGACGAAGTACACCGTGAGTTGAAGGGTGCTGAGGTCCCATATTGACGACAACACGCTCTTCCTTTGCTGCACCAATCTCTTGCACAAGTGCATCCCAGTCTCCACCGGTTACAGAGAAAACTTTTCCTTCAGTGGTATCACGTGATGGTGCATACGGATCAAAAGTTGTCATTTGTAACTCCTTCTTTCACTAGGAGGTGGCGTAGTAGCGCCCTTGTACTCAACCGCGATTCCGCCCAATGAGTAATCTTTGCGTTGTGGGTGACCTTCCCAGTCATCTGGCATCAAGATGCGAGTTAAACCTGGGTGGCCATCAAAAATAATTCCGAACATGTCGTATGTCTCGCGCTCATGCCAGTTGTTTCCTGCCCACACTTCAACTACAGATGGAATATGTGCATCTGCATCTGGAACAGAAACCTCTAAACGAATCCGCTGATTCTTTGACATTGAAAGTAATGGATAGACAGCATGCAGTTCGCGACCTGTTTGATTTGGATAGTGAACTCCATTAACACCCATGCACATTTCAAACTTCAACTTATCGCGAAGAATGAAGGCAACTTCAACTAACTTTTCGCGCTTTACATGAAGAGTTAATTCGCCACGATCTACAACAACTCGTTCGATCGCATCTGAAAACTCAGGGTAAGCGCGCTCAAGATCATCAGCTACCTCATCAAAATAAGAGCCATATGGGCGCTCAGAAGAGCCAAAATTAGCTACTTGTCGAACTAGCCCGCCATAACCAGATGTGTCTCCCGTGCCCTTTGCGCCAAACATGCCATCTGTCATGCAAGCAAACCCTTCATCTCATGGGTTGGCTTTGCATTCATCGCAGCAAGTTCAACTTCCTTAATGACTTGTGCACGGTTTGCACCAAGCTTTGTGTCACTAATCTGCTCATGTAGTTTCAAAATTGCATCAAGCAACATTTCAGGACGTGGTGGGCAACCAGGTAGATAAATATCAACTGGAACAACGTGATCTACACCCTGAACAATTGCATAGTTATTAAACATTCCACCTGAAGATGCACAAGCGCCCATTGCAATAACCCACTTCGGTGCAGACATTTGATCGTAAATCTGTCGCAAAACTGGGGCCATCTTGTTTGATACACGACCTGCAACGATCATGAGATCTGCTTGACGTGGGGATGCGCGGAAAACTTCTCCACCAAAACGAGCGATGTCATATTTTGCAGCTGAACCAACAGCCATCATTTCAATTGCACAACATGCAAGACCAAATGTTGCTGGCCACAAAGAGTTTTTGCGCATGTAACCTGCAAGTTTTTCAACTGAGGTTAGGACAAACCCACTTGGGATTTTCTCTTCAAGACCCATTGTTTAATCCCATTCCAATCCGCCGCGGCGCCATACATATGCAAAGGCAACAAAAACCGTTGCGATGAAGATCGCCATTTCAACTAAACCAAACAAACCAAGGGAGTCAAAAGCAACCGCCCATGGATATAAAAAGACGATTTCAATATCAAAAATGATAAAAAGCATCGCAGTTAAGAAGTACTTGATTGGAAAACGTCCACCTTCTGCAGCTTGAGGAGAAGGTTCAATTCCACATTCATAGGCATCTAACTTCGCCCGGTTGTAACGCTTTGGACCAGCGAGCGCGCCAGCGGCAACTGAGAAAACCGCGAAGCCGAGGCCGATAGCGCCGATCACCAAGATTGGGATATATGGATTGGAGCTCACGGTCGAAATCCTAAGGTCGAAAGGCGTATGCCTGTGACCGCTAGCCCTTAATCCCGCTGTGAACTGCAACAACACCAAAGGTCAGGTTTTTCCAGGTGACCCCGCTCCAGCCCGCCTTCTCCATTCGAGCGGCCAAGGCGGCTTGATCTGGCCAGGCCCTGATCGATTCAGCCAGGTAGATATAGGCATCTGGGTTGGAGCTGGTTCTCTTGGCGATCGCCGGCAGGAGCTTCATGAGATATTCGGTATAAATGGTACGAAACGGGCGCCATGTAGGGTGGCTGAACTCCACAACCACCATCCGGCCCCCCGGTTTGGTGACCCGTCGGGCCTCAGTCAGCGCCTTATCAAAATCGGCGGTATTTCGAAGGCCATAGGAGATGGTGACTACATCAAAGGTATCGGCCTCAAAGGGCAGGTTGAGGGCATCAGCCTTGGAAAAATTTAGATAGGGACGGGCCTTTCGCCCTTGGGCGAGCATTCCCTCGCTGAAATCTGTGGCAAAGACAGTGGCCCCGGCTTTGAAGAGCGGCTCTGATGATGAGCCAGGTCCTGCTGCCAGATCCAGGATCACCATTCCAGGTGCAGGGGCGATGATCTTTGTCGCAGCTTTTCTCCACGCCTTTGTGCGACCCAAACTCAAAAGATCATTGACTAGGTCATACCGCTTGGCGACCCCATCAAACATAGCCGCGACTTCGTCGGGATCCTTGTTGAGATGAGCGCGGGACATGCACTTATTCTCCCTTGAAGTAGGCTCATCCACAACTCAACGCCACAACAACAGCGGCATGATTTAGAGGAGATCTCTTCCCCCATGGCTCAACTAGTTCCGATTACAACAACTCGCCTTGGCGAACATTTGTCGTTGTTGGATTTACTTCCAGATTCGCAACCTCTTGCTTGGGTTCGAAGCGGTGAAGGTCTAGTTGGTTGGGGCACGTACGCAACCACAACGGTTAGCGGTCCACACCGATTTGCCGACGCCCGTCATTGGTGGCAAAAGCAGTTGGAAAAATTCACTGTCAACAACACGGTGCACGGAAGTGGTACAGGTCCAGTTTTGTTTGCCTCATTCTCTTTTTCACCTGAAGATGTTTCCGTTCTTGTCATTCCTCAAGTAGTTGTTGGAACAAAAAGTGGTAAATCTTGGATCACATGGATTGGCTCTGATTCGCAACCAGATCTAAAGACTGAACCAGATCATTTTTCTAATGGTGAAATGAAGTGGGGTGAAGAACCACAAGCCGATGATGCATGGAAGCAAAGGGTTTCAACTGCGGTATCACGTATTCAAAATGGTGATCTAGATAAGGTTGTTTTGGCTCGCGACATCAACATTTCTTCAAACAAAGGTATTGATCCGCGAGCAATTTTAAAGAAACTTGCAGATGAGTACCCAACAACCTGGAAGTTTGCGGTCTCAGGATTAGTCGGTGCGACCCCCGAATTATTGCTGCGCCTTTCGCGCGGAATGGTTACATCACGTGTATTAGCGGGAACAATTAGCAAAACTGGTGATGATGCAAAGGATCTTGCTTTAGCCGGATCACTTGCGCGTTCGTCAAAGGATCTCGCAGAGCACGAGTTTGCAGTGCGATCTGTTGCAGATGCGATCGAACCATTCTGTTCCTCTACAAATGTTCCCGATTCTCCATTTGTTTTACACCTCGCAAATGTCATGCACCTTGCAACCGATGTAACTGGAGCATTGGTTGAAACTCTTGCACATGTTGATGCATTTACAATTCTGGAACAGCTGCATCCATCAGCAGCTGTATGTGGCACTCCGCGTCCACAAGCCGCGAAATTGATCTCTGAAATAGAGGGGATGTCTCGCGGACGTTACGCCGGACCTGTTGGTTGGATTGATGCTGCCGGAGATGGCGAGCTAGGAATAGCGTTGCGCTGCGGGCAAATTAATGGAGATTCAATTCGCATATTTGCAGGGTGTGGAATCGTCGATGGTTCAGATCCAGAGGTTGAATTAGCTGAAACCTATGCAAAGTTTGCTCCAATGCGGAGCGCACTTACATAGAGTTTAGGGAATCGTAAATAGCTTTTAAGTTATCGGCGTTACCTTCACGATCAGGTACATCGCACACAACAACACTGATACCCAAAATTGGTGCTTTGATCTCTGCCTCTAAATCTTTAATGGAAGAAATCTGCTTAGCGGAAATACCCATCGACTTGGCAATCTCTGCAGGGTTGAGTCCATGTGGAGTTCCAAAGACAGTTTCAAATCCCTGTGATCCACGTTGCGGCAGAGTCGAAAAGATTCCGCCACCATCATTGTTGATAACTATAAATCGGCAGTTAATCGCCTCTTTATTAATAAAACCTGTTAAGTCATATAAAAATGAAAGATCACCAAGTACGGCGATTGTTGATTTATGTGCGTAAGCAATTCCTAGAGCTGTAGAAATATTTCCATCGATTCCAGCTAAACCTCTGTTGGCATATGTATCTACGCCACCACGAGGCACGGCAAAGCCTTCAAGGTCGCGAATCGGGCGAGATGATGAAACAAATAATGCGGTGTCATTAGGAATTGCAGCAGCAATTGTTCGTGCGATAACCGCTTCATTCCAGCCATCCAGAGATGCAATTAGTTTTTTAGTTCTTTCAGCGACCTTGTTCCAGGTTGCGATCCAATCATCAGATTGGATGACACCTTGTAGATCAGGAAGCGATGTGAAAACACGATCAGCATGTCGATCGGTGTCAACAGTTGCAGTACGTGGATCGACAACATATTGAATTGGGCTAGATTTGATAAAGGCATTGATCGAACGTGAAAGGGTTGTTCGACCAACTACCAAAACAGATTGAGGAATCAAAGTGCTTCGTATCTCTTGCGAGGTTAAGAAGATTGATGCATGTGCAACTGCATCTGGAAATGACAAAGGATCTTCTGCAATGACGGGCCAACCCAGTAACTTTGTAAATTTAGAGATTTCCTCAACAGATAATCCACCGCGATCATGACCAATAACAACAACACCTCGTGCGCCTACTAAACGCAAGGTGCCTGATTTAGAACGATTTACAAAACTCTTTGGTGCAACAACAATCTCAGAAACCCAATCTGCAGAATCATCTGGCAACAAGGGTTCATCAAATTGAAGGTTTAAATGAACAGGCCCCATTCGCAAACTATCTAATGGCAACTCCATGGGATACACAGGTCCATCAACATCGGCAAAGTAACGAACAGCCTTGCCGAATATGCGGGCCTGCTCAGTTGTTTGATTTGCACCTGTCTTGCGTAGCATCGCTGGGCGATCTGCGGTGAGGACAAGCAAGGGCGCATTGGTGTGATGAGCCTCTAAAACCGCAGGGTGATAGTTAGCAACCGCGGTTCCACTTGTACAGACAACGGGAACCGGTCTTCCAGTTGCTTTAATGATTCCTAAAGCAAAAAATGCAGCGGTGCGCTCATCTATACGCACATGAATCTTGATCAAGTTTCGTTCTGCCGCCGCAAAAAAGGCCAGTGATAAAGGTGCGTTGCGCGATCCTGGTGAGATCACCACATCGGTGACTCCTGATTCGATGATCTGGCGCACAACGACGCGAGCTAGCGAGGTTGAGTTATTCACTTCAATAGCTCCGCGGTTCTCATAATCCGATTCTTCCACCATTCAAAGCGATCCGGTGCCACATCTAATCCATCTAACTGTGGTTCAAACTCTGAAATCTGCATCATTCCATCAGTGATCGGCAAGTGAGCAACATCGTGAGCCAACAGTGATCCTGTTGCAAGGCCGCAATCAAAGCTCATCTCTTCAAAGGATGCAGCAAGAGTTAATCCGTAGTTAATGCCAACAGCGCTCTCTAGCGCGCTAGAAACTACGACAGGCAATTTGTGATGTTGCGCGATCGCATGAGCTCTTTTAATTCCGCCCAGCGGCTGAACCTTGAGCATTAAATAATCAACCGCCCCATCTAAATTGATATCAAATGGGTCTTCAGCTTTTCGCAGAATTTCATCACCGACAATCTTGACTGAAACTCTCTTCTTCAATTCGCGTAACTCTTCAAGGGACTGACACGGTTGCTCAACATACTCAACCTCACCTACAGAGGTTAAGAAATCTTCTGCTTGATCAACGCTCCAAAGGCCATTCACATCAACCCTGATCTTCGCCTCTGGTCGTAGATTACGAATCACAATTACACGTTCTAAATCTTCGGCACGATTAACGCCGACCTTCACTTTAAAACTCTTAACTCCAGGAAAAGATTCCACAATACTTTGTAGTTGTGCCACATCATTTAGCGCTGGAATAGTGCCATTAACCGCGACAGAGCTGCGAAAAAGCTTTGGTCTTGGCTGTGTTGCCGCCTCGATTGCACTGGCTAACCAATGTGCCGCTTCAGCATCATCGTATTCAAGAAAGGGAGAAAACTCTCCCCATCCATGGCTACCTTTAATTAATGCAACTTCACGAACATTTATGCCACGAAAATTGGTTTTCATTGGCAGCGCAATTACGCGCAAGGTATCGAGAAGTTGTTGATCCATAAATTAAGGGCGCTTAGGAAATTTTCCGAAGTCAGGCTTGCGCTTTTGCTGATATGCATCGCGGCCTTCTTGACCTTCTTCTGTCATATAGAACAGAAGTGTTGCATCGCCTGCAAGCTGTTGAACTCCAGCTAAACCATCGGTTGCAGCGTTTAAGCTTGCCTTCAGTAAACGTAGTGCCATCGGAGAATTGCGAAGCATCTCGCGGCACCATGAAACTGTTTCAGCTTCAAGTTCAGCAATTGGTACAACAGTGTTTACCAATCCCATATCTAAAGCCTCTTGTGCGTTGTATTCACGAGTCATAAACCAAATCTCGCGCGCCTTCTTTTGTCCAACATGGGCTGCTAACAAACCAGCACCGTATCCACCATCAAAAGAACCAACCATTGGACCTGTCTGACCAAACCTTGCGTTGTCGGCGGCGATAGTTAAATCGCAGACAACATGCAGCACATGTCCTCCACCAATCGCCCAACCAGCAACCATTGCAACGATCGGCTTAGGTGTGCGACGAATTTGTACCTGAAGATCTAAGACATTGAGGCGACCAATTCCTTTTTTCGCCAACTTGTCCTCACCCAAATACCCATCATCACCACGAACACTGATGTCACCACCAGAACAAAAGGCTTCTGTGCCTTCACCTGTAAAGATGATGACGCCGACCTCTTCATTGTCGCGAGCCAAATTAAAGGCTTCGATTAATTCAATAATTGTTTGTGGGCGAAATGCATTACGTACCTGCGGACGATTAATGGTGATCTTGGCGATTCCATCACCCATTTGATATTTGATATCTACGAAATCTTCTCCGCCAGGTGCTGTTACCCACTGTGGAATCTCACGGCTACCAAATTCGCGCTTGATCGGCTTGCTCACATTTCCCCCATCGTCGTTGCTAGCGATAGCCTACGACGGCAATGGATAACTCGTCACAACGAAAAATTCTGCGGGTCAGCCCTGCATGCGAAATTCCTCAATTAGCGAGGGACATCACAGCAGCTCTCGCAGGTAATGGCCCCACCCTTGGATTTGGTGAGGTTAATACAGAGATCGCCCCGGTACAGGCAGCGATCGTCATTGGAACTTCAGGAAGTACAGGTGCACCTAAGGAGATCTTCCTTTCCTCCCATGCCCTGGTTTCATCGGCTCGTGCCTCTAACGCCTTTATTGGAGCTAGGCCTGGAGACACCTGGTCATTGCTTTTGCCTTTAACACATGTTGCCGCTGTCAATGTTTTTGTCAGAGCTTTTGAATTAGGAACAATCCCTGTCGATCTTCGAAATCATTCTGGTGAATATCCACGAGTTGATTTCACAGCAATTGTTCCAACCCAACTTTTCCGCGCGCTTAACGGGGATCAGGATTTACTAAAGCACTTACAAGGTGCCAAGAAAGTTCTTGTTGGAGGCGCAGCTTTGCCTCAAGCACTTCATAACCAAGCCACCGCTGCTGGAGTAACCATTGTTACGACATATGGTATGAGTGAAACATCTGGTGGTTGTGTCTACAACGGCGAAGTATTAGACGGTGTTGAAGTCGAAGTTCGTGGTGGATCAATTTTTATTCGCGGAAAGATTTTAGCGCTGGATCTTCAGTTAGTCGATGGTTGGTTTGAAAGTAATGACTTAGGTGAATTTGTAGATGACAAGCTAGTCGTAATCGGTAGATCAGATGATGTAATCATTAGCGGTGGAGAAAACCTTTCACTGAACAATGTCGAAAAGGTTTTAAATCAGCACTTTCCTGCGCTGCAGCTTGCAGCATTTTCAGTAGCTGATGCTCAGTGGGGACAATCGCTTCACATTGCAATTGTTGGGGATGCTGACAGTGAAAGCATTTCAAAAGTACTTCAAAGTGAAATTGGAGCATTTGCAAGACCAAAAGGTATTCATGCCATGGATTCACTACCATTGCTAGGCATTGGAAAAGTTGACCGTAAAAGATTGGCGCAGGTAATACCAAATGAATAAGTGGATACTTGGTGCGCGTCCTCGCACACTGCCTGCAGCTATTGCGCCAGTTGTAGTTGCCTCTGCTCTAGTCGGCGCTGATTTCAACTGGTTCCGTGCAGCACTGGCTCTAAAAGTCGCCGTGTGGCTTCAAGTCGGCGTGAACTTTGCAAATGATTACAGCGACGGGGTTAAGGGAACTGATGAAGATCGCATTGGCCCGATTCGCTTGGTCGGTAGCGGCTTAGCTACCGCCAAGTCGGTAAAGGCAGCGGCATTTATCTCATTTGGAATCGCAAGCATCGCCGGAGCATGGCTAGCCTTTTTAACCTCACCACTGCTGATTGTCCTCGGAGTACTTTCAATTGCCGCTGCATGGGGATATACCGGCGGTAAAAAACCTTACGGATATCGCGGGTTAGGCGAACTTTCGGTGTTTCTTTTCTTCGGTGTTATCGCAACTATGGGTACCTACTATGCCCAGACAGAGGAAATTACATTTTTAAGTTTTGTTGTTTCAATTCCGATGGGCGCACTTTCTTGTGCAATTCTTGCAATCAACAATCTGCGTGACCGACCAAAGGATGAGTTAGTCGGAAAGTTGACCGTTGCTGTACGTATCGGTGACCGTAAAGCCCGAGTTATGTATGTAGCGCTGTTAGCACTTGCTCATATCGCCGCGATTGCGACCTTGATTCCAACCACATTGCTTACCTTGCTCGCACTTCCAATGAGTCTTTCAATCTCAAGGCAAGTTCTAAGTGGTATTTCAGGTAAAGTGCTAATTCCCATTCTGGGTAAAACCGGAAGGTTACAAATGGTTTTCGCCATCTTGTTTGCTATTGGGTTAGGGATACAATAAGAGCATGTCGAGAGTTATCCCATTAATCCTGGTCTTTGGAATCACACTCTATGCGCTAATTGATTGTGCGCGTGCTGATGAATCACAGATTAAAAATCTTCCGAAGTGGGGATGGCTCTTACTGATTATTCTGTTGGGACCAGCACTATTTGCAATTGGTCCTATTTCTTACCTAATCGCTGGTAGGAACAAACCAAAGAGAGGGAAAGCGCCTAAGCGCCGCATACTTCCACCAGATGATGATCCTGATTTTCTAAAAAAACTTTAAAGCCCCGAATAAGTATGCTTTCCAGTTCCCCAGATGTTTACGTAGACGTAGTTAAATAAGAATGTTGAGCCTGCAAATAGGCACAGCCATGCTGCACGGCGACCACGCCAACCGATAGTTACGCGGGCGTGAAGGTATGCAGCGTAGGCAACCCAAGTAATAAATGCCCAGGTCTCCTTTGGATCCCAGCCCCAATATCGGCCCCATGCACTTTCGGCCCAGATAGCCCCTGCGATAACTGAAAAGGTCCACAGTGGAAAGACGAATGCGACTAGTCGATAAGAGAGCTGATCGAGCGACTCTAAATCCGGTAAACGTTTAGCCCAATTGGTTCGTTCACCCTTAGCTTCCATACGATCTAAGTACAAGTAGGCAGATGCGATCACATTTGAAAGCAAGAACACTCCACCAGAAATAATCGCTGTCGACACATGAATTACCAGCCACTCTGACTTAAGGGCAGGAACCAAAGGTGCGCTAGGGACATACAAAACCGTAATCGCAGTTCCTAATGTTAAAAGAACTGAAACAGAAACTAATAGACCAAGCCAGCGCAGATCGTATTTGCGAAGAGCAAGTAAATAAGCACCAGAAAATGTCAAGGCACCTGTAATTGAGAACTCATACATATTTCCCCAAGGCACTCTGCCCGCCGATATGCCTCGCACAATTACCCCTGCAAACAAAAGTACGAATCCTAGAATCATCATGGCGGTTGCTATTCGAGCAACCTTTTCAGTTCGCTTGTAATCCAAGGTCTTGGTTGTAGCTGATGGAACCTTAATTGCCCAAGCGGTTTCGATTACGTGTGCGAGAAAAGAGAGTGCGTAGACAGCCATAGCTGAATACACCAAGTAGTTTGATGCAAAGGCCCATGAACGTGACATCTACTTTTCTCCCTTTAACATCTTCACAAAACCTTGCATTTCAATCTCTAATCCTGGTGCGGCATTCTTTGCTAATCCTGCGACTTCAACTTCACTACCCACGCGCACCCAGATTCTTCTTCTGCGAGTGAACAATGAGGCAAGCAATCCGAGGATCGCAACAATACCTCCAAGCAATGCAAGATGCTTTCCGGGATCTGCTACAAAGTTTAGGTTGACCCATTGAATGTATCCTTCAAATGTTATTGATCCGCCTTCATATAAATAGCTTTCACCAGGCTTTAATCCCTTTAATCCGATCTGCACCATATCTGTTGTATCCATCCGATAGACAGATTGTGGGATTCCTGAGTCAAGACCTAGATCACCGCTCCATACAGATAGAAGTAAACGTGGATTAAGCGCCTTTGGAAATGCACTTGCACCGCCGTTAGCTCCATCGCGAACATAAGTTGGAAGAAATGATCCTAAGAATCCGATTTGTGGGTCTGCATCGGGAACTTTGATCGCACCTATCGAACGCAGGTTTGCATCTTGCGGCAAGAATGTTACTGGGCCCTGAAAAGCAACATCTCCCTTTGAATCTCTAACAGTCACAACTGGGGCGTAACCATTAGCTTGTAAGTAAATACGAGTTGTTCCAATTGTCATAGGACTATTTACTTTGATTCTCTTTTTTTCAATTGTTGTTGAGCCATCACGCAACAGTGAGACATCCAAAGTGTAATCTTCAGGAGCGCTTGTTTCGACGTTGTACTGAGCAACAAACTTATCAACGGTCAACATAAATGCTGGAATATTTGAATCTTGGTAAAGCTTTCCATATGACAAGGTGTCATAACTTGTAGGAGTGTTCACAAAACGTTCTCCAACATTGATAATCGCCTCACCGCGCATACCAAACAAGGAGCTAAAGCTGATACCTAGCAAAATTAGAATTAACGCTAAGTGAAAGAATAGGTTTCCGGTTTCTCGAGTAAACCCTTTTTCAGCTGAGATTGAGCCATCTGCTTCAAGAACTCTAAATCGCTTGGATTTAAACCATTCCCGCGCACTCTCAAGCTCTCCACCTTGCGCTGTCCAACTTTGATGATGCTCCAAACGTGAAAGATTCTTAGGTGTAGCCGGCGGCAATGCTCGTGCTGCTTTAAAGTGTTCAACCGTGCGGGGAAGAACACACCCAATGAGTGAGATGAAAAGCAGAATGTAAATCGCACTAAACCATGGTGATCCATAAACATCAAAGAGATAGAAGCGATCCATCCATCGAGCCTGATCTGGTGAATCCTTGAAGTATTGGCTTACCTGCAGAGGGTTTTGAGTTCTTTGTGGGACCAATGACCCTGGAATGGCGGCGACACCTACAAGGAGCAGCAAAATCAAGGCTGTTCTCATGCTTGTTAGCTGTCTCCATGCGTAACGAAGCAAACCGGCGCTATCTAGTTCGGGGATCTGCGTCTCTTGGCTCATTAAAGCACCGGAATAAAGTCAGAGATGAGAGATCGCAAAGAGTTCATTATTTGACTCCAGAAACCTAGAACTTGCAGTACGCCAAGTGTAATTAAAAAGATTCCACCTATTTTGGAAATAACATCCCCGCGACGATAAATAAGTGATCGAAGATTTGCCGATTTATCTAATGACAATCCTGAAAGTATGAATGGCAAACCAAGACCTAAGCAATAACCAAATGAAAGCACGGCTCCACGCACGGCGCTTGACTCTTGAAAAGCTAAGGTTTGAACCGCAGCAAGCGCTGGTCCGATACATGGAGTCCAACCAATTCCGAAAAGTATTCCAAGCATTGGCGCACCTAGAAGTCCGCCTGTTGTGCGCATCTTTGGACGAATAGTCGGAGAAAATGGAAAGCGACCGTAAAAGATAAAACCAAGAAAAATAGTAAGAATTCCTAAAACTCTCGAGATGATTTCTTCATTGGCGGCGAGCTGATTTCCTAAACCACCAAAAACTGCACCGTATGAGATGAAAACTAAACTAAAACCCATCACAAACAAGATGGATCCCAATAGAACTTTCCCGCGGCTAATTGAAAATCCGGCAGCAAAGGATAAATACCCTGGAACTAATGGAAGAACGCACGGCGAAAGAAATGAAACTACGCCAGCAATAAAAGCGAATGGGAAAGCTGTTACAAGAAATCCTGAAAATATCTGTTCTACAAAAAACTCTTTCATTCCGCTGACACCTTTTCAATCAACTCGGACAGTGAAGCGACAGTAACCACGCCTGATATACGTGCAGCCACACGTCCTGTTCTATCTAAAATTACAGTCGTAGGGATTGCATTTGCTGGCAAAGATCCTTTAAAACCAATAAGAATTGAGTCATCAATGACTGTTGGATATGGAATCTTGAATCGACGCTCAAATGCCTCTGCATTTGCGGGGTTATCACGGGTCAAGATTCCAATAAAGGCAACATCGGTGTACTTGTTAGCCAAGGCAACCAAAGTCGGTGCTTCGGCGCGACATGGAGAACACCACGATGCCCAGACATTAACTACTGCAACTCTGTCCTTTTCATAGGTGTAGTTCTCACCTTTCAAAGTCATTCCAGTGATTGCAGGTGCGAATTTTCTATCTGAAATCTTGATGTAAGTAGTTGATCCATCACCTGAAACAAAACTTTCCTCAGATGAAGAACTGCCTCCGCCGCCGCATGCTGTTAAGACCAGTGCAAGCACCATAAATGCGGCGAATCTCTTCATTACTTTTTCTCTGGTAATAAGTGACGAGCAGGTTCGGAGTAAGTTAGACCCGAGATCATTCCTTCATCATCAAAGTGAACACTTGTTACCGATGCCAATGAACACTCCCGTTTACGTGGATCGTGTAACAAGCGACGATTTTCGATTGCACTTCTTAAAATCCAAATTGGTAACTGGTGAGATACGCACATTGCATCTTTGCCATCGGCAGCATCGCGCGCTGCAAAAATCGCGGCAAGCATGCGATTAATTTGCTCGTCGTAAGGTTCACCCCATGAAGGCTTCCATGGGTTCCATAAGTGTTTCCATGCAGCTGGATGACGCAATACCCCATCACCAACACCAAAGGGCTTACCTTCAAAAATATTTGCCGCTTCAATTAAGCGTTCATCAGTTGTAATTGGAATGTTGTGCGCTGCGGCGATTGGTGCTGCAGTCTCTTGCGCGCGTTGCAGAGGTGAGACATGAAGGGCTCCCAGATCTAAGGCTTTAGACCATTCGCCAATAGTTTTTGCCATCTCTTGTCCACGCTCAGACAATCTCCAACCAGGCTGGCGTCCATACAAAATCTTTTCGGGATTGTGGACCTCTCCATGGCGAACTACATGCACCGTTGAACTCATTGGCAAAGCATAAAGCGTCTCTCATGCCCGTCTATCGCTAGGGTAGTGACATGGCACTCACGAGCAAACGGGCTGCCTTCTTTGATGTCGATAACACGCTTATCCGTGGCTCAACGATTTACTTCCTGGGCCGAGGTATGTATCAGCGCGGATACTTCACGAAGAAGGACATCTCACGTTTTGTGTTGGCCAACCTGAGATTTCGCTTAACAGGTAAGGAAAACAAAGAAGAGATTCAAAGATTTCAAGATGCCGCCACAGATTTTATCGGCGGCCATAATGTTAAAGATATCGAAGCAATCGCGCAGGAAATTTATGATGAGTATGTTTCGCCTGCAATGTGGCAAGGAACAATTGATATCGCTCAAGCACTTGTTGCCGAAGGTGTTGAAGTTTATTTAGTAACTGCAGCACCCGAGGATATGGCTGTACTGATTGCAAAGCGACTTGGTCTTACTGGAGCGCTTGGTAGCAAAGCTGAAATCGAAAATGGAACCTACACCGGTCGAATGAATGGAGCTTTGTTGCACGGAAAGGAAAAGGCGGTAGCGGTTACAGAGCTAGCTTCCACTAAAGGTTTTGATCTCAAAGAGTGTTTAGCTTTCTCAGATAGCAATAATGATTTGCCATTACTTCAGTGCGTCGGACATCCATCAGCGATCAATCCAGATGCTCTCTTAAGTTTGCGTGCGATGGCTGAAGGTTGGCCTATTCATGATTTCCGTAAGGCGCGTTTTTTCGGCAAGGCAATCTCCCCGATTGTTGTTCGCCTTGCTGCCCTTGGAACCTGGCTAACTCCCCGCAAGCGAAGAGGCTGATTAACAGGAAGTTCGTATATGCCAGTAATGTAGGCAAGTTATGGAAATGCGCTCCTTCTCCGACTACCTACGTAGTATTGATGATGCTGCATTTTTAAATCTATTTAATGCTCGCCCAGATCTCATCGTTCCAGTTCCTTCCGATATTGCATCTCTTGCGGTTCGCGCATGCTCTGCACCAAGCCTTGCCCGTGCAATTGACTCACTTAACCAATGGCAGTTTCAGGTGCTAGAGGCGGCAGCTTCAGTTAATGAGCCATTTTCTGAAAAACAAGTTGTGGCTCTTACTGACAAGGAAGCAAAGGCAGCTCTTGGGCACTTAGTAATGATTGGTTTGATTTATCCATCAGATGATGGAATGCGGTTGCCAACTCAGTTGCGCGAAGTGATTGGAGCAGAGCCCGCGGGTCTTGGTCCAGCTTCATTGGCGAAATTAAAGTTAAGTGATTTAGATGGTGCACCTGCTGATGCAAAAAAAGTTTTAGAACGACTTATGTGGGGTCCCCCGCGCGGAAGTGTTGGAGATATCAAAAATCCTGGACCTGGAGTTGCTTGGCTACTAGAAAAGAAATTCCTAGTCCCGCTTGATCAACGAACTGTGATTCTGACTCGCGAAGTAGCGATTCATCTTCGTGGTGGCAAAGTTCATAAAGAACAATTCATTGCACAACCAAAATTGTCTGGCAGCAAGCGTGATGAGCGGCAAATCAATCTTGCGGCCATTGCAAATGTTTCAACTGTACTTCGCTGGGTCGAAGAGCTGCTTAATTTTTGGGCTGATGAACCAGCTGATGCATTACGTGCCGGCGGTTTAGGAGTTAGAGATCTAAAGGTAATCTCAACTCATTTGGGTGTCGATGAGTCATGTACTGCATTTATTGCTGAGCTCGCATACCTTGCATCACTTATTAGCATCGATGCAGATGAGCGAATTCTGCCCAGCAATAAGTTTGATATTTGGTTAATGCAGACACCGGCAGATAGATGGCAGATGCTTGCATCACAGTGGTTGATTACATCCCGAGTAAGCGGATTAGTTGGTCGTGCTGAAGCAAAGAATGTAGCTGCCCTTGGGCCAGAGCTTGACCGTGTCAATGCAGCCCGCGTGCGTGGTTTAACCCTTGAGCTCTTGCGTGAAAACCCGGGAATAGCCCCAGAGTGGAATAGCTTTAAAGATCTTCTCCTATGGCGTGCACCTGTGCGACGAAACTCTTCTCTACAAGAGGAGTTAGCGGAGTGGACTCTGCGCGAAGCGGAGTGGCTAGGAATAACTGGGCAAGGTGCAATCTCCAAGTTTGGTCTTGAATTTCTCAATGGTGATGATCTGAATTCAATTAATCAGGATCTGCCAAAAACAGTTGATCACATTTTGATTCAGAGCGACAACACTGCAATTGCTCCCGGACCGTTAGAGCATGAGATTTCTCAAGCACTTGCGATGATGGCTGAAATTGAAAGCCGCGGTGGTGCAACCGTGTATCGCTTCACTGAGGCAACAATTCGCAGAGCTTTGGACCATGGCAAAACCGGAGATGAGATTAAGGTTTTTCTTACTAAGACCTCTAAGACTCCCATGCCGCAACCTTTGGAATACTTGATTGCAGATGTTGCAAAAAAGCATGGAAAGCTTCGTGTTGGAAACACATCCTCATTTATCCGCTGCGAAGACACCGCTTTGATTTCACAAATCATGAATGATAAAAAACTTGAACTACTTTCTTTACGACGAATTGCACCCGAAGTTGTCATTTGCGATATGGATGCCACTGACGCAATGCGCGTATTGAGAGAGGCGGGATACCTACCTGCTGGAGAATCTGCCAACGGCATGATTCTTACCGGTCCAAAATCAAACCGTTCAATTGCAAAGCCAAGGCCTCCGCGCATCATTGGTGAGATCGAGACTCCAACACCTGAAGTTATAAGTGCCGCAATAAGAGTTTTGAGAACAGGTGAAAAATCTACCCACCGACAATCAAAGCTGCGCCAAGTAGCAAGTGAAGCATTAGGTCAGCTGCCTCGAACCACTGCAAATGAAACAATGGAAATTCTCAATCAATACATAGTTGAGGAGAAAACCCTCTCAATTGGCTATGCAGATAACAATGGTGGAGTAACTCATCGAATAATTGATCCCATCCGAATTAGCGCAGGAGCCTTAATTGCCAAGGATCATGCAACGGGCGAGGTTCAATCCTTCAGAATCCCCCGCATCACAGGCGTAGCGCCGCTATAGACTTATCCCATGTTGGCTGACCTTGAAGCATTGGTGAAGTTGGAATCTCCAACTGAAGATCTTCAGTCATGCCGCGATGTCATCGCACTTGCAAATGAAATTGCTACTCGAGTTTTGGGAAAGCCTGCTGATATCCGCGAAGTAAATGGTCGCCCAGTTTTCTGGTGGGGTTCAGCAACTCCAGAAGTTATCGTGCTTGCACATTTAGATACCGTTTGGCCCAAGGGATCTTTTCAACCACTGTGGCAGGTAGAAGGTACTGCAGCTCGTGGTCCAGGAATCTTCGATATGAAAGCGGGCTTTATTCAAGCTTTGTATGCGATGAAGGGAATTACTGGTAGCGCTGCACTAATTGCAACCACTGATGAAGAAACCGGAAGTGCTACAACTAAAGAGTTCATCAAAGAAATCTCTGCAACTGCAAAAGCTGTATTGGTTTTAGAAGCAACACTCAACGGCAAGGTTAAAACTGCTCGAAAAGGTACTGCCATGTACCAAGTGAAGATTCATGGAAAAGCTTCGCATGCTGGACTTGAACCTGAAAAGGGTATTAATGCAACGATTGAAATTGCTCATGCAGTCTTAGCAATTGCTGCCATGGAAAATCCAGAGCATGGAACAACTGTTGTCCCAACAACTTTGCATGCAGGTAACACAACAAACACAGTTCCAGATCTTGCAGTTCTGGATATTGATATCCGCTCGTACTCAATGACTGATCTTCAGCGAGTTGATGCAGCGATTAAAGCTTTGAATCCAATCAATGCGGCTACTCGATATGAGATAACCGGTGGTTTTAATCGTCCTCCCCTTGAAGCATCTTCAACCATGGCTTTGTACGAGCGTGCGGAAAAGGTTGCTAAAGAGTTAGGAATGCCAGCACTGGGACATGCATCTGTTGGAGGAGCTAGCGATGGAAACTTTGCAGCCGCTGCTGGGGCTCAGGTATTAGATGGCCTTGGAGCTGTTGGAGATGGCGCTCACGCCGCGCATGAATGGGTGGATATCAGTACCCTTGAAGATCGCAGCAGACTTTTACATGCGCTAATAAAGGATTTACTTGATGAGTGATGGTCCACTAATTGTTCAGAGCGACAAGACGCTTCTGCTCGATATCGACCATCCAATGTCAGTTGAATGTCGTAGAGCAATCGCTCCCTTTGCTGAATTAGAGCGCTCCCCCGAGCATATTCATACTTATCGCTTAACACCGCTTGGTTTATGGAATGCGCGTGCTGCAGGGCATGATGCTGAACAAGTCATCGATACATTGATTAAGTATTCACGTTACGCAGTTCCGCATTCAATCCTTATCGATGTTGCAGAGACGATGTCACGTTACGGACGCCTGCGACTCGAGATGGATCCTGTTCATGGATTGATTTTGGTAACAACCGATACAGCTGTACTTGAAGAGGTGATTCGTGCAAAAAAGATTGCGCCATTGTTGGGTGCGCGCATCGATGCAGAGACAATCACAGTTTTGCCAAGCCAGCGTGGCCAGATTAAGCAATCACTTTTACGTTTAGGTTGGCCAGCAGAGGATTTTGCAGGTTATGTAGATGGACAAGCACATGAAATTAACTTGGTTCAGAAGGATTGGAAGATTCGTCCATACCAAGAGTTAGCAGCTGAAGGTTTTTGGCATGGTGGTTCTGGCGTAGTTGTTCTTCCATGTGGTGCCGGAAAGACAATTGTTGGTGCAGCAGCAATGGCCCATGCGAAAGCGACCACACTTATTTTGGTAACAAACACCGTTGCAGCACGTCAATGGCGTGATGAGCTCCTTAAGCGAACCACTCTTAATGAGGATGAGATTGGTGAGTATTCAGGAGCAAAGAAAGAGATACGCCCTGTAACTATCGCCACTTATCAAGTAATGACAAAGAAGAAGAATGGTGTCTATGCCCACCTTGATCTCTTTGATTCATATGACTGGGGTTTGATTATTTATGATGAAGTGCACCTCTTACCTGCACCAATCTTTCGCTTCACAGCAGATATCCAATCTCGCCGTCGTTTAGGACTAACCGCAACCTTGGTGCGTGAAGATGGAATGGAGGGCGAGGTCTTCTCGCTCATCGGGCCAAAGCGTTTTGATGTTCCCTGGAAAGAGATTGAAGCCCAGGGCTACATCGCACCTGCTGAATGCATTGAAGTTCGAGTTAATCTGACCGAGACAGAGCGTTTGGCATATGCAACTGCAGAGCCTGAAAACCGATACCGAAACTGTGCAACTACTCGAACAAAGCGCGATGTCGTCGAAGCATTGGTAGAAAAACATGTAGAGGACCAAGTATTAGTCATTGGCCAGTACATCGATCAATTAGATGAGTTATCAGAGGTGCTTGGAGCCCCCTTGATTAAGGGTGAGACACCGGTGAAAGAGCGCGAAATACTTTTTAATAAATTTAGAACAGGTGAAATTAAGTGTTTAGTGGTTTCAAAGGTTGCGAACTTTTCAATTGACTTACCTGATGCAACAATCGCAATCCAGGTTTCAGGTGCTTTTGGAAGTCGTCAAGAAGAGGCTCAACGCCTAGGTCGAATCCTTCGTCCAAAATCAGATGGTCGTGGAGCAAAGTTTTACTCGGTTATTTCTCGCGACACTATCGATCAAGATTTTGCACAAAACCGTCAACGCTTTCTCGCGGAACAGGGTTACTCCTACAAAATTATTGACGCTGACGATGTTTTTCAAGGGAAGATCTAAACCGTTCAGGATCTACTCGCCAATAATCATGGTGAACTCCATCTATATGTGTGACAGGAATCTGTTCGCCATATAATCGTTGCAGCTCTTCATCGCCATCAATTAGCACTTCTTTGAGTTCAAATCTCAACTCATCCTTCATTGAATCCAAAATCTTCAATGCATCTTCGCAAAGATGGCAACCGGTTCGGCTGTAAACAGTCACGATGGTCATGTATCCGCCCCTTCTGCCTGTTAATTTGCATAGAGAATTGGTATTTCCTACCCCTGACCTTAAACCACGCTGTGAGCCCTGATAGCGTTTAGCCATGATGCGCATCAAGAGAATGGGGCCTTTTGCCCTTGTTGGCGCACTTGTTCTCGCACTTTTAACGACACCTGCTGCGCCAGCTCTCACCTTTAAACAGATTCCGGCTACTACGTGGGGTCACATTTATGCAGGTGCTGAGCCGGTAACACCACAAGCACAACCGGCTAAAAGTAAAAATTTAGAAATCAATTCAAAGTTTGAGGTTAAGTACAACAACTTCCCAGAGTGGGCTAAAAAAGAGGTACAGACCGCTATAGATGTGTGGGCGGCTAACTTCAAATCTTCCGTTGTTATCTCAGTGGATGCATCCTGGGGACGTTCTAGTTCCTGGGGTGTTCTTGGAAGCGCACGCCCCGGAAGTTTCTTCTCCGGATTTACTGGGGCTCCTGATCCTTCATTGTGGTACCCATCAGCACTTGCAAATGCATTAGCTGGTGAAGATTTAGATAAAGCTAATCCAGAAATCGTAATTCAAGTTAACTCTTTAGCTCCTTGGAATTTAAGAGGAGATGGTGTTCCAACTTCAAATGAGTACGACCTGCAATCAGTATTCTTACATGAACTTGGGCACGGCTTGGGATTTTTATCAAATGATATTTATGATCCGTATTTCGGTTTTGGTAGCCTCGATCAACCAACTCCATTTGATGCCTACTTGCAAACATCAGATGGGCGACGTTTACCGGATCTACCCACCCCTTCGCAGGAGCTAGCCACTGCATTTACAACATACTTGGTTTGGTCTGGCCCGCTTGGAATCAGCGCAAATGGTGGCGTTAAGCCAAGAATGTTCACACCCGCTAGATATGAATCAGGATCTTCAACATCCCATCTTGATGAAGCAACCTTTTCAAACTCTGGAATTGACTCTCTGATGACACCTAGCCTTGACCCTGGTGAAGTTTTTAGGGAACCAGGTCCCTTGCTGTTAGCAATGATGGAGGACATGCGTAATAAACCGCCACTGGGAATTGCCGCTGATTTACCACTTTCTCCACGAAATGCTCAGGCATACATCTCTGATTCCTCAGCGCTCATTGCATTTGATCCTCCGGCAAATTTACGAACCGCGCAGGTTGCTGAGTATATTGTTAAAAACTTGAGGACTGGTGTTGAGCGAAAGGTAACTTCGAGCCCTGTATTGATTACTGGATTAAAAAATGGAGTTCAATACACCTTTAGCATCACTGCTAAGAACGCACTAGGTAACTCAGAACCCGCTATTACCAAAGTTGTAGTGCCTCAGTCTTCATGGAAGAGCTCGGTATTAGATAGTTCTGCTGATGGAAAAAATGTAGCTAGCTCCATATTCAATGGAAAGCCCGTGGTGGCCTACACAGATTCTAAAAATGGTGATCTTAAATTAGCTACTTTTGGTGGAAAGTCGTGGAATAAAGTCACAGTTGATGGTTCTAGCCGTTCGGGAGGTCGAACTACAAACGCCATTAAGGGAGATGTCAGTCTTTGTGTGAATGGAACTGGCAACAATCAGACCTTACATATCTTCTATACAGACTCCACTGAGAAAGATCTGCGATATGCACGATACAACGGAAGGAGTTTTTCTTTCGAAACAGTTGATGGCGATGGCCTTCAAGTCAATGACTATGAAGATCCGATCCGAGTTCGCACGGCCAGTGATGTAAGCGGCTCGCATGCATGCGTAGCTTCGGAAAACTCCCTGCAGCTCTTTTACCGTGACCAAACTCAAGGTGTTTTATTAGGTGCAGTAAAGGTAAAGAGCTCTGCCTGGCGTTACGAACTAATCGATGGAGATCGTAAAGCTAATGGTCGCACAACTGGAGATGTCGGTTTTCATGTGCGAGCAACTATTGACGGTTCAATTACCTATGTGGCATATGACTCAGTACTATCTAAAAACCAAAAGAATGAAATTACCTCCGGCGCTGTTCGCGTAGCCACGCGCGCAACACTTAGCCCGGCAGCATGGAAGTACCAAACACTAGATATTTCTACAGATGATGCACTGATTTTCGGTTTTGATCTGGCAATCGCCCAAACTTCATCAGGGGTTTTTCTTACTTGGCTTGCTGCATCGGCGGCAACAACACCAAAGCCAAATCAAGTCAGATGGAGTTCACTGAAGAATTCAACAAAAATTTATAAAACAATTACAGGTAATTTTGGAGCACCAGGAGAGTTTTTAACAACTGATGGAAAGACAACTGCTTTTAACTGCCAAGGAAGGTTATGTGCTTTAGATACCAGCAAGAAGGATCTTGGCCAATCTGCAATTCGATTAGTTAGCAGTACCCAAGGCTCTGAACCAATTCAGAGCGCTTGGGTGACTGTAAATAAAGTTAAATACTTGCTCGCCAGTATTGATGGAGAGCTATCTTTACTTAAACCGTAATTTTCTACTTAGCGTTACGGCGCTGAATGCGAGTCTTCTTCAGAAGCTTCTTGTGCTTCTTCTTCGCCATGCGCTTGCGTCGCTTTTTAATTACGGAACCCATATGTCACGCTCTCATTTCTGAAGTACGCACTGTATGTGCGGGGGTTTAGGTTACCGCGGAATGAGGGTAAAAATCGAAGTCTGTTCTGCGCTTGAAGTGACCACTAAAACCCCAAGCTCCTTGGTCATAAGCACCTTAAGTACTTCTTTCTGCCCCGCTGCCCCACTAAAGGCTGCTGCAATCGCGCCCTTTGCATCAAAGGTGAGAAGCAGTGGTGTTGGGACCTTTGGGTTCCAATTCAGCTGAGGGGTTGGCGCTGTGGCGATAAATAGCGCATGTATTGATCCCGCGGTCATAGTTGGGCCGGTTGATGCAAAACGATATGTCCAGGTCGGTACGTAACTCGAAGAAAACTTCGTAATTGCAGTTTCAGTCTTTCCACCCGATACAACTTCTCCACCCAATAACAAGGTTGATGAAGCACTGTTCCAAACTCGCTTGCCTTTAGCTGCTGAGCTTCTCACCACATTTGTCATCTTCAATTCTTGTGAAACCTTGATTAATACACCATCTGTAACCCCAGCAACCTTTTTACCAGCCAAAGTTTCACTACTGGATCCAGCTACTGTAAATGTTCCATCTCCATGACGCACTACCGCTTCAGCGGTTGTTGCAGCAGTACCAAACTGCAGGAGTTTGCTAAACAACATGGCACTATCAATATTGACCAGAAATCCTGAATTACCTTTTTCATTGCCCATAACTCCAACTATTGATGCTCCGTTTCGATCAACAGAGATTGAAGTTGGAAATAGCGCTGAACTAGTTGGAAAAGTATTTGTAAGTGAAAGCACGCCTGCACTTGTTACTTTCCAAATAGTTATCGCCTGTAAATTACCAACAGTTGTATAAGAAGGTGCGGAAGCATTATCAGGATTTACTGGAGTTGCAGTAGGGGTAGGAGAAATCAAACCAGTTGCGATGGGAGTAGCACCCGTTATCCAAATATCGCCAGCGGGATCAACAGCGGCTGCAGTTGCGATCGAAGCTGGTGATTTATCTAACAAAAGGTTCCATAACTCTTTACCGGTGATATCGACAGCTCGTGCATATGCCTTTGATTCCTTACTCCCAAAGATGATGAGAGATTTCCCTGAAACCACTACTCCACTTACTTCATCCGGGGTGCCAACTGTTGTTAACAACTGCATAGGCTTTACGGAAATCTTCTTTGGAGCAGCATTAACCGTTGGGGTAAGTAGCAATGAAGCAATTACAGTAAAGAAAAGTAAGCGTTTCACGCTAATTCCTGCGATCGATCGCGGGCCGCCTTCATTGCCTTGGCAACCATAGAATTCATGTTGTCGCTTCCGAATGAGGCAAGAGCTGCAGCGGTTGTACCGTTGGGGCTTGTAACATTTTCTCGTAAAGTTGTTGCACTTTTGCCTGATTCATTGAGCAAGGTCGCAGCACCAACGATGGTTTGAATTGTAAGTGTGGTTGCATCTTGTTCAGAAAGGCCGAGCTCTTGAGCTCCAGCCACCATTGCTTCAACAAAGGCAAAGAAGTAGGCAGGTCCTGAGCCACTTGTCGCAGTGACCGCATCCTGTAACTCTTCATTAACTTCAATTACTTTTCCTGTAGCTCCCAGGAAGCCAAGTACAAATTCACGTTGTTCATTGGTAACACCTACGCCCATTGAAGCAGCCGCCATACCTTCTCCAACCAAAGTTGGGGTATTGGGCATTACACGAATAATAGGGTTGCTGGTTCTAAGTTCATTGCTGATGAAAGAGATTGTCTTTCCGGCAGCAAAGGTTATTACGACCGCATTTGAATTAATTGAACTTTTTATCTCTTGAAGAACTGATGCCATATCTTGCGGCTTCACCACCAACAAAAGAGCCTCTGCCTGAGCAACATTGAGATCCAACGCTGCTTGTTGAATTGAATATTTAGAGATCAGCTCTTGTGCTCGCTCTTCTCGCTTTTCAGAGATAGTGATGCGATCTGGGTTAACACCAGATGAAATCAAAGCAACGATAAGGGCCTCGCCCATTACGCCAGCACCGATAACGGCAACCTTTGATTGCTGATTCATGTATGAAGTCTATCCTTTAAGCCTGTAGGCTCTGCGACTATGTCAGAAGTTAAAGCAGGATTTGCGCGTGATTGGGTTGAGTTCTTTGATCCCAATGATGCAGAGACAATCTTTAAGTGCGATCTGACTTGGCTGACTTCTTATTGGACATGTATTTATGGTGATGGATGCCAAGGTGTCTTTAAAAATCAACCGAATTCCGGGTGTTGCACAGAAGGTGCGATGTACACCGATAAGGATGATGAAGAGCGCACAATGAAGGCAGCTGCCTATCTAACTCCAGAGATGTGGCAGTACTACAGCGAGGCTCGACCAAAGAAGCCTGGTGGAGAACTACGAATTTCAGAAAAAGATGAAGATGGCGAACGCAAAACTCGTCGCGTTGAAGATGGATGTATCTTCCTAAACCGCAAGGGATATGAAGCAGAAGGTTTCACAGGATCATTTGGTTGCGTACTTCACCACGTTGCTCAGCGTGATGGAAAACATTTTGCAGATACAAAGCCTGATGTGTGTTGGCAGTTGCCACTTCGTCGTAGCTTTGAAACACGCGAATATGGCGAGCGTGAATACTCAGTCACTGTCATTGGCGAGTACGAGCGCCTTGCATGGGGCGATGGTGGCGATGACTTCGATTGGTACTGCACCAGCAATAGCGATGCTCACGTTGGAACAGAGCCGGTTTACATCTCAAACAAGTATGAACTTGAACTCTTGATGGGCAAGGATGCATACGCCGAGCTTGCGCGCTTGTGTGATGTCCGAATGGAACACATTCGAGATGCTGCAGCACGCTCACTTCCGCTATTTATTATTCAGCATCCAGCAACTTTGGCTGCCCAGAAGAAATAGTCAGCCCCTTGTCATAGGGTTACCTCATGGCCAAGGTTGAAAAAGATCCATTCCGCTGCACTGAGTGTGGTTGGACATCCCAAAAATGGGTTGGTCGTTGTGGCGAATGTCAGGCGTGGGGCGCGGTTGAAGAGATCGCTGCACCTAAGAAGCTCTCGCTAGTTCCCGGAAATGTAACCGCGAAAGCAACTCCAATTGGCGATGTAGATCTTTCCGCAGCACATGCGCGCGCAACTGGTGTCTCTGAATTAGATCGCGTTCTAGGCGGCGGATTAGTACCAGGAGCAGCGATTTTACTTGCTGGCGAACCTGGAGTCGGAAAATCAACATTGTTACTTTCAGTTGCCGCACAAACCGCATCAAAGGGAATACCTGCGCTTTACATAAGCGGTGAAGAGTCTGCATCACAGGTACGACTTCGCGCAGAACGAATCAAAGCAATAGATCCCCAATTATTCCTTGCCTCTGAAACGGATCTTGGTGCGGTTATTGCACATATCGATGCGGTGAAACCACAACTTGTCATCATCGACTCTGTTCAAACAATTGGAAGCTCTGCAGCAGATGGTGCACCTGGTGGAGTTACACAGGTTCGTGAAGTTGCTGGTGCATTGATTCGCATTTGTAAAGATCGTGACATAACACTGCTACTTGTAGGACATGTAACTAAGGATGGATCAATCGCAGGTCCTCGCTTGCTAGAACATATCGTTGATGTTGTTTTGCAGTTTGAAGGAGAGCGTCACTCGCGTCTTCGTTTAATCCGCGCAATCAAAAATCGCTTTGGCGCATCGGATGAGGTTGGTTGTTTTGATTTAAGTGATACCGGAATTGAATCTGTACTAGATCCAACAGGTTTGTTTACATCACGTCACGCTGAACCAGTTCCTGGGACATGTGTAACAGTTACCCTCGAAGGCCGTCGTCCGCTTCTCGCCGAGATTCAAGCTTTGGTTTCTGCGGGACGTGAAAATGATTACGGAAATGCGCGTCGAGTTGTCTCCGGTTTGGATTCAGCACGCACATCTATGACCCTTGCCGTTCTTGAACTCCGCGCAAATGTTCGTGTTGGCGGAAGAGATGTATATGCAGCAACTGTGGGCGGTATGAAAATGACCGAGCCCGCCGCCGATTTAGCCCTTGCTTTAGCTGTTGCATCAGCTGCAAAAGGCCTTGCCCTGCCATCAGATTTAGTTGCCATTGGCGAGGTTGGATTAGCTGGAGAAATCCGCAAGGTAAGCGGTGTAAATCGCAGACTTCAAGAGGCGTACCGCCTTGGCTTTAAGCGCGCATTGGTTCCAACTGGTTCAGATACCAAGATCGATGGCATGGAGATCGTTGAGGTTTCACGGTTAGATGCCGCACTTAAACGGGTAAAAATCACCGGCGAATGAGCTCATTAGAAAAACCAATCCTTGCTTGGTTTAAGAAAAACAAAAGAGATCTTCCATGGCGTGACACAACACCATGGGGTGTCATGGTCAGTGAGTACATGTTGCAGCAAACGCCAGTTAATCGCGTTCTACCTAAATGGATTGAGTGGATGGAGCGTTGGCCAACACCCGGAGATTTAGCCAAAGCAACACCTGCGCAAGTTATTACTGCATGGGGTCGTTTAGGTTATCCGCGGCGCGCTCTTCGTTTACATGCTGCAGCACAAATCATCGCCGAAGATTTCAATAATCAGGTTCCAGAGGATCAAGAGACTCTTCAGCTACTCCCAGGAATTGGCGAGTACACCGCAGCAGCAATCGCTGCCTTTGCATTTGAACAGAGATCGCTGGTAATGGATGTAAATATCAGACGTTTACTTGTCCGCGCAATTGATGGCGAGGAGCATCCAAAGCCAGCACCGACCGCACGCGAAAAGGCGCGGCGTTTAACGATACTCCCAGAGAAGAATGCACATGTATGGGCTGCAGCAACCATGGAGCTTGGAGCGCTGGTGTGCACCTCCAAAAGCCCATCATGTGAACTCTGCCCAATCATTGGGCAGTGCAATTGGCGCAAGAATGGTTATCCGAAAACAGATCTGGTGAGAAAATCTCAAGATTGGCATGGCACCGATCGCAAATGTCGTGGAACGATTGTTCAAGCACTTCGCGACAATGAATCACTTACCGAATCTGCAATCAAAAAACTGTGGCCCGATGAATCCCAGGTCGAAAAGGCCCTTAAAACACTACTTACAGACCAGTTAATTCAGGCACTTCCCCGCCATCGCTATAGACTGCCGCAATGATCCGCTACGCCACTAAAGAAGATGCTCCTCGCATTCATCAGTTGATTAAAGATCTGGCAGAGTACGAGAAAGCACCGCTAGAGGCAAAAGCAACGATCCAACAGATCGAAGAGACAATCTTTGGCGACAACCCCGTTGCTTACTGTCATGTTGCCGAAGATAACGGCCTTGTTGTTGGCATCTCAATTTGGTTTCTCAACTATTCGACATGGGTTGGTAAGCCAGGAATTTACCTTGAGGATCTTTACGTTGATCCGGCATACCGCGGCAAGGGATATGGCTTAGCTTTCCTCAAGGAGCTCGGAAAGATCTGCGTAGAACGTGATTACGAAAGGTTGCAGTGGTGGGTTCTTGATTGGAACCAACCAAGCATCGACTTCTACAAATCCCTAGGCGCAGTGCCAATGGATGAGTGGACGGTATATCGCGTTAGCGGAGACGCACTTAAAAAACTAGCTGAATAATTTAAGCCGTTGGTGCTTCTGCAAGATCTTCAGGAGTATCAGGCATAGATGCCTTTGGCGCTCCCTTGAATGTAAAGACAGCTTCGGCACCGATACCTTCGACATCTACAACAATGATCTCGCCAGCCTTGAGCTCACCAAACAGGATGCGCTCTGACAATGAATCTTCGATCTCACGTTGGATTACACGTCGCAACGGACGTGCACCTAACAATGGATCGTAACCACGCTCTGCAAGAAGATCTTTCGCAGCAGGTGTGAGCTCGATGCCCATATCCTTCGCCTGCAAACGATCATCAAGATTCTTAAGCATCAAATCAACGATCTGAATGATTTGTGGCTTAGTCAACTGGTGGAAGACGATGATGTCATCGATACGGTTGAGGAACTCAGGGCGGAAGTGCGACTTCAGCTCATCGCTGACCTTGCCCTTCATACGCTCATAATTCGTTAGATCATCATCTGAGTTCGCAAAGCCAAGCCCGAGTGACTTAGAGATGTCACGGGTACCAAGGTTTGTTGTCATGATGATGACGGTGTTCTTGAAATCAACTGTTCGGCCTTGTGAATCTGTCAGGCGTCCATCTTCAAGAACTTGTAGAAGTGAGTTGAAGATATCTGGGTGAGCCTTCTCAATTTCATCAAAGAGAACTACGGAGAAAGGACGACGACGAACCTTTTCAGTCAATTGTCCACCTTCGTCATAACCGACATACCCTGGAGGTGCACCGAACAAACGTGATGCGGTGTGACGCTCTGAGTACTCAGACATATCAAGTTGAATCAACGCATCTTGATCACCAAACAAGAATGATGCAAGTGTGCGTGAAAGTTCTGTCTTACCAACACCAGAAGGACCGGCGAAGATAAATGATCCACCTGGACGACGTGGATCCTTAAGACCTGCGCGGGTACGACGAATTGCTTGTGACAACGCCTTGATCGCTTGATCCTGTCCGATAACACGGTTGTGTAGTTCATCCTCCATGCGAAGCAGACGTGCTGTCTCTTCTTCAGTAAGTTTGAACACTGGAATTCCAGTTGAGATAGAAAGTACTTGGGCGATGAGTTCTTCATCAACCTCAGTGACCTTATCTAGATCAGTTGCCTTCCAATTCTTTTCAGCCTCATGCTTTTCAGTGATTAAGTTCTTTTCCTTATCACGAAGAGTCGCGGCTAACTCAAAATCCTGACCATCAATTGCAGACTCTTTTTCCTTGCGAGCGCTTGCGATCTTGTCATCAAACTCGCGTAGCTCTGCAGGAGCTGTCATGCGCTTGATGCGAAGACGTGAACCTGCCTCATCAATAAGGTCGATCGCCTTGTCTGGCAAGAAACGATCTGAAACATATCGATCAGCCATGTTTGCAGCTGCTGCGAGCGCACCATCGGTAATTGATACACGGTGGTGGGTTTCGTAGCGGTCGCGAAGACCCTTCAAAATTTCAATAGTGTGAGCAACTGATGGCTCCTTCACCTGAATTGGCTGGAAACGGCGCTCAAGAGCAGCATCCTTCTCAACATGCTTGCGGTACTCATCAAGTGTTGTAGCACCAATTGTCTGTAGCTCACCACGGGCAAGCATTGGCTTCAAAATGCTTGCTGCATCAATCGCACCTTCTGCTGCACCTGCGCCAACAAGTGTGTGAATCTCATCGATGAAGAGAATGATGTCACCGCGAGTTTTGATCTCCTTAAGCACCTTCTTCAAGCGCTCTTCGAAATCTCCACGGTAACGAGAACCAGCAACGAGTGCACCCAAATCAAGTGAGTACAGCTGCTTATCCTTTAAAGTTTCTGGAACATCATTCTTATAAATTGCTTGTGCAAGACCTTCAACAACTGCGGTCTTACCAACACCTGGTTCACCAATGAGAACTGGGTTGTTTTTTGTACGACGTGAGAGAACCTGCATCACCCGTTCAATTTCATTTTCGCGGCCAATTACAGGATCTAGCTTTCCTTCACGGGCTGCTTGTGTCAGATTGCGACCAAATTGATCAAGAACTAATGATGTCGATGGAGTTCCCTCTGCAGGACCTCCACTTTGAACAGCTTCCTTACCCTGGTAACCAGAGAGAAGTTGAATAACTTGTTGACGAACACGATTGAGATCTGCACCAAGCTTTACTAGAACCTGTGCAGCAACTCCTTCGCCTTCGCGGATTAAACCGAGAAGGATGTGCTCTGTTCCAATGTAGTTGTGACCTAACTGCAACGCTTCGCGAAGTGATAGTTCTAGAACCTTCTTTGCGCGCGGAGTAAATGGAATGTGACCACTTGGTGCTTGCTGACCTTGGCCGATGATCTCTTCAACCTGTGCGCGTACGCCTTCGAGTGAGATGCCTAGTGATTCAAGAGCTTTGGCTGCAACGCCTTCGCCTTCGTGGATCAAACCCAGAAGGATGTGCTCGGTGCCGATGTAGTTGTGGTTGAGCATGCGTGCTTCTTCTTGGGCCAGCACGACAACGCGACGGGCTCGGTCTGTAAAGCGCTCAAACATGGGCGGTGCTCCTTTGGATCGTT
>JBIKXW010000042.1:0-11961 GCA_044355565.1 Candidatus Planktophila sp. | reverse complement strand
TTGATGGCCACTGCACAATTGCAACTGGTGCCCAGAAGACAGTAGTCAGCGCCATAGCTAAGCCATTGATTGCAATTCCATCAACCAAGGGCAGATTTGAAGTAACCATAATTACAGCGTATGCATAACCCATAGAAGCAAGAATGACCATGGCAATTGAAAGGGGATCGCTACTTCCGGTCAAACTTTCAATACCTACAACCAGTATTAAACCGAGGAAACCCACAACAATTCCAATTATACGTTTGAACTCCCACACTGAGTGATCTCCGCGAAGAGATGTGATGATCGTTGCAAAGATAGGTACTGTCGAAACTAGTAATCCGGCCAGACCGGAGTTGATTTCTTGTTCGGCTGTAGTGATAAGAATCCAGGGACCAATCATTTCTAACAACGCATAGAAAGCAACAAATTTAATGCCGAGAACAGCACCCTTAAACTTTTTACGGTATATCGCTATCGGAATTAAAATCGACGCTCCGATTAAGGTACGTCCTGCAACTACGGCTGCAGGCGGGAAATCTTCAACGGCAACCTTCATCAGAAGATAAGGAATGCCCCATAAAATTCCAACCAAAACAAAGTGGAACAGCGATTTACGACTCATTTATGCAATCACACGGCGATAGAGATCTACAGTCAACGCTGCAACAGCATCCCACCCAAATAGTTTTTGAGCCCGTACACGTCCAGCAGCACCATACTTTTTGAGAAGCTCAGGCTGGGACATTAACCGTGTGATTGACTCCGTTAATGCTCTTTCAAAGGGAGCAGCTTCACCATGGTAATCAACGAGTTCGCCGGATTCTTTATCCGCAACAACCTCTGGGATTCCACCCACTCGTGAGCCAAGAACCGCAGTTTCACAGCCCATAGCTTCAAGGTTCACAATTCCAAGGGGCTCATAGATTGATGGACAGATGAAAAGATCGGCCGCGGTAAGCATCGCAGTTAACTGATCATGGGGGAGCATCTCTTTAATCCACCACACATTGCTTCGTGTTGATTGAAGCTCGGCAATTAAAGTGGCAACCTCGTTACCGATGCCTTCTTCATCTGGACTTCCTGCCGCAAGAACTAAACCGAACTCAGCAGGAACATCCTTCCAAGCACGCAGCAAGTGCGCTAAACCTTTTTGACGTGTGATTCGACCAACGAAGATTGCGTAGGGTCCACTAATGCCAAAGCTCTCTGGAACCGATGCATCATGGTTAGGTGCAAATTTAGTGGTGTCTACTCCATTGCGAATGGTGACAACCTTTGCTGGATCAATTGCAGGATACGCCTTCAATACATCGGCACGCATTCCATCGCTAACAGCGATAACTGCACTGGCTGCTTCATATGCAGTTTTTTCTGCCCAAGATGAGATTCGATATCCGCCACCGAGTTGTTCTGATTTCCATGGACGCAATGGTTCAAGAGAGTGCGCGCTGACAATGTGGGGGATTCCATGTTGAAGCGCGGCGAAATGACCTGCCATGTTTGCATACCAAGTGTGTGAGTGAACGACATCTACATGACCTAGATGGGTTGCCATTTCTAGGTCGATCGCTAAAGCTTGAACAGCGGGATTGGCATCTGCAAAACCATCAGGTAATGAGTACCCAAAGGCATCATCACGTTTGCCACCGAAGCAGTGAACATCGACTTGAATATCCTTGATTGCGCGAAGGGCTTGAGTTAGCTGAAGAACATGCACTCCAGCGCCACCGTAAATGGCTGGGGGCCACTCTTTGGTAACGATTCCAACCTTCAACGCGGCCATGTCTTAGTAAACCTCTTCCGTGGGCAAGGGTGAAAGGCTATCGTTAAGACATGGCCAAACTGCAACTTCCGCTCAGCATCGTTCTTGCAGGTGGCGAAGGCAAGCGCTTAATGCCCCTTACAGCAGATCGTGCCAAGCCTGCGGTTCCATTTGGTGGCTCATACCGTTTAATTGATTTTGTTTTATCAAACCTTGCAAATGCCAATATGCTCAAGATTGCAGTGTTAACTCAGTACAAATCTCACTCACTGGACCGCCACATCACGACAACTTGGCGCATGTCCTCATTACTTGGAAATTACATCACCCCGGTTCCTGCCCAACAGCGTTTAGGGCCGCGTTGGTATACAGGAAGTGCCGATGCGATTTTGCAAAACTTCAATTTGATTCATGATGAAGATCCCAAGCATGTTTTGGTTTTCGGTGCAGATCACGTGTACCGAATGGATCCAATGCAGATGTTCCAGCAGCATGTTGAATCGGGTGCGGGTGTAACTGTTGCCGCAATTCGCATGCCACGATCTGAAGCACATGATTTTGGTGTTATTGAGTTAGCAGAAGATGGAATCACCATTAAGGCCTTCCATGAAAAGCCAGCTAATCCACCTGCGATGCCAGGCCATCCAGAGCTTTCACTTGTTTCGATGGGTAATTACATTTTCAAGCGTGATGTTATGGAAGAAGCATTGATTCTTGATTCTGAAGATATTGAATCTCGCCATGATCTTGGTGGAAATATCATTCCTTATCTAACTTCACAAGGTCAGGCTCAAGTTTACGACTTTGCTCATAATGTTGTACCAGGAGAAACAGAGCGCGATAAGGGTTATTGGCGCGATGTAGGTTCAATTGATGCGTATTACGACGCGCACATGGATCTTGTATCTGTTCACCCAATATTTAATTTATATAACCGTGATTGGCCACTTCTTACAAATCCACCATCACTGCCGCCTGCCAAGTTCAGTGAAGGTGGATCGGCGCATGATTCAATTGTTGGAGCCGGCTCAATTATTTCTGGCGGAATCCTGCATGGATCAGTTGTTTCCTACGATGTTTCCGTTGGGAAAGCCGCCATTGTTGAGGGCACAGTATTAATGCCTAATGTTCGTATCGGCGAGAAAGCGATTATCCGTAAAGCTATTTTGGATAAGAGCGTGGTTGTGGACCCAGGGGCACAAATTGGTGTTGATCTAGAGCGGGATCGTCAACGTTTCACAGTAAGTGAAGGCGGAATTGTTATCGTTGGTAAGGGCGTTCGCGTAACTGTCTAAACGCGCAGTAGATCCATTTTTAAGGCTCAACCCACCCTTTCAGAGTGGGTTGATGAATCTACGCCGGCGTTGAGTTGTTGATTAGCAATAGAGCAAGGCTAGACTGTGCCAGTCAGCGTTGACCACAGGTGGCGGAAAGTATCTGAGCCACTCAATCAAACAATTAATTTGTTGGAGTAAATAATGCGTATTGGTGTCCTCACTGGCGGCGGAGATTGCCCTGGTCTTAACGCGGTTATCCGCGCCGTAGTTCGTAAAGGTGTTAAAGAGTACGGTCACGAGTTTGTTGGATTCCGTGATGGTTGGAAGGGACCACTTGAGGGTCTGACAATGCCTTTGAACATCGAAGTAACTCGCGGAATCTTGCCTCGCGGAGGAACCATTCTTGGTTCATCACGCACCAACCCTTTCAAGATTGAGGGCGGCGTAGAAAAGATTAAGGAAAACCTTGAGAAGGCTGGCATCGATGCCTTGATCGCAATCGGTGGAGAAGACACTCTAGGTGTTGCTACCAAACTAGACGCGCTTGGCGTCAAAGTAATTGGTGTTCCAAAGACGATCGATAATGACCTTAACAACACCGATTACACATTTGGTTTTGATACATCTGTGAATATTGCGGTAGAGGCTATTGATCGCTTGCACACAACCGCTGAATCACACCACCGTGCCTTGATCGTAGAAGTTATGGGCCGTCACGCAGGTTGGATCGCACTTCACTCAGGTCTTGCAGGTGGAGCTACATGTATTTTGATTCCAGAGCAGAAGTTCTCAGTTGAAAAGGTATGCGAATGGGTTGAGTCTCGTTTCAAGTCCCATTACGCACCTATCATCGTTATCGCCGAGGGTGCTATTCCTCAAGATGGCGACATGGTTGTTAAGGATCAGACCCTTGACTCATTTGGCCATGTAAAGCTTTCAGGTATCGGCGACTGGCTTGCTGGTCAGATTGAAGAGAAGACAGGCAAGGAAGCACGCACATCTGTATTGGGTCACATCCAGCGTGGTGGAACTCCAACAGCATTTGACCGCGTTCTAGCTACTCGCTTTGGGCTCCATGCGATCACAGCCGCACATGAAGGAGACTGGGGCAAGATGGTTGCGCTCCACGGCACAAATATTGCCCGTGTTCCTTTGGCAACTGCGACTGAAAAGCTAAAGACCGTTCCTCTTGAGCTATACAAGGAATCAGAGATCTTCTTCGGATAATTGCCCCGCGCGATTACTAACGAACTCTCTAGACTTCTGCGATGAGCACAAACTTAGACTCCCTGTTCACACCTGGCCTTGTTGCTGCTCAGCAACCAACCTGGCCAGGTGGAGCAGAGGGTGAACCGATCAAAGCAGCGGTGGCGCAACTAAAAGCTCTGCCACCACTTGTCTTTGCCGGTGAGTGCGATGATCTGAAGGCACGCATCGCGCTCGCAGCAGAAGGAAAAGCTTTTTGGTTACAAGGTGGAGATTGTGCAGAAACCTTTGCATCAGCTACCGCCGATTCAATTAGAAATCGCATCAAGACTATTCTTCAAATGGCGGCGGTATTGCAGTACTACTCCAGTCTTCCAGTAATCAAGGTTGGCCGAATGGCTGGACAGTTTGCAAAGCCACGTTCAAGTGAATTTGAAACACGTGGAGATGTGAAGTTGCCCGCTTACCGCGGAGATGCAGTTAACGATATTGAGTTTAATGAGGCTGCACGTACTCCGGATCCGATGCGTTTGGTTCGTGTCTACAACACATCGGCTGCAACTCTGAACTTAGTTCGAGCATTTACACAGGGTGGTTTTGCAGATCTTCGCCAGGTGCATGAATGGAACAAGGGCTTTATTCGCGATTCAAAGGTTGGCGATCGTTACGAAAAGATGGCAAATGAAATTGGTCGCGCATTAGCATTTATGAAATCTGCAGGAGTAGATCCTGAAAGCTTTAAATCAGTAGATTTCTTTGCAAGCCATGAAGCGCTAATCATGGAGTACGAGAAGGCATTAACTCGTATCGATTCACGTACAGGCGATGCTTACGATGTCTCCGGGCACTTCATTTGGATTGGAGAGCGCACACGTCAGCTAGATGGCGCACACGTTGATTTTGCTTCAAAGGTTCGCAATCCAATTGGTATCAAACTTGGACCAAAGTCCACTGTTGAAGATGCACTTGCTTTAATCGAGAAGCTAGATCCCAACCGCGAACCAGGCCGGATTACATTTATTACTCGCATGGGTGCCAAGAATATTCGCGAAATCTTGCCTGCGCTTGTAGATGGAGTTACTAAATCAGGTGCCAAGGTTTTGTGGGTGTGCGATCCAATGCATGGCAATACCTACGAAGCACCATCTGGTTACAAGACCCGCAGCTTTGATGATGTTATGGATGAGGTAAAGGGTTTCTTCGAAGTGCATAAGGCGCTTGGAACACATCCAGGTGGAGTTCACATTGAACTAACTGGTGATGATGTCACTGAATGCGTCGGCGGTGGTGAGGAGATTTCCCATGAAGATCTCGCTTCACGATATGAAACAGCCTGCGATCCACGCCTCAATCACGCTCAATCTCTAGAATTAGCATTTTTAGTTGCTGAAATGTTGCGCGATCGCTAATTTTAGCGAGTGCCACTATTCATCGCCTCTCATAAGACCCCTGTAGGCACGCTCAACTTACTTGCCGATGATCAGATTTTGATTGGTGCAAATCTTTCTACAGTGTCTGCCTTTAAAATGGCCAAGGATATAAAGATCGTTAAATCCATTCCGGTTATCTCTGATCTGATTAATGATTACTTTGATGGAGATCTAACAGCGCTTAATGGAATCAAGGTGCGCCAACCTGGTGCAGCTTTTTCACAAGCTGCCTGGAAGGCGATGCGCAAGATTGCCCCAGGTAAAACATGGTCGTATTCAGATTTAGCAGAAAAAGCTGGAAGCCCAGCAGCGGTTCGTGCAGCAGGTAGTGCATGCGCGAACAATGCGATCATGCTCGTTGTTCCTTGCCACCGAGTTGTAAAAACTGGGGGAGCGTTAGGAAATTACGCCTATGGTGTTGAAAAGAAGCAGTGGCTCTTAAGCCACGAGGGCTTTCTTTAAGATTTCAATCGCTTGAGCACATTGTGCATCATCAAAATCAAGATGCGTCACAAGGCGCACATACTGCGGACCAAGAGCACTAATCCATAACCCTGCATCCTTGCAACGAGCTGCAAGTTCAGCGGCGGTAATTGGAAGCGCGGCAAGATCTAAACCAACAATATTAGTCTGCACTGTTGTTGGATCAATTAATGAAGAATCAACTTTGGCGATCGCTTGGGCTAACTCTTGAGCGCGACGATGATCTTCAGCTAAGCGATCAATATTATTATCAAGGGCGTAATGGCCACCAGCTGCGAGCAAACCAACTTGACGCATGCCTGCTCCGTAACGCTTGCGCCATACACGTGCCTTCGCGACCCGCTCTTTTGTGGAAAGCATGATTGATCCAACGGGTGCGCCTAAACCTTTTGATAAACACACTGAAATTGTGTCGAAGTACTGTCCGTACTCTGCAAAGCCAACGCCAGATGCAACATGTGCGTTCCAGATACGAGCACCATCTAAGTGAAGAGTAAGACCCAAATCATCTGCACCTTTGCGTAGCGCAGCGATCTCTGAGATCGGCTGAACAGTTCCGCCGCCAAAGTTGTGGGTGTTTTCAACAGCGATAGCGGTTGTGGAAACCAAGTAGGGACCACTATTCGGACGAGCAATTTCAAGAGCATCGGCTGCCTTGAGTAAACCATTCTTTGCCGGAAATGTGCGCGTAGTAATTCCACTAAACACCGCAGCTGCACCTAATTCGGCGCGAACGATGTGACTCTTGGTTTCAGCGATTAACTCTTCACCAGGGGCAACCAACATGCGGATCGCTAATTGATTGGCAAGGGAACCGGTAGGTGCGAATAACCCCGCTTCCTTGCCAAACATTGCGGCGACTCGCTCTTCAAGAGAGTTAACGGTTGGATCATCGCTGTACACATCATCACCAACAGGTGCTTGCGCAATCGCCTCGCGCATCGCCGCTGATGGACGGGTAACTGTGTCACTTCGAAGATCAATTGCCATTACATCAGCCTACTTTGGTTCCTTCAGCACAATCAAATACATAGCGGTAACTACCAAGACTCCGCCTACTGCGCTTTGTAGCGTAAGTATTTCGCCGCCGAACAGGATTGCAAAGAGTGCGGCAAAGACAACCTCCATGGTCAGAATCACCGCTACCTTTGTTGCGCTCATGTGTGCCTGAGACCAGGTTTGGACAATGAAGGCAATAGCGGTTGCAAAGACAGCAGTAAACACAACAACCGCCCAAACGCCTGAATCAGGTGGTGCGGAGTATCCACCTGGAATCGAAGCAATTCCTGATAGCAACGCACACATGGAAAGTTGAACAACTGTCATGGCATAAACATCACGACCGGAAGACCACTTACTTAAAGCAATGATGTGAGCTGCGAATAAAAAGGCGCTTGTTAACACAAACATTTCACCTATGCCGACAGCGAATCCTCGGATGGACAACAATCCCAAGCCGACGGTTGCAACCATGATGCATAGCCAGACAAAGCGAGTGATCTGCTCCTTCAACACGAGCCAGGCCAATACCGGTGTGAGAACAACATACAAACCAGTAATGAAGCCTGTTATCGCTGCACCTGTTCGTTCCAACCCAAGAGTCTGAGCGATATACCCAAGACCCAAGAAAACGCCAGCCAATGATCCACGCTGCAATAAATCCTTATTGAAGTGCTTCACTGTTTGAGGGCGAATCAGTAACATCACAAGAACAGCCAAAGTAAATCGAGTAAAGAGAAAGTTATTGACGCTCTGGCGTTCAATCGCATCCTTCATTACGACGAAGCCGAAGCCCCACGCAGCTGATACAGACAATAAGGCCCATGGTGCAAGCTTTAATTGAAGCTGGTGACGGGCAGACATTAGCCGCGTAACTTCTTTAGCAAGGCAACTTCCTTGCCATGTTCTGGCTCCATGCCTGGAGTTTCCAAGATCAATGGCGCATTAGCCACAGCTGGATGGGAAAGCAGCTCTTTAAATGGATCAACGCCGATGTGACCATCTCCAATATTTTGGTGACGATCCTTCAGCGCTCCACACACATCCATGGAATCATTGGCATGTACCAATTGGAATCGCTCGATACCGGCAACTTCAACTAACAAATCAATTGTTGCGGTCATTCCACCTTTAACTGAGATGTCATGTCCGGCAGCAAAAACGTGGCAGGTATCCAGACAGATACCCACCTTTGGATGGTATTCAAGCGCTTTCAAATACATTTCAAGATCATCCAACTTTTTAACAAGGCTTTGTCCCTGCCCTGCCGTTGGCTCCAGCAAAAGGTAAGGAGCATCATCACCTAAAGCGTTAAGAATTGGCATCATGCCTTCATGAATCTGCTTCCACGCCTTTTCAACATGATTAAGATCCACAGCAGAGCCTGTATGAATAACAACACCAAGTGCACCGATTTCAGCTCCACGTTTTAATGAGTACTGAGTTGAAGCCAACGAGTTTAAGTAGGTCGCTTCCGTTGGTGAGCCCAAGTTAATCAAGAAAGGAGCGTGTACATATGTTTCGATATCAAGCTCTGCTGCTTTGATTTTGAAGGCTTCATCTAGTTCGGGTTTGGCTTCAGGCATCGCCCATGTTCGGGGGCTAGATGCAAAAACTTGAATTGCCTCGGCACCAATTTCTTGTGCGTAAGCGATAGATCTCTTGGCCATTCCACCAGTAGTAGGGGTGTGGGCACCGATACGAGGTTTCTTAACTGGCGTAGGCATTGCCTTACCCTACGGTAATCGTCACCGTGCTGCCACGTTTAACCTTGGTGTTGACCGCCGGTGATACTTTCTTAACCACCTTTTTCTTATTGTTTCCGACTGATACAACCTTCACCTTTAAACCTAAAGATTCAAGCATCTCCTGGGCAGCCTTTGCCTCCATAGTAATTACAGTCTTTGGAACATAGGTATAACGAGGGCCCTTTGATATCTGAATAACAACCTTCGCGCCTTTGTTCACACTTACCCCACCGGCAGGATTTTGCATTATGACGGCAAGCTCTGGAACATTCTCATTAAAGGCGTATCCGACCTCAACCGAAAATCCTGATTCAGTTAACTCATTTAATGCCTGCTCGCCACTCTTTCCAATGTATGAAACAAGCGCTACTTGTTCAACACCCTTTGATACCAACAAGTTGATCTTTGTATCTCGTTTAACCGATTGACCTGATGCAGGGTTTGTCGAAATAACAAAACCCTTAGGAATATCAGCGTTGTATACCTGGGTGATTACTCCAATGAGCAGCGGAGACTTTTTCAAAGTCGCTTGAGCAGCTTCAGGAGTTAAGCCCTTTGTCATTGGAACCACATATCTCTCAGGACCTTTAGAGACAATCAATGTTACGGTCCCGCCCGCATCAACCTTGTCACCGCCGCCGGGGATACTTTCGATAACTCTTCCCTTTGGAATCTCTTCATCGAAACGATTTTCAGTGGAAATAATTAATCCCAGCGGCGAAATAATCCTTGATGCTTCCTCGTAACTTCCACCGATGGTGGAAGGAACCACTACGCGAGAGCCCGGACCCACCAAGGTCCACCAACCTCCAACTCCTAAAGCTATGGCGAGGATCAAAGCAACCTTACGGTTGCGGCGAACTCGGTTACTTGCACGCCTTTTTTTCTCTTCCCTGCGCTTAATTTCCTTGGTTGTCTCCACAACTGGCTCTGTGAGTTCAATAGGGGCGGATTCTTTAATCTTCTTGCGGGGCTTTTCTTTGATGGGCTCTACCGGAAGATCTAAACCTAGATCCATCTGGTTTTTGCGGGGATCCAAATTAATCTGAATCTGCTGCAATTCATCGAGGAAATCGCCAGCGGTGCGCGGACGATCATCTGGGTTTTTGGCAGTTGAACTTGCAATTAAATCATCTAAGGCCTGGGGGATATCTTTACGCTTACTGCGCAATCGTGGGATCTCTTCATTGACATGCATGTATGCAATTTGAATGGGGGAGTCTGCGGAGAATGGTTTTTCTCCAGTCAGCATTTCATAGGCAACAATTCCAGCTGCATAGACATCGCTTCGAGAGTCGGCTACTCCGCGTTGAACCTGCTCAGGTGATAGGTAGGAAACACTTCCTAAAATAACGCTTGATTCAGCGGTCATCGTTGAACCGATTAACTCACCTCGGGCTAGACCGAAATCTGCGATCTTGATACGACCCTCGGTTGATATCAAAATGTTTTCAGGCTTGATGTCACGGTGGACGATTCCAAGTTGATGTGCCGCTGCCAGCGCACTCAAGATCGGGGTCAAATAATTAATCGCATCCTTTATCTCAAATCGACCGCGCTCATTGAGATATTCGCGAAGGGTGTGACCTTCGATCAGCTCCATTACTAAATAGACCGCTGGGACTCCGCTTTGATTCCAGCCTTGATCCTGCACCGCAACGATGTTGGGATGAGACAGTGCGGCTGCGGCCTTTGCTTCCTTTATAAAGCGCGAGACAAAAGCTTCATCTTGAGCAAGGTGAGGATGCATGATCTTGACTGCGACTTTTCTATCGAGTCTGGTGTCAATAGCTTCATAGATCGATGCCATTCCACCATTAGCGACCTGACGCAATAATTGGTAGCGCCCATCAATGAGCTCTCCGGTCAGATCAGACATATGCAGATTTTATGGAGCGCGCCTTCAACATGAGTCGAGGGCGCGCCCAAGATGCCTTATGAAGTGATTTTAAACTCGCAGTTTTCCCGGGTTTGATCGGTTGCGAAGTGAATGCTTTGCTGAATCTGCCATTGACGCATTTCATTTTCGATGTGGGATCCATCTCGCGCCAGAACCCGCTGTAAACCAGTTTCAGCATCGATATCCAACCAATAGGTGATCGCACCCGCTTCTCGCACTATTGCTTGAGCGGCTCCAACGCCTTCGATAATCAAGTAATCAGTCGGATGGATGATCTCTTCACGGTCAAACTTCATCAGATGCCAGTTAAAAATCTTGATGGTGCAATCGCGACCGGCGAGATGGGCAGATGTGATTCGATCCAAGATCTCCATCAAAGCATTGCTAAGTGCGTTATCCCACCCGTTGTACAAATCATCCATGTGAACAACGTGAACAGTGGAGTGCGCGGAATACTCACCCTCAAGCTTTGCAGCAAGGGTTGTCTTACCGGCACCCGCTGGGCCATCAATGGCTAAGAGAGTCACGCCAGCGTTTCCATCCAAGAATTGCAACGATTGCAAAGACTCCATAAAGAAGTGCGGTAAACCAATACCCCAATGAAAGGTATTGCACCGTTGCAACTACATTGACGATTAGCCACAGAACCCATGTCTCATACTTCTCATAAACCATAAGTAACTGCGCAACAATCGAGCCGATAAGAATAAAGGCATCGGTCCAAGTTGCTGCAGCGCCGATATCCGCCAAAACCGGCGACAAAGCAGCGACACTTATCATGGTTCCAATCACGATTCTTATTCGGTACCGAGTTGAAATGGTTCCAGGCACAGCACCAGTTGGCGCCCAACCAAACCATCCATAAATTGCTGCACCGATAAAGACAATTTGCAGAATCGCGCTTGCGAAAAGATCGACTTGGTAGAAAAAAACACCGTACAAAGCGCTACTGAGAACCCACCAAGGCCAGGTGATTCGTTTTCCGGTTGTACCTAAATACACGCCAACAAATGAGGCTACCGCTGCTGTGAATTCAAGAATTGATACTTCATAGCCCCAGGCTGTAAACAAAGTGGTAGACATAGTTAAATCCTTTCCTCATCCGCATTATCGGATGGGTCAATCGGTCGGTCTGAATTTCAGACCCTCTCAGCCTTGTGGGCTCCCGTGG
>JBIKXW010000041.1:0-11995 GCA_044355565.1 Candidatus Planktophila sp. | reverse complement strand
TTACCAGGATGATGTATTCGCAGCTGTTGAAAAGGCAGCTAAGGATGATCTTGCAAAGGCGCTAACTATTGTCGGTAAGCAAGAGCGCGAAACAAAGATCGATGAGATCTCTGCTTCTGTTAAGGAATCAGTAAGCGCGCAATTTGAAGGACGCGAAAAGGAAGTTCCTGCAGCGTTCCGTTCATTAACTAAGAAGCTTGTACGTCAGCGTGTATTGCGCGACAAGATCCGTATCGATGGTCGCGGTCTTCGCGATATCCGTGCGCTTTCTGCAGAGGTAGAGGTTATTCCTCGCGTACACGGTTCAGCGATCTTCGAGCGTGGAGAGACACAGATTCTCGGAATCACAACTCTTAACATGTTAAAGATGGAGCAACAGCTCGATACTTTAAACCCTGAGAACCACAAGCGTTACATGCACAACTACAACTTCCCACCATATTCAACTGGTGAAACAGGTCGAGTTGGTACACCTAAGCGCCGCGAAATCGGCCATGGAGCTCTCGCTGAGCGTGCATTGATTCCAGTACTACCAACTCGCGAAGAGTTCCCTTACGCAATCCGTCAGGTCTCTGAAGCACTTGGTTCAAATGGTTCAACATCTATGGGTTCTGTATGTGCATCAACTCTTGCACTATTTAACGCAGGTGTTCCACTACGTGCTCCCGTTGCAGGTATTGCAATGGGTCTTATTTCAGATGATGTTGATGGCAAGGTTGAGTACGTTGCTTTGACAGATATCTTGGGTGCAGAAGATGCATTTGGAGATATGGACTTCAAGGTCGCCGGAACTAAGGACTTTGTTACAGCTTTGCAGCTAGATACAAAGCTAGATGGAATTCCAGCATCTGTTCTTGCTGGTGCACTTCTACAGGCAAAGGAAGCGCGTCTTGCGATTCTAGATGTCATGAATGAAGCGATCGATGCTCCGGATGAGATGAGCCCATTTGCTCCTCGCATCATCTCTGTCAAGATTCCAGTTGATCAGATCGGTGCAGTAATCGGGCCTAAGGGCAAGATTATTAACCAGATCCAAGATGAGACAGGTGCAGATATTTCTATCGAAGATGATGGAACTATTTACATCGGTGCAACTGATGGTCCATCAGCAGAAGCCGCTCGCGCACAGATCAATGCAATTGCAAACCCACAGATGCCAGAGGTTGGCGAGCGTTACCTAGGTACCGTTGTGAAGCTTGCTGCATTTGGTGCTTTCATCTCATTGATGCCAGGTAAAGATGGCTTGCTTCATGTATCGCAGATCCGCAAGATGCATGGTGGAAAGCGCATTGAAAACCTTGAAGAGGTCATGAAGGTTGGCGACAAGATCCAGGTAGAAATCGGCGAGATTGATCCAAAGGGCAAGCTTTCTTTGGTTCCTGTACTTGAAGATGGAACAACTGGTTCAGCTGAATAAATGAGCGTTCGTCGTTCAGTATTGCCTAGCGGTCTGCGTATCGTTACTGAAGAAGTTCCTTCGGTACGCAGCGCCGCGATTGGTATCTGGGTAAATGTTGGTTCTCGTGATGAAACCCCGGCCGTTGCTGGGGCTTCTCACTTTCTAGAGCATTTACTGTTCAAGGGAACCAAGCGACGAAATGCTTTAGAGATCTCCGCCTCCATCGAATCTGTTGGTGGTGAGATGAATGCCTTCACAAGCAAGGAGTACACCTGCTTTTACGCGCGTGTTATCGATACAGATTTACCAATGGCGATCGATGTCGTTTCTGATTTGATTACATCATCAGTGGTGACAGCGCTAGATGTCGATGCAGAGCGCAAGGTTGTGCTTGAAGAGATAGCAATGCGCGATGATGATCCCAGCGACTTAGTTCATGATTTATACGCTGAAACCTATTATGGGGATACCCCATTGGGCCGCCCAATTCTTGGCACCATCGATTCGATCAACAATGTGTCCCGTAACGCTGTTTTCAACTATTACAAGAAACGTTACCTACCGCAGGATTTGGTTGTAGCTGTTGCCGGAAACATTAAGCATAAAAAAGTTGTGGCAATGGTTGAAACCGCATTGTCCCAAGATGGTTTCTTGGATGTAACTGGTGCGCCAGTTATTCGTCCTAATTCTGTGGTTCGCAAGAGCCCTCAACGCTCCGTTGGCCTTATTTCTCGTCCAACGGAACAAGCACACATGTTTTACGGCATGGAGGGTGTTGCTCGCCATGATGATCGTCGCTTTGCGATGGGAATTTTGGCATCAGCACTTGGTGGGGGAATGTCATCCCGATTGTTCCAAGAGATCCGTGAAAAACGTGGACTTGCTTACTCTGTATATGCCTATGCACAACAGTTTGCAGGGAGCGGACAAATTGGATTTTACGCCGGCTGTAATCCTTCAAAGGCGATCGAAGTTGTTGAAATCATTCGCGAGGTCTTAGCTGATGTTGCAGATAATGGAATGTCCCATGAAGAGATTGAGCGGGCAAAGGGTGCGGTTCGTGGCTCGTTAGTTCTGAGTCAAGAGGATTCGGGATCTCGCATGAGCCGGATCGGTAAAAATGAGATTGTCTATGGACATGTCATGGATTTTGATGAGATTCTTAAGGCGATCTCACGCGTAAACGCCACAGACATTAAGGAAATTGCTAGCGCCTTTCTGACTAAAACGCCTACCCTTGCTCTTGTTGGTCCATTCAAATCAGAGTCAAAGTTTGAGAAGGTGTTAAGTAAATGATCAATGTTGCCGTCTTAGGTGCTCGTGGTCGAATGGGCTCTGAAGTAGTTAAAGCTGTGGAAGCAGCAGAAGGTCTCGCACTTGTTGCTGCACTTGATATGGGCGATTCACTCGATCAACTCAAAGGCTCAGCCGCACATGTAGTCGTTGATTTCACGACTCCAGATAGCGTGATGTCAAATTTAGAATTTCTCATTGATAATGGAATCAATGTAGTTGTTGGCACAACAGGTTTTGATGATGCCAAGCTAGCAACGGTAAAGGGTTGGTTGGCACAAAACCCATCAGTGGGTGTTCTCATCGCGCCAAATTTTGCAATCGGCGCAGTATTAATGATGGAGTTTGCTGCAAAGGCGGCACATTACTTTGAATCTGCAGAGATTATCGAACTACATCACCCTGCAAAGGTTGATGCTCCATCGGGAACCGCGGCACGTACCGCTGAATTGATGTCTGCAGCTCGTAAAGAAGCAGGTCTTGGCGCGATGCCGGATGCAACAACAACGGCTCTAGATGGTGCGCGTGGTGCATTAGTTGGTGGAATTCCAGTGCATTCGGTTCGCGCACGTGGATTGGTAGCCCACCAAGAGGTTTTGTTTGGCGGCCTAGGGGAGACCTTAACTATTCGTCATGATTCAATTGACCGTGCAGGATTTATGCCAGGAGTTATTCTTGGCGTACGCAAAATTGTTAACACACCAGGCCTAACTCATGGCCTCGACAAGTTCATGTAAGGAGCAATCAATGTCTAAAGATCAAATCACTATGTATGGTGCGGATTGGTGCGGAGATTGCCGCAGATCAGAGCGACTATTGAAAGAGCTCAATGTCGAGTACACAAAAATTGATACCGATGCAGATGTAACCGCTGCAGACAAGGTAATCGAGATTAATGGTGGAGCAAAGTCAATTCCGGTAATTGTCTTTTCTGATGGAACTCATCTGACTGAACCATCTGATAATGATTTAAAGGCCAAACTGCAATCTTTAGGGATTATCTAAAACCAGTTGTAAACCGTAGCTGATGAAATCGCTGCGGAGAGCACCACAATTGGGAATGGCGCTTTCAAAAGTAGCGCAATGATTGCAGCCGATAAACCAACTAATCGCTGATCAATCATAAGTTCGGATTTTTCTGAAAAGCTCTGCACCGCTACCAGCGCACTAAGAAGAGCGATCGGAATGAGAGCGTTGATCCGCTGAATCTTTGGGTGAGAAAGCCAGCGCTCAGGTACTGAATGTCCAGAGTACTTGAGAAGAAAAGCCAAAAGGCTGGTTCCAATTGTTGCGGCCCAGAAGATTGTCATCGCTTTAACCCAACTACAACGGCGATAAAGGCGGTTGCGATGATTGGCAAACCTGCTGGGAGTATCGGTGTCATTGCTATTGCAAAGAACGCACAACCAACGGCAAGTGCGCGTTCAAAGTTTCCTGTTAATCGTGGCCATACCAAGCCAAGAAATGCAGCAGGTACAGCTGAATCCAGACCAAAGGCGCGAATATCTCCCATGGCTTGCGCGCCAAGCGCCCCAGCCAGGGTAAATAGATTCCAAAAAACAAAGACACCAATACCTGTGTACCAAAAACCCTTACGCATTGCATCGATTCCACGTGGCTCTTGACCAAGTGCGACACCAGTTGATTCATCAATTGTTATTTGTGCAGCAATAACTCGCTTTAAACCCTTTACATGCAAACGGGGAGCCATGATGACTCCATACAAAGTATTTCGAACTCCAAGTAATGATGCCGTAGCAATTGCACTTATGGCAGATCCACCAGCACCGATCACACCAATAACAGCAAATTGAGATGCTCCTGAAAATGTGAGCAGTGACAAGAAGCACGCTTGAACAACGGTGAATCCATTGGCAACGGCAGCAGCCCCAAAAGCCACTCCGTAAGCTCCCACCGTGATGGAAACACTCATGGAGTCCCTGAAAGTGGTCGAGGCAACTGTGGACACGCGGCTATTGTGCCGTATAAATCCAAGGGTCGATAGGGGCGCATAGATAGGGTGCGACCATGAGTGAAGAGATTATTTACCGTGATGATGTAACAGTTGAGTTAGTTAAATCCAGCGCTAGCGATGCCGATGTAATTTGGGCAGCCCGTGTTTCTACAGCTGGAGAACAATCCTTGGATGAGATCGGCGAAGATCCAGCCCGTTCTGCCGGATTGATTAACTACCTTGCACGCGAACGTCACGGTTCACCCTTTGAGCACACCTCAATGACCTTTTTTGTTTCAGCACCAATATTTGTGTTCCGCGAATTCATGCGCCATCGCATCGCCTCATATAACGAGGAAAGCGGGCGCTACCGTGAACTCAAGCCGGTGTTTTATATTCCATCAGCAGAGCGAAAGTTGATTCAGGTTGGCAAGACCGGTGCTTATACATTTGTAGATGGCACTAAAGAGCAGTTTGATGTCACAGTTGATTCAATGAAGGTTGCATACATCGCAGCCTATGACAGCTATAAGAAGATGTTGGATGCAGGTGTTGCACGTGAGGTAGCCCGCGCTGTTCTGCCTGTTGCAACGTATTCATCCATGTATGTCACGATGAATGCCCGTGCTTTGATGAACTTTTTATCCCTTCGAACAGCCCGCGAAGGTTCGCACTTCCCTAGCTACCCTCAGCGCGAAATTGAGATGGTTGCCGAGAAAATGGAAGCGGAGTTTGCGAAATTGATGCCACTTACATACGGAGCCTTTGAAAAGTCTGGACGAATCGCCCCTTAATACGGGTAGAGTTCGCTACATGACAACGCCTGCTCCATTTGGACGTCTTTTGACGGCGATGGTCACCCCTTTTACAAAAGATGGGGCGATCGATTGGGCGGGGATTGAAACAATTGCAGCCCATTTAGTCGCAAATGGACATGATGGAATTGTTGTCAATGGAACAACGGGCGAAGCTCCAACTACAAAGTCCTCTGAGAAAGAGGAGATCATTCGAGTAGTTCGAAATACTGTTGGACCGACAATCAAAGTTTTATCTGGTGCTGGTGACAATGAAACTGAGTATTCAATCAATCAAGCAAAGCGCACCGAAAAAGCAGGTGCAGATGGTTTACTCGTTGTTACTCCTTATTACAATAAGCCGCCACAAGCTGGAATCGAAGCACACTTTCGCGCAGTTGCTGATGCAACCGATCTTCCCATGATGATGTATGACATTCCAGGAAGAACAGGTGTACCCATTGAGCCTGACACAATCGTTCGCCTATCTGAACATCCACGCATCGTTGCCTTAAAGGATGCAAAGGGAGATGTTGCTTCAACATCATGGGTGATAAAGCGTTGTGGTATCCCAATTTATTCTGGTGATGACATTCTCAACCTTCCACTGTTATCTGTGGGTGCTGTTGGATTTGTTTCGGTGTGTGGTCATACAGTGGGTAAGGATCTACGCGAACTTCTCGATGCATGGTTTGCCGGAAACTCAGCTCGTGCATTAGAGATTCACCAAAAGCTTTTACCAGTTTTCACAGGAACATTCCGTACACAAGGCGCAATTTTGACTAAAGCGGCACTCACACTCATGGGCCTACCTGGTGGCCACACTCGTCTTCCACTCGTCGATGCAACAGATGCTCAGATAGCGCAATTGCGCGAAGATCTGCGCGCTGGTGGTGTCGCAGTTAACTAATGAATCACCCACATCCAAATCTAAGTACACCGCCCGCACTTGTTGATGGCGGGTTGCGTATTGTCGCACTCGGCGGTTTAACTGAAATCGGCCGAAACATGACCGTCTTTGAGTACAAATCAAAGCTTCTTATAGTCGACTGTGGAGTTTTATTCCCTGAAGATAATCAACCAGGAATTGATCTCATTTTGCCTGATTTTTCATACATCAGAGATCGGCTACAGGATGTAATCGGAATCTTTCTAACTCATGGACATGAAGACCACATCGGCGCTGTCCCATACCTTTTACGTGAACGTGGCGATATTCCACTTTACGGTTCAGCGTTAACTCTGGCTTTGATAACCGCAAAGTTGAAGGAACATCGAATTACTCCATTAACTCGCGAAGTTCGTGAAGGTGGCACAGAAGATATTGGCCCATTTACATTGGAGTTTGTTGCTGTAAATCACTCGATTCCAGATGCGCTAGCTGTTGTGATCAACACCGATGCTGGGCGAGTACTAGCAACGGGTGATTTTAAAATGGATCAACTTCCATTAGATGGTCGCATTACAGATTTGCGAACCTTTGCTCGGCTAGGCGAACAAGGCGTGGATCTTTTCATGGTGGATTCTACAAATGCGGATATTCCTGGCTTTACTCCATCGGAGCGCGAAATTATGCCGGCACTTAATCGTGTGATCTCTTCAACCAGGCGCAGAGTGATCGTTGCTTCATTCTCTTCTCATGTGCACCGCGTACAGCAAGTTATAGATATCGCAGCCCAGCATGGACGTAAAGTAGTTTTCATCGGCCGTTCTATGGTGCGTAACATGAAAATCGCAGAGGACATGGGGTACCTACATGTTCCTGCAGATTTAGTAATCGATGCAAAGGATCTTGATCAATACGATGACAATGTTGTTTTAATTTGTACAGGATCTCAAGGTGAACCGATGGCCGCTTTGTCTCGAATGGCTAATGGGGACCATCAGATTCGAGTCGGTGAAGGCGACACAGTAATTTTGGCTTCATCGTTAATTCCAGGTAACGAAAACTCGGTATTTAGGGTCATCAATGAGTTAACACGTTTTGGTGCAAAGGTAGTTCACAAAGCAAATGCCATGGTTCATGTTTCAGGCCACGCAGCTGCAGGTGAGTTGCTGTACTGCTACAACATCGTAAAACCGAAGTATGTCATGCCTATTCATGGGGAATGGCGTCACATGAAGGCAAATGCAGAATTGGCGATTCAATCCGGTGTTGCTAGAAGCAATACATTCATAGTTGATAATGGCGTTGTGATTGATTTAATCAATCACGAAGCAGAAGTAGTAGGCGCCGTACCAGTGGGATTTGTTTTTGTTGATGGTCAAAGTATCGGAGATATAACAGAGAGTTCATTGAAGGATCGACGTATTCTTGGTGAAGAAGGTTTTATCTCATGTGTCGTTGTCATTGATTCTCAGAGCGGAAAGATAGTCGCTGGTCCAGACATCCATGCGCGCGGATTTAATGAAGATGCTGCGATGTTTGATGAGGTAAAAATGCGAATTGAGAAGGCACTTGCAACCGCGGTTGCAGATGGTAATAACGGCACCCATCAACTCTCACAGATTGTTAGAAAAACAATTGGTGGCTGGGTTGGGGGAGAGCACCGTCGAAAGCCGATGATTGTCCCTGTCGTTATTGAAGTTTGAAGAACGGCGCGCCTAGTAGGTTCCAAATTGTTCACCCTTTACGATCATGCGTGTGGCTAAAAGGAAGAAAGCAAAGAGTAAGACTGGAGCGGTAGGCGGAGCTCTGGGTCGCGGCCTTGCATCCTTGTGGCGATTTATTGCAAAATCTTTAGGTAGCGGCGTTCGCTTTGTGGCACGAGGTGCCCGTGATTTAGATCCAGCACATCAACGTGACGGTATCGCCTTCCTTATTCTGATCCTTGCGCTTATTTCAACCGCAGGCACCTGGTTCCAATCAGATAACCCTGTCGGTCGTCTGCTGTACTCAATAATTTATGGTGGGGTTGGCCAAGTTGGATTTTTCGCACCACTAGTTTTTATCTACTTTGCCATCAGATTGTTCAGGGTGCCAGAGGATTCAAAAGCTACTGGACGAATAATTGTTGGAACATTAGCTTTGTTGCTTTCGACAACAGGTCTGGCGCACATGCTCAACGGTTCAATTGGTACTGGAGCGACGGCGATCCGCGAAGGTGGCGGTTGGTTGGGGTACGGAGTATCAACTCCACTTATTTCACTCATGACATCCATTTTGACTTACCCGGTTCTTCTCATTCTCTTTATCTTTGGTGTTCTGGTAATTACAGCCACTCCTGTTAATGAGGTATTTGCTCGTATTGCATCAGCAAGCGGTTGGCTTTGGTCTAAACGGCCAGAGCGTACTGAAAAAACTGTTGAAGAGTTTGAGGTAACAGACACACCTCCGTTTGAATCACCGATTGTTGCAGAGTGGAATGCTGCTTCAAATGAAGAGGATGAGGAGATAGATGAAGAAAGTTTTGATGAAGAGTTCCCAGTCGAAGAGTCGATCCCATCTGTTACTCATGCGAATGAAAACACGGTGGCAGTAAAGCGTCCAGAACAATTACTTTTGACCGCAGATGTGAAGTATGAGTTGCCAGCATCAGACTTGCTACGAACGGGTCCTGCTGCTAAATCCAAGAGTAAGACAAATGATCTTGTCGTTGCAGCCCTAACAGAGGTTTTCTTGCAGTTTGATATCGATGCAAAAGTTACCGGTTTTATGCGCGGACCTACAGTTACGCGCTATGAAGTTGAACTTGGAAACGCAGTAAAGGTTGAGCGAATCACAGCGCTTGCAAAGAATATTTCATATGCCGTTGCAAGTAGCGAGGTTCGAATCCTTTCTCCGATCCCAGGAAAATCCGCGGTAGGAATTGAGATTCCAAATACCGATCGCGAGATTGTCGCCCTAGGAGATGTATTGCGCTCAACTGTTGCAGGTCAGGATTTGCATCCGATGCTTGTGGCGCTGGGCAAGGATGTAGAAGGTAACTTTGTGTGTGCAAACCTTGCGAAGATGCCACACCTTTTAGTTGCCGGAGCAACGGGCGCGGGTAAGTCATCGATGATTAACGCGATGATTACCTCCATCTTGATGCGTTCAACACCTGATGATGTGAGAATGGTGTTAATCGATCCTAAGCGGGTAGAGCTCAACGCCTACGAAGGTATTCCGCATTTGATTACCCCAATCATTACAAATCCCAAGAAAGCAGCTGATGCTCTTACATGGGTTGTCCGCGAAATGGATCTTCGCTACGAGGATCTATCTACCTTTGGCTTTAGACACATAGATGATTTCAACAAAGCGGTCCGCGCAGGTAAGGTCACAGTTCCTGAAGGAAGCGATAGAACTGTTGAGCCATATCCATACCTGTTAGTTATTATCGATGAGCTTGCAGATTTGATGATGGTTGCTGCGAAAGAGGTTGAGGAGTCTGTTGTTCGTATTACACAACTTGCTCGCTCTGCAGGTATTCACTTAGTGCTTGCAACGCAGCGGCCATCTGTAGATGTTGTGACAGGATTAATTAAGGCAAATGTACCTTCACGGCTTTCATTTGCAACAAGTTCACTTGCAGATAGCCGAGTAATTCTGGATAGCCCTGGCGCAGAAAAATTAGTAGGACAAGGTGATGGATTGTTCATCCCGATGGGCGCTAGTCGCGCAATTAGAATTCAAGGCGCTTATGTATCAGAGCGTGAAATTGAAGCGGTAACTTCCCATGTTAAGAAGCAACTCAAGCCTCGTTATCGTGATGATGTGACCGCTCCCGTCAATCAAATGAAGATGGTTGATAAAGAGATCGGGGATGATTTAGATATCTTGTGCCAAGCTGTAGAACTTGTTGTAGGCACTCAATTTGGATCAACTTCGATGCTACAAAGAAAGTTACGTGTTGGTTTTGCAAAAGCTGGTCGCTTAATGGATCTGATGGAGTCACGAGGAATTGTTGGACCTTCCGAAGGTTCGAAGGCTCGCACCGTTTTGGTGAAGCCAGATGAACTCGATTCGGTTCTTGCTACCTTGCGCGACTATTAACAGCTGATTAACTACGCGTGAAGGGGTGAGGTTCACCCCTCTCGCTCACACCTCTTACTAGTCACCCTGACCCCATAAGACTTACACTGATAACTCCTACATTGGCAGGATTGAGGATGTTTCATGTCACTTGGATCAATGATTACTAAGGCGCGTAAGGATGCTGGCCTTAGCATCGATGATCTTTCTGCCGCCACAAATATCCGTGGCCCACTGCTTAAACAAATGGAATCAGATGATTTCACACAATGCGGTGGCGAAACTTATGCACGTGGTCATTTAAGAAATATGGCTACAAAGTTAAATGTCGACCCACAACTTTTCTTGACCGCCTTTGAAGATGAACAGATGCATGTTGATCGTTCGATGCAGGATCTGCTTGTTGAAAATAGCGTGATGCGTGAACCAGGAGAAAGCCGAAAGGTTTCTTGGAAAGTTCTTGTAGCGATTTCAATCTCAACTTTGTTTATTGCAGGCCTTGCCCAGATACTTATCACCAATAATTCAACTCCTGATATTCCTGTTGCACTTGAAGAGACAACGGAGCCTTCAGCATCTGCCGAGCCAACAACGCAACCAACTGATGAGCCAGCGGTCTCAACAGGAGAAGGTGTCGAGGTAATCATCGAAGCTACCCGGGCTAAGAGTTGGCTCTTTGTCTCAGATTCAAGTGGACGAACCCTATTTAGTGGACAGCTTTCTCAAGGTGCCTCTAAAACCTTCACAACAAGTGAGCAGTTAAATCTCAAAGTTGGCAACGCTGGTGGAGTCGATCTGTCTGTGAATGGCAAAAAAGTTGATCCTTTAGGTACAGATGGCCAGGTTGTTAGCGTGTCGTACGGAGTAGATTCTTAATTGCACATTGCACTGTAAGATTGTGCAAATGAAGCGCACAGTTGCAGTTGTCACTTTAGGGTGCGCACGAAATGAAGTTGACTCTGAAGAGCTGGCTGGTCGTCTGGCCGCCGATGGCTGGACCCTTGTCGATGATGTTGAATCAGCTGAGGTTGCTCTAGTTAACACTTGCGGCTTTATCGAATCTGCAAAAAAGGACTCGGTGGATGCCCTTCTTGAAGCTAACTCCCTAAAAGGACATGGAACTACCCGTGCAGTAGTTGCGGTTGGTTGCATGGCCGAACGATATGGAAATGAACTCGCAGAAGCCTTGCCCGAAGCTGATGCAATTTTAGGTTTTGATGATTACAAAGATATCTCAGCCCGCCTTCAATCAATCATTGCCGGCGAATCGCACAAGGCTCATGTGCCTCGCGATCGACGTGCATTACTTCCTATCGCACCTGCCGAGCGAGCAGATGCCAGACAAGAGGAAGAGTTTTCACGTAAACGTTTAGGCAACGCTCCATGGGCTCCGCTGAAGATCGCCTCTGGTTGCGATCGACGTTGTTCATTTTGTGCAATTCCATATTTCCGAGGCTCATTTATTTCACGACGTCCGACAGAGATTATCAATGAGGCTCGTTGGTTAGCTGAAAATGGCGTATCTGAATTGTTCCTAGTAAGTGAGAACACAACTTCCTATGGAAAAGATCTCGGAGATCTTCAATTGATGGAGAAGA
>JBIKXW010000072.1:0-3812 GCA_044355565.1 Candidatus Planktophila sp. | reverse complement strand
TCGAAGGCTGCGATCGCTGCAGCCGCGTTGAGAACACACGCATCTCGGTGAGCGCCCTTTTCCCCAGTAAAGATCGCCCGGGTGATGCGAGCATTTTCCGCTCCATCTCCCCCAACTAATGCCGATATTGGAGCTCTGGAAATTCCAAACTCTTGAGGATCCAACAAACCGCTCGTAATCTCTTCTGTTCCAATACTCAATACAGATGTGGTGGATGCAAGAGTTATCTCATCGAGGCCATCATCACCTCGGAAAACAAAACCATCAACGCCACGATCACCAAGAACCTGCGCCATGACTAAATGCATTCGTTCATTAGCCACCCCGATGGCTGCCGCTTGTGGACGAGCAGGGTTAGCAAGCGGCCCCAAAATGTTAAAAACAGTTGGTACACCGAGCTCTTTGCGAGCCCCTGCCGCAAACTTCATTGCTGGATGAAATTTCGGAGCAAAGCAAAAACCAATTCCTAAGGTTGAAAAACTCTCTTCAACTTGCGCGCCATTGAGATTGATGTTGATTCCTAAATTTTCGAGAAGATCTGCCGAACCTGATTTAGAGGAAGCAGCGCGGTTGCCATGCTTAATTACCTTGGCCCCTGCCGCTGCAGCGATGATCGCTGATGTAGTTGAAATATTTATTGTGTGGGCGCTATCTCCACCTGTTCCAACAGTGTCGACAGCTCTTTCGTTGATATTGATTGGAGCGCAGTGTTCATACATTTGAGCAACGAGTGCCCCCACCTCTTCGGCGCTTTCACCCTTGATTTTTAGCGCAAGGAGAAACTCTTTGATTGTTTCATTCTCGGCTTGCCCGGTAAGGATTTGATTCATGCACCACTGAACTCGGTCGACCTCAAGATCTAGACCTGAATTTATAATCGCTATGTGTTCACTCCACAGCGATGTGCTCATGAGAAAAGTTAAGCAGAAACTACAGCGGTCCCGCGCAGTAATTCTGCTGCGGTCTTTGCCAAAGTAAAGGGATCGATAGGGTGCACCACAGATGCTTCGGCGAGAGACCAAGCCGCTAGCCACTTATCTTCCTTACGGCCTGTAATCACAAGAACTGGAGGACAGTTGAAGACCTCATCCTTGAGTTGTCGAGCCATTCCTAATCCGCCCTCTTGCGCCGCTTCCCCATCGAGAATGAAAAGGTCGGCGCGAAAACCTCCCGCAAGATTTTTTGAGTCCACATAGGCACGTAATGCCGGGCCTGTCGCAAATTGGTGAATTTCATGCTCGGGCAGGTCTTTCGCTACTCGAACTCCGAGGGCGGATATTATTGAGGATCGAACTGAGGAGTCATCTGAGTAGATAATGATCTGTTTTTTACTCTCGGCCATGACGGCATTCTAATGAAAAAACCTTCACCCGCAGCCCATCGCAGGCTCTCAAAATCACCATTTTGAGGTGATCCGTTTCACCTCAATAGGAGCAAAATCGATGGGTTCTGAGCGCCCCCTAGGCAGACGGCGCGCTTGTTTTCGGGAATAATCGCCCCTATGTCAAGCGCCGTAGCACACCACAAAATTTCTCGTCCTAACGCTGTAGCGGTAGGAACAATCGTCTGGCTATCTAGCGAGCTGATGTTTTTCGCCGCACTCTTTGCGATGTACTTCACTATCCGCGCTGTGCAGGGACCGGAGATTTGGGCGGAGTCGACTCATTTACTGAGCATTCCATTTGCGTCATTCAACACAACTGTTTTGGTTCTCTCTTCTGTGACATGCCAGTTCGGCGTTTTTGCAGCAGAGCGTTTTCAGAACCGTCGCACTGGAAAGTTGTACCAAGTAAATAAGTGGGGAATGCGCGAATGGTTTGCCACAACTTTCTTGATGGGTTCCTTCTTTATCGCAGGTCAGGTTTATGAATATGCGCTCTTAGTATCTGAAGGACTTGCACTTTCCACCAATGCATATAGCTCCGTTTTTTACATCACTACCGGTTTCCATGGGTTGCACGTAACGGGAGGTCTCATCGCCTTCTTAATTGTGATGATCCGTGTTTCAAAGGCTCGCAGATTTACTCACCAGCAAGCGACAACCGCGATTGTGGTTTCGTACTACTGGCACTTCGTAGACGTTGTATGGATCGCACTGTTTGCTGCGATTTACCTGATTAAGTAGTAAGGAATATAAGTGAAGCGTTTATCTCGCTACCGTCGCCATAAGGCGGTTGGTCCATCATTGTTGATCTTTGCATTACTTGCAATTGGCACAACATTCAGCGTGGCAAGTGCTACAACTACTGCGCAGACTACAAAGGCTGATCGCTCAGCCCTCATCGAAGAAGGTCGTCAAATCTTTTTGAAGGGTTGTTCTTCTTGTCACGGACTTAACTCTGAAGGCGGCGCTATTGCACCCTCTCTCGTAGGTGTCGGAGCTGCATCAGTAGATTTCCAAGTAGGTACTGGACGTATGCCGATGGCCGATATGAGCACACAGGCAATGCGCAAAGAGCCGCTCTATACACCTGAAGAAACAGCGGCGTTGGCTGCTTACGTGGCATCCCTTGCACCAGGACCAGAAATTCCAACTGAAGAACAACTTAATTATGAACGTGATGGCAGCACAGCAGAGGGCGGAGAACTTTTCCGCAATAACTGCGCAATGTGCCACAACTTTGCCGGTCAAGGCGGTGCTCTTACTCAAGGAAAATATGCACCAACTTTGATGGGTATTGAACCAAAGCACATTTACGAAGCAATGGTTACGGGTCCACAAGCAATGCCTGTCTTTAGTGACAAGACAATTACTCCTGAAGAGAAAAAATCAATCATTAAGTGGATTAAGCATGCAGAGTCTGAACCAAATCTAGGTGGAGCATCTCTGGGTCGTGTTGGTCCGGTAACTGAAGGATTGCTTGCTTGGACTCTTGGGCTTGGACTCCTAATCGGTGTAGCTGTGTGGCTAGCTATGAAGGCGAGATAAATAATGTCTAACGAAATCGAAGCGATTAAAGATCCAGGCTTGCCTGCCCACGTACATAGAAAAGCCGATCATGATCCAGTTGCAGCTAAGCGCGCTGAGCGCCAGGTCGCAATTCTCTTTGGAATTTCCTCACTAGGAACATTGTTACTTGTTGCATCATTTTTCATTCCAGATGACATTTTTGTTTTTGTCCCGGTCATGGGAGATCAGAACGCCCATCAATTGGGTCTTGGTTTAGGAATGGCGATCTCCCTGTTCTTCATTGGAATGGGTGCGATCCACTGGGCAAAGACTTTGATGCCAGATCAAGAAGTAATCGCCCATCGCCACGAATTTCGTTCCCCTGATTCAGATCGGAAAGAGTTTGTCGATGCGGTAAAGGAGGGAGCACAAGCTTCTGGCTTAGGACGCCGATCATTAATCAAGCGATCACTAGGTGCAGCTCTTGGGCTCTCTGCTATCTCTCCACTTTTGCTTCTACGTGACCTTGGTCCACTTCCAGGAAATGATTTGAAGGAAACTTCATGGAAATCTGGAACATACCTAGTTACAGATCCTGGTGATCGCCGAATTCGCGCCTCCGATCTTGAAGTTGGTGCGGTAGCCCAGGTTTTGCCTGAGACCGATGATCCTGAGCATCGCAAACTGAATGACATCGCCAAAGATGCTTTGCTTCTTATTCGCTTGCGTCCTGAAGAGTTCAACCTAGATGCCGAGCGCCTTAGTTGGACCCACGAAGGCATCATCGCTTTCTCTAAAATCTGTTCCCACATGGGTTGTGCCGTTGCTTTGTACGAACAAACCACCAAGCATCTGCTGTGCCCATGCCACCAATCAACATTTGATGTGACACGTGCCGCAAAGGTAATTTTTGGACCTGCGG
>JBIKXW010000040.1:0-12288 GCA_044355565.1 Candidatus Planktophila sp. | reverse complement strand
GACATCGAAGGCGGGATTAACCTGCGTGGCTGACATTTCTAGGCGGACCTTTCACAGCTGTGGGTATTCGAACAGATGTTCGAAAAATAGCCCTCTCCACTGACAAATAGCAAGTGGGCGAGCGTGTCCTGGTCTAAATTAGTTGAAATTTCAACTACTATTGCTCAGTAAGTTCACAATCAACCAATATTCCAAGGAGTCTCAATGGATATCGTCCTCATCATCGGTCGCGTACTTTTCGCTTTGCTCTTCATCTCATCTGGCGTTTCACACCTCACAAAGCTTGAGGCAATGACTGGCTACGCCCAGTACAAGAAGGTTCCAGCAGCAAAGTTCAGCGTGATCCTTTCAGGTCTCATGATCCTCATCGGTGGTCTCTACATCGCATTTGGCGTCTACGCAGATCTAGGCGCACTACTTATCGCGCTATTCCTCATCCCAACATCATTCTTGATGCATGCATTCTGGAAAGAAACAGATGCAACAGCTAAGCAAAATGAGTCAATCGGGTTCTTCAAGAACCTCTCGCTTGCAGGCGCTGCTTTGATCATCTTCGCACTAGTTGCAACAGGTACAGAGTTCGGACCATCAATCACAGGTGCCTTCTTCAACTTGTAATTAGTTAACTTAAAAGCCCGTCGGTTTCATACCGGCGGGCGTTTTTGCTTCATGATTAGCCAGTGGAAATCATCGGTGGATTACTTGCAGGCAGCTTCATTGGGGCGGTGCTTGGATTTATCGGTGCAGGTGGAGCAATGCTCACCGTTCCTATTCTTTTATACATCTTTGACTTCACACCACAAACTGCAACCACTGCCGCATTAGCGGTGGTCTTAACCGCTGCAATGTCAGGGCTCTTACCCAAGATCAAGAGTAAAGAGGTTCTCTTCAGGGAAGCCGTCATCATTTGGGCTCTTGGGCTAAGTACAAATATTGGTTTTTCAATTTTGGTTTATCGCTTAAGCAACTCGCTCTTGACTACCGGATTAGCCATGGTTCTTATTCTGGCCGGCACAACGATGCTTATTAAACCTGTTGCCGGTACCGAGAAAAAAGTTCCTTTCTTCTGGCTGATTTTGATATCTCTCATTATTGGAATGATCACTGGCTTGTTTGGAATCGGCGGCGGATTTCTCGCGATTCCGATCTTGGTTTTATTCTTTAAAGTTCCTCAAGGAAAAGCTGCGGGCACCTCACTTGCCATCATCGTAATCAACTCTATTACTGCATTTTTTGGTCACTACCAAAGTTGGGATGATGTTAACTGGAAAGTTCCAGTGACCATGGCGATAGCGGCGGTGGTTATTGCTCGATTTGCGTCGATAAAAAGTGGCCAGGTAAACCCTGTAATACTGAGAAAAGCCTTTGCTGGGCTTCTCTATACGATTGCGCTCTTCACCCTGATTCAGACATGGTTTATTGCTTAATCTCACGCACCTTTATGTACTTTGATTGCAAGCCGACGATCATGTACAGCACCACAGGAAACGCAAACGCTATCGGCAGTGATGACACTTCAGCAATCAAGCCAATCAAAGTAGGGCCCCCAAAGTAAGCCGCTATAGCTATCAATCCGACTCGTGCTAACCCAACCGAAGGCGCAATTCCAGGAATCGATGCGGCCGCTAAATTAAATGCTGGAAAGAATGGACCCATACCAAAACCTGCAGCGCCGAAACCTAAACAGACAATGATCAATCCTGCGGTGGGATAGGAATCAGAGATAGACATACCTACAAACAATCCGATACCCCACAAGCCGCCACCAAAGTAACCACCGTACTTAACGGTGTTTACATGACCCCACTTTTCAAATGCGCGATCTCCCAGCAAGCGACTTGCAATCATTGCTAATGAGAAGGTTGTCGCCGCGGCAGCGTTGAGGCCTTTGCCGATTCCCATATGGTCTTGCAAGAGAATCCCGCTCCACTCATAAGCTCCACCTTCGGGAATCAAGGAGCACATCAAGCCAATTCCCAGTGCCCATAAAATCAAAGACTCTTTGCCAATCAGTGCAACCTTTCCTGCATCATCCATTCCAGCCTCACCTAAGTGTCCATCATGTTCTGCAGGCAACATGTAATGTGCAATAAACTGAAACGCAAATAATCCGATTGCAGCGATAGCGATTAAGTTATCGCGCGGCGAAACGAAGTTCGCAATTAGCCCACCCACCAATGTGACAGCAAACGCACCAATACTCCAGAAGCCATGGAAGCTAGACATCCATCGACCCTTAGTATGTTTTTCAATTTCAACAGCTTGGCCATTAATCGCAATATCCATGAATGCAACATTGAAGCCGGTAATAAACAATCCCAGTAACAAAATCTGCACAGAATCTGCAATTCCAATTACAAAGACACCTACTGGCAATAACGCTCCTGCAATACGCACGACAAACTTTGATGAAAAAGAGTGAACCGCTCTTCCTGCTATCTGTGCTCCAGGAATAGAACCAACTGTGCTAGCCAATAGAACTAAACCGAACTGACCATCACTTAACTCAAGAGAGTTTTTGATCTCTGGAATCCGTGGAATCCAAGCAAGACCTAGAAAGCCCAAGAGAAAGAAGGAGGCATAAATTGCATTGCGGGCTCGCATCCCCATCGCGTACAAATCAGCAGTCATGTTGTTCTGAGCCTACTTGAATTAATTGGATAACCTTGGAGGGTGGATGGCATAAAGGAAAAAGCTTCGGTCAAGCGAGTCATTGTCGCCCTTGCAGACCATGGGCTGACCGGTGAACTTCATGTCCTTTCAGATAGTGCACGTACAGCTCAAGAAGCAGCCTCTGCTTTGGGAATTGAAGTTGGACAGATCGCATCATCCCTTATCTTCAAACTTCCAGATGATTCACCTCTTTTGATAATTACCAGTGGTCGCCATCGCGTAGACACAGATTTAGTTGCCAAGAATTTAGGTATCGAAAAACTTGGACGAGTTGATGCTGATTACGTGAAGGAAAAGTCAGGTTTTTCAATCGGCGGCGTCGCGCCTATTGGTTGGGTCTCCCCCGCAACGGTTCTTATTGATCAAGCCCTCAATGATTATGAAGTTGTGTGGGCAGCTGCAGGCCATCCTCACGCTGTCTATCCAACATCCTTTGCCGAACTTCTTGAATGCACTGGTGCACAACCAATGGTCGTTGGAGATTGATGATTGTTGCTTACTTCTGGACAATTAAGCCATCTCGAATGGTCAATGCGATTGTTGCAATGGGCTTTGATCGTTTCTTTTTGATGGCTAATAAGAATGTTTCATTTCATAAATCATTAGGTACGGGCAAGGGTGAAACCTTTACGCCGAGCGATGCCAATGCGCTGCAATGGGGTTTAGTTGCTGTGGTGGAGGATATTGAAAAGTTTGATTCATCAGCTGTGGTGAAGCGCTGGCGCAAGGGTTCAGTCTCTGAGTTTCGTGCGGTACTGGAACCAATTTCATCTCATGGCAAGTGGGCGGGTAAAGAACCCTTTGTGGCAACCACTAAAGATTGGGATGGACAGGTTGCTGCGATCACACGTGCGCGGATTAAGTGGAGTCAGAACTTTAGGTTTTGGAGTTCGGTGCCGCCTGTAACGGTTTCATTGAAATCTGCACCTGGCTTAGTCGCAGCTATTGGAATTGGCGAGGCCCCTATTGGCCTTCAGGGCACCTTTTCCTTGTGGGAGTCTGCTGCTGCGATTCGCGAGTTTGCATACAAGGGTGCGGCGCATCAAAAGGCGATTGCAGATACATCGGCCTACAACTGGTATTCAGAGGAGCTTTTTGCTCGATTTGCTGTGCGTGAAGTACGCGGAACATTGCAGTAACTGTCTTATATAAATGGAATAAGGCAGACTTAGACCTATGTCCATCCGCCATTACACGCCCCGTCGTCGGGCTAGAGGTGGCGCATCTCCGCTGCTGATCAAGGTTATGGGCGGCGCACTTGGCTTAGCGATTGTTTTGCAGATTGCTTACCCGCTGGTCGATGGCTCAGCTTTAAAGTTCATCACCATTGCATCTGTTTATCTAGCTGCACTTGCCATGTTTCTCCATGGCGTTGCAGCATTTGGAGCGCGATACGGCTGGACCTTGCTTGGAATAACCCTTGTATTTGGATATCTCATTGAACAGATTGGCGTATCAACTAGCTGGCCATTTGGAGAGTACACATACTCATCAACACTAGGACCGAAGTTGTTTAGCGTTCCACTTGTAGTTCCCTTTGCTTGGGTGATGATTGCTCATCCATGTTTAGTTGCTGCACGTCGCATTGGTAAATCATGGGTGTTCTTGTATGGAGCATTGTTAATGACAGCGTGGGATCTTTTCTTGGATCCACTTATGGTCACCGCTGGACGCTGGACTTGGGTTGTCACAGGGTCCCATGTTCCGTTCCAGCCTGAAATTCCTTTGTCCAATACCTTTGGCTGGTTGCTCTCATCGATGGCGTTAATAACCATTTTGCACTTTGCAACACCACGAGAGCGCAGAAAGGCTGGCGGTTCCTTAATCGCTGCCGATGTTTTGTTGTTCTGGACCTGGTTTTCTGGAGTCGTCGGAAATCTATTTTTCTTCAGTCGCCCAGGAATCGCACTCTTTTCAGGAGCGATCCTTGGTCTATTGCTAACGCCTTACTTCTTTAATCGATGGGTCGGAAGACCATAACTCTTTGATGATTCTTCTTTTCTTAATTCCCTTAATCCTGCTGAGTATTGCTTCAGTAAATTTCCTTCAAATCCGCACCCCTAAAAACACTTCAGAGCTAGTGGACACCATTGGCGTCGTTGTTCCGATGCGCAATGAGGCTGAAAATGTTGAAGGAATCGTTGCAACCCTGTCGGCACAGGAAGGCCCCTTTAACTTTTACTTATTAGATGACAACTCTGAGGATTCAACTTTTGATCTACTACAAAAATTTACCGCTGGTGACCCGCGGTTTACAGTGATCAAAGGTGCACCACTTGCTGATGGCTGGATCGGGAAAACCTGGGCGCTGCAGCAACTCTTTGAAGCAAGCAATGAAGAGGTTTTAGTCTCTATCGATGCAGATGTGCGACTGACCAACGATGCCATCAATAAAGCGGTAACGCTGATGCATGGCGCTCGTTTAGATTTTGTTTCGCCCTATCCACGCCAGATTGCACAATCATTTGGTGAGCGTTTGATTCAGCCATTGCTGCAGTGGTCATGGCTAACGACCGTGCCGCTTCGCTACGCCGAAGGCGCTCAACGCAAATCAATGGCGGTTGCTAATGGTCAATTCTTTGTAGTTCGTCGATCAGCTTTAGATTCGATTGGCGGATACCAATCAGTTAAGCATGCGGTGATCGATGATGTCTTTTTGGCACGTAACTTAATCACCAGCGGTTCATCAGGTACCGTGATTAACGGTTCAGATATTGCTGAAACTCGTATGTATGCCTCGTGGAATGAGATTGAAGCAGGCTATGGAAAATCTCTCAACAAAGCTTTTGGCTCGGTGTTTGGAGCAATCTTTGTGATGATCTTTCTCTTCGCAACCAGTATTGCGCCGCTGATCTTGGGTCTCTTGGGAAATCCATATGGCTGGCTTGGCTTTGGAGCGATTGTTGGAACCCGCGTCCTGAGCGCAATTAAAAGTCGCGGAAGCGTTCTAGACAGTGTGTTGCATCCAATATCAATCGCTGCCCTGATTTACCTTGTTGTTTACTCATACTTAGTGCGCAAGACAGTGAAATGGAAAGGTCGCACAGTATGAAGATCATTGTGATCGGCGCAGGTATGGGCGGTATGACCGCTGCTGCTCGATTGTCACGTGGTGGCCACGAAGTTGTTCTCTATGAAGCATCTGATCGAGTTGGCGGAAAGTGCCGTACCGAATGGATCGGAAAAGTTGCCTTTGATACCGGTCCATCATTATTAACATTGCCGGCCGTCTACAAGGATTTCTTCCAGCGCACTGGTAAGCCGATGGGATTTGTTTGCCCAATCGAATCAGTGGATCCATCCTTTGATTATCGTTTTACAGATGGTAGTAGCGTGAAGTTTGCAAATCTTTCTAGGAACAAGACTTTAGAGAACATCACACATTCCTTCGGTACTGAAAGCGCCGAGCAATGGGATCGCATCATGAAACGTGCTGAACGAATGTGGGATGTTAGCCGAGGTCCATTTATTGAATCTGAATTGAAATCCCCTCTTTCGTTAATTAAAAGGATTACCTTCCTGCGCGATATGAAGATTATTGCTCCATGGAAAACCTTGCGCGTGCATGCTGATGAAATTGTGAAGGATCAACGACTTCGCTTCATCATGGATCGCTATGCGACATATAGCGGATCCGATCCACGTCAAGCTCCTGCCGTTTTATCAACGATCGCCTTTGTTGAAGAGAGTTTTGGCGCGTGGCATGTGAAAGGCGGCTTAGGTCAGCTGACTGAGAAGGTTTACCAACGCGCTGTAGATGTTGGCGTCACCTTTCACCTGAACTCCCCCGTTTCGGCCATTACGACCGCTGGTAAGAAGGCGACAGGCGTAATCCTTGCCGATGGATCGGTTATTGAAGCTGATGCGGTGGTAGCTAATGCAGATGCATCACTGGTCTATAACAAGTTAATTAAGGGACATAAACGCACCTTGAAGAAGGCGCGAAAGAACATTGAAAGGGCTGATGTTTCAGTTGCTGGCTTTTCATTATTGCTAGGAATACGTAAGGATCCTGATCAAGTTCTTAACCATCACACAATTTTGTTTCCTGAAAATTACGATGCTGAATTTGACGCGATCTTCACACATGGTAAACCAGTTGAGAAGCCAACGATCTATATCTGCGCACCACAGGATCCTCAGATGACCAAGGATGAAACTTTGGAAGGTTGGTTTGTACTGGTAAACGCTCCGACTCATGGACAGTTTGATTGGAGCGATAAGGAGTTTGCTCGAAATTATGCCAACACCATTATTGATCAAATTGAGGCTCGTGGAGTATCGGTTCGGGATCGTTTGGAGTCATTGACAATCAGAACACCCGCAGATCTTGAAGCAGCTGTTCATGCTCCAGGTGGCGCGATTTATGGAACTTCAAGCAACGGTGCACGTGCTGCATTCATGCGCGCCAAGAATCGTTCACCAATTAAGGGTCTGTACCTAGTCGGAGGATCTGCTCACCCAGGAGGTGGCTTGCCTCTAGTTGGTATTAGTGGAGATTTAGTTACGGAAGCAATTGGCTACGAGAAAAACGCACGACACTAATAAAGCTGTAGCACTGAACCGCAAAGAAAATGGCTGAAAGAATTGTTATGCCTGGAAGTCCTACAAGATCCAAAACTAAGATGATAAATATGTAACTTGCTCGCATTGGGCGTTCAGCGGGAGTAACAATACCTAAATCACTAACACCTAATGAGATCAACTTTGTACGCGCATACTCTTGAAAAGCTGCAACGCTCCATAACGCAATTGGTATCCACGCAGGAACGCCGATGACATACAGGGTATAAAACCACAGCGCTTCACTCATTCGATCTACAACTGAATCAAGGGTTGCACCCCACTTGCTTTCTCGCTGCTGGAATATTGCAACACTTCCATCAATTCCATCGCAAAATAGTGAGAAAACCAGAAAGCCGACTGACCACCAGGTTTGTGCAGTTAGCGCTGTTCCTACTGCACCCAGTAAACCTAGATAGGTAAGAGCGTTAGGTGAGATGCGAAGCAAGGTACAGATCAATCCAAAGCGGTAAGAGATATTGAGCCATGCGCCGACAATGCCCTTGGTTTCAGCATCGCTATGCAAAGAACTCCACTTAGCTTTGAACTCTTGGTTACTTAACATCGTTGAGCTTTCTATAGATATCTTGGGTGGCGGTTGAACTATTCATTGTGTAAAAGTGTAATCCCGGAGCCCCGGCTGCCAATAGCTCCTGGCACAGTGATGTTGCTATCTCTACACCCAATGAACGTACCGCGTGAGGATCGCTTTCAACCTGCGCAAAGGCATCAGCGATGTGTGTTGGAATCGGAGTACCACCAAGTTCTGCCATTCGGTGAAGTAGCTTCACATTGGTTACAGGCAAGATTCCGGGAATGATTGTTAACTTAGATCCTCGAGCTTCTAACTTTTCTACTAACTGCATATATCGATTTGCTTCAAAGAAAAATTGTGTGGTTGCAAAGGTTGCACCTAATTGTTCTTTACGAATCAAAACATCAACATCTTTATCGAAGTCTCCCCCAGATGCAGGATGTCCATCAGGAAAAGCTGCGACGCCAATTGAGAAACCGCCGAAATCAGCAGCAAGCTGAACTAACTCATCTGCGTGGTTCAAACCATTTTCGGTTGAAAGCCATGGAGCACTTGGTCCGCCGGCCGGATCTCCACGTAAAGCCAGGATGCTGGTGATTCCTGCATCTTTGTAGCTCTGCAAAATTGAAAGAAGTTCATCGCGAGTTGATCCAACACAGGTTAAGTGCGCAACGGTTGAGATTCCGGTGCGTTGCGTGATTTCTTGAGCGATTCGAATTGAGCGATCTCGGGTAGATCCACCTGCTCCATATGTAACAGAGACAAAGTCAGGAGCGATTGATTTCAGCCCTTCGATGGCAGCCCACAGGCGTTCTTCGCCCTCAACATCCTTTGGAGGGAAGAACTCGAATGAATACGAAGTGCGGAGTACCACGGAGTGAGGGTACCGTTACCGCGTGAGTTCAGAGCCGAAGGCAACATTAAAGAGCGTACGAAGCGCCGTGGAAGAAGAGTTAAGCATCTTCCTTAACCGTGAAAGCGCATACCTGAATTCGATCTCATCAGATTTGACTCCAGTTTCAGATTCCTTGACCTCCTTCCTTTTGGATAGTGGCAAGCGCCTTCGACCATTGTTTGCTTACGCAGGTTTTGCAGCAGCAGGTGGCGAAATTGAAAAATCTACAACTCGCGCAATGGCAGCGTTAGAGCTGCTGCAAGCATGCGCACTCATCCATGATGACTTAATGGATGGTTCAGATACTCGCAGAGGCAAGCCATCAATCCATCGACACTTCGAATCAATTCATGTGCAGGATCAACTCGATGGTTTTGCTCCACAATACGGTTTATCTGCAGCGGTGTTACTGGGAGATCTCGCATTAGTGTGGTCAGATCAAATGCTCAATAGCGCTGGTCTAACGACGCAGCAATATGCACGAATGATCCCGTTGTACAACGAGATGCGTGTTGAATTAATGGCTGGACAGTTTTTGGATATTCATGAGCAAACACAAAAAGACACCAGTACAGATCGCTCTATGAAGATTGCCCGATACAAATCAGGTAAGTACACAATTGAGCGCCCCCTTCATCTTGGAGCAGCGTTAAGCACTAACCCAAGTGATGAAATTCTTGTTGGGTTATCCGCTTATGGCTTGCCTTTGGGCGAAGCTTTCCAACTTCGTGATGACCTTTTAGGTGTCTTTGGTGATCCATCTGTAACAGGTAAGCCTGCCGGTGATGATCTTCGTGAAGGAAAGCGCACTGTTTTGATTGCAATGACACATGAGCGCCAATCCCCCGCACAGGCTGAGACCTGTAAGAAGTACTTTGGTCGAGCAGATCTTGATGCGCAGGGTGTTGCGATTTTGCAAGAAATCATTGAATCAACTGGTGCTCGTGCGGCGCTTGAGTCAACTATTGAAAAACTCACCGATGCTGCCTTAGCAGCTGCTGAATCATCATTGTTTACCAACGATGGAAAGGCTTTGCTCGTCGAGCTAGCTAACATCGCAACTAAAAGGAGTGCTTAAATGCCTGCTCGCGTCAAAGGACCCACTGATCATGTTGTCATCGTTGGAGCAGGTTATGCCGGCTTGAGCGCTGCACTGCGCCTGGCTGGTGCAGGTCGCAAGGTAACGGTTATTGAACGCGAATCAGTCCCTGGTGGACGAAGTGGATTACTGAAAAAGGATGGGTACTCATTTGATACCGGTCCCACTGTTTTAACTATGCCTTCACTCATTCAAGATGCATTTAGTTGCGTCGGAGAAGATATGAAGGATTGGGTAGAGCTCATGCCCGTTTCTCCTTTATACCGCGCTTATTACGCCGATGGATCTCAGCTTGATGTCCATGCAAATACGGCGCAAATGGAAGCTGAAATCGCAGAGAAGATCAGCACTGAAGAGGCTGCTGGTTATGCAAAGTATGTAGATTTTGTGACCAAGTTATACAAGTATGAGATGAATGATTTTATTGATCGCAATATTGATTCACCATTTAATCTTTTGACCCCCAACCTTGCGCGCTTGATAGCACTTGGTGGTTTCCGTCGCCTTTCACCAAAGGTCAATCAATTTATGAAGGATCCACGCTTGCAGAAGGTGTACTCATTCCAGGCTATGTATGCAGGTGTTAGCCCTCAGCAAGCGCTAGCGATTTACGCGGTTATTGCGTACATGGATTCTGTCAATGGCGTGTTCTTCCCTAAGGGTGGAATGCATGCTGTACCTCGCGCAATGGCAGCTGCTGCAGAAAAGCATGGCGTTGAATTCAAATACAACACAGCCGTGTCAAAGGTAGATGTACAAAATGGTCGCGCAAAGGCGGTCATAACAGAAGATGGTCAACGTATCGAATGCGATGCAATCATTTTGAATCCAGATCTTCCAGTTGCTTGGCGTGATTTGTTGGGCAAGACACCGCTTTCAGTAAAGCGTCTGAACTACTCCCCTTCATGTGTAACCATGTTGGTGGGATCTTCAAAGATGTACGACTTTGCCGCGCATCACAATATTCACTTTGGTGAATCATGGGATGGTGTTTTTGATGAGTTAATCAAGCAGAAGAAGTTGATGAGTGATCCAAGTGTTTTAGTAACAATTCCTTCAAAGGATGATCCCTCGCTTGCACCTGCCGGAAAGCACTCGTATTACGTACTCTTCCCAACCCCTAATCTCAGCGCAGATATTGATTGGACCAAGCAAGCCAGGCCTTATCGCGATCACATGATTGAAATTTTGGAACAACGCGGATACACAGGATTTGGCGATGCAATTGAGACTGAAGTTCTGACAACTCCCCTTGATTGGAAAAACCAAGGCATGGAGGAAGGTGCACCTTTTGCTAGCGCACACACCTTCTTCCAGACAGGTCCATTTAGACCACGCAACATGGCAGCTGGAATTGAAAATGTTGTCTTCGCAGGATCTGGAACTCAGCCAGGTGTAGGTGTGCCGATGGTGTTGATCTCTGGTCGTCTTGCAGCAGAACGCATTGTGGGTCCGGTTAAGTAAATGGATGAGTTAACCGCTGCAGGGATTACCGATCCCGATCTTCGTGCATCCTACGAAGAGTGTAAGCGGCTCAATGCCTTGCATGGAAAGACTTATTACTTAGCAACCTTGTTGTTACCAAAAGCAAAGCGTCCCTTTGTTCATGCGCTGTATGGCTTCGCACGTTATGCCGACGAGATCGTTGATGACTTGGCTTCAGAGTTAAGTGTTGAAGAAAAGGCGGAGGTACTCGGTAAGTGGGGCAACGAGGTTCTGGCCGATCTTAAAAAAGGAAGTAGTCAAGATCATGTTGGTCGCGCCTTGATCGATACTGTCAATCGTTTTGACATCCCCCACGAGCACTTTGAGGCTTTCTTACATTCAATGACCATGGATTTAACTGTTCAAGAGTATGAAAGTTATGAAGACTTAATTGAATATGTCTATGGATCTGCAGCAGTTATCGGATTAGAAATGGTTCCGATTCTGGGTCCACTGCACAATGATGCATTTGAAGCGGCGAAGAAACTGGGTATTGCATTTCAACTAGCAAACTTTATTCGCGATGTTGATGAGGATCTCGATCGTGGTCGTGTGTACCTGCCTCTTAAGGAGCTAGGACAGTTTGGGGTTACCCGCGAAATGCTTGAAGAACGTGTACTGACACCACAAATTATTGAAGCGCTCAAGTTTCAAATCGCTCGCGTTCGTCAACTGCAGGCTGAAGCCGCTCCTGGGATTCAAATGTTGGAAGCGACAAGTCGTCCATGCATAGAAGCAGCTAGTACTTTGTACTGTGGGATCGTCGATGAGGTAGAGAAGATCGGCTACGACATCTTTAATCACCGTGCCACAACATCAACGGCAAGAAGGGTTCGTGTTGCTGGTGCTGCTTTTGTTAAGCGCCAGCTCATTTCACGCTAAAGTAATAACCACGGGAGCCCACAAGGCTGAGAGGGTCTGAAATTCAGACCGACCGATTGACCCATCCGATAATGCGGATGAGGAAAGGATTTAACTATGTCTACCACTTTGTTTACAGCCTGGGGCTATGAAGTTTCAATTCTTGAATTCACAGCA
>JBIKXW010000071.1:0-3986 GCA_044355565.1 Candidatus Planktophila sp. | reverse complement strand
AATTTTAGGACAGGGCATTCTCGGTGGGATAACAGTGCTTACCGGTCTGCACCCTGCGACAGTTGCCGCGCATTTCTTGTTGTCAATCATTTTGATTGCAGGTGCAGCATCTCTTCGGGCTCAAAGGTCTGCACCATTTGAAAAAGAGGAGCCAACCTCCTTAGTAAAGAAGATTGCCACCGCGCACATCGCTGTCAGCTTTTTTGTTCTCTTCCTAGGAACTTTAGTAACGGGTTCTGGTCCACATGCCGGGGATGCCACCGCAGATAGATTCCCCTTTGACCTACGAACGATCGCATGGCTTCATGCTGATTTCGTGATCGCACTCTTTGGAATAACCTTTGGATTGTTTGTAGCTAACGGAGTCTCTTCGCACACAAAAAAACGATTAAGATTTTTTCTAGCTATCGCTCTGTGCCAAGGTCTGATTGGGTATGTGCAGTGGTTTAAAGATTTACCTGAAATATTGGTTGGTTTGCATTTAGTGGGATCGACCCTGGTGTGGATTTCTTCATGGAGAGTTTGGTTATCGGTAACGAAGAGAATGGACAGCAAATGAGCACACAGGCAAGTTGGACAGAACTTGATGACCAGGTAGTTGCATATGCACGGGCTCTAGCAGCAGATGCTGTTCAGAAGGTCGGCAATGGACACCCTGGAACTGCGATGTCTTTAGCGCCAGTTGCTTACACCTTGTTTCAACGCCATTTAGTACATGATCCTTCAGATGCGCATTGGCTAGGACGTGACCGATTTATTCTTTCCTGTGGTCACTCTTCATTAACCCTCTATATTCAACTGTTTTTAAGTGGTTATGGCCTTGAGATGAAGGATTTAGAGAGCTTTAGAACATGGGGATCTCTGACTCCTGGCCACCCTGAGTTTGGTCACACAACTGGAGTTGAAATGACTACAGGTCCACTTGGTCAAGGTGTAGCAACCGCTGTTGGAATGGCAATGGCTTCCCGCTATGAGCGCGGATTGCTTGATCCTGACACACCTGCCCATGAATCAATCTTTGATCACACAATTTGGGTGATCTGTTCCGATGGAGATTTACAAGAAGGTGTAAGCGCTGAAGCACACTCTTTAGCTGGTACGCAGGAGCTTGGAAATCTCAATGTTATTTATGATGACAATCGAATTTCAATTGAAGGCGACACTCACAACGCCTTTACCGAAGATGTCTCTGCGCGTTACCGAGCATACGGCTGGCATGTCATTGATGTCGCAGCGGCTGCAGATGGCAGCGTAGATATAGCAGCACTTGATGCGGCAATGGTTGCGGCAAAGAAGGAAAGTTCAAAGCCTTCGCTGATTCGAATGAAATCTGTGATTGCTTGGCCCGCTCCTAAAGCACGAGGAACAGCCGCCTCACATGGTTCAGCATTAGGTGAAGAGGAGATTAGGCAGACAAAGATCGCCATGGGATTAAATCCAGATGAGAACTTTGCAATGCCTGCAGAGGTTTTGGCTCACGCCAGATTAGTGAAGGAACGTGGCTCTCAATCTCGTGCGCAATGGAATGCACGATTTGAAGACTGGGCAAAAAGTAATCCCGATAAAGCTGCCCTTTTAACACGATTGCAATCACGATCACTTCCTGAAGGTTGGGATTCACAGTTGCCTGTTTTTGCTCCAGGCAAAGATGTTGCCACTCGCGCAGCCTCTGGTGAAGTAATCAATGCAATTGCACATGTACTGCCAGAGTTCTGGGGTGGATCGGCTGATCTGGCTGGTTCAAACAACACAAGTATTAAGGGTGGCGGTTCCTTCCTGCCAGCAACTAGCTCTATAGAAGGCGCAGATCCATATGGGCGCATCATTCACTTTGGAATTCGCGAACACGCGATGGCTTCAATTCTCAATGGAATCACTCTGCACGGATTGACCCGTTCCTTTGGTGGAACCTTTGCAGTCTTTAGTGATTACATGCGTCCTGCGGTTCGACTTGCTGCGCTGATGCAGATTCCTGCAACTTTTGTGTGGACCCACGACTCCATTGGCGTAGGTGAGGATGGTCCTACACACCAACCGATCGAGCACTTTGCTGCGCTTCGAGCTATTCCTGGCTTTGATGTGATTCGTCCAGGTGATGCCAATGAGGTGACAGAAGCTTGGAAAAAGATCATTACTCGCGATCGTGCCTGCGGAATATTGCTTTCTCGCCAAAACTTGCCGGTCTTTGATCGAACTGTCTGCGAGCCCGCATCAGGAACTGCAAAGGGAGCGTATGTATTAAAAGAGGTTTCAAATCCTCAAGCGATTTTGATCGCTACAGGATCAGAGGTTTCTCTCGCAATTGATGCTCAAGCAGCGCTGGCCGCTGAAGGAATAAATGTTCGCGTAGTTAGCGCACCCTGTCTTGAATGGTTCGCAGAACAGGATCAGCAGTACAAAGACTCTGTTCTCTCCCCCGGTGTCGTAAAGATCAGTATCGAGGTTGGCATTGCACAAGGATGGCGTGAGCTCATAGGTGATTCCGGTGTAGCAATCTCTCTTGAACATTATGGAGCTTCAGCTGATGCCAAGCGCCTCTTTAAAGAGTTCGGCTTCTCTGTTGACAATGTTGTTGCACAAGTAAAGAAGGCTATCTAATGACGGTGCAAGCGGTATCAGCGGCTGGAACATCGATTTGGTTGGATGATTTATCTCGCGCAAAGATCACATCAACAGAAGCACATGCCTTGCCTGCTCGCATTAAAAACAGTGGTGTTGTGGGGGTAACTACTAACCCAAGTATCTTCAGCGCTGCGATTAGCGGAGCAGCTGAATATGCAGCAGATATCGCTCGCATGAAAGACTCAACTGTTGATGAGGTCGTCAAAAAACTGACTACCGATGATGTTCGTCAAGCCTGCGAATTGTTCACCGCTATTTTTACGACCACAAAGGGTGTTGATGGACGGGTCAGTATCGAAGTTGATCCACGTTTAGCTCATGACACTGAGGGAACAATTGCTGCGGGTAAAGAGCTATGGACAATTATTGATCGTCCTAATTTGATGATTAAGGTGCCCGCAACAGTTGAAGGACTTCCTGCTATTACAGCTTTGGTCGCAGCAGGTATAAGTGTGAATGTGACACTTATTTTTTCTGTAAAGCGTTATGGACAGGTAGTCGAGGCCTTCATGAAGGGTGTTGAGCAATGTGAGGATCCCTCAACCGTTCATTCAGTTGCCTCCTTCTTCATTAGTCGCATCGACTCATCGGTTGATGCGTTACTGAAGAAAAACGGTTCCCCTGAAGCAACCGCATTACTTGGTAAGGCTGCAATCGCTAATGCGCATTTGGCCTACCAACTCTTTGAGGAGAAGTTTGATTCAGAGCGCTGGAATGTATTGGCGAGTAAGGGTGCCAACAAGCAGCGTCCACTGTGGGCATCTACTGGTGTGAAGGATCCTGCTTATGAGGATACGCGATATGTGGTTGAACTGATCGCGCCAAATACCGTGAACACTATGCCGCAATCGACTTTGGATGCGGTGATTGACCATGGAGTGGTGCGTGGAAACACAATCACCGCGCATTATGCAGATGCTATTGAAGTACTGAAGGCGCTATCTGCGCTGGGAATTTCTCTCGATGATGTAACAACCGAGTTAGAGATTGATGGTGTGAAGAAGTTTGCCCAAGCATGGGAAGAGTTACTCGAGAATGTAAAGGTTGCACAACAAGGATGATTTCAATTAAGGGAAGTTCGCTAACTAAGATCCATCGTTCATCCAAAGAGTATGCATCGCTTCAATCTTTCCATGAGCGATTAAAGGAAAAGGATTCGACGATCTGGGGGCCAGAAGCCCAGTCTGAGGCCTCCATTCGTATGAACTGGATCGATTTACCTGAAAGCTCTAGAGAACTTCTGCCACAGTTTGATGCACTGGCAGCTAAGCACCGCGATAAGAGCAATGTGATCTTGTGTGGCATGGGTGGCTCCTCACTTGGACCAGAGGTGATTGCGCAAACCTTCTCAAAGAAATTATTTG
>JBIKXW010000070.1:0-4105 GCA_044355565.1 Candidatus Planktophila sp. | reverse complement strand
TCAACCTTCTTGAACTTACCGAAATCGTTGATCATTACATCTTCGCCCTTTGAAAGGTTGCGAACGATTGTGTCAAAAACGATATCTACAGCGTGAGCTGCTTCCTTCTTGCTGTCGTTGAAGTGTGGTGCTAACGCAGCAATGAATTGGGCCTTATTCATTGAAATCCCCTTATTTACGCGTAAATGTTAAGCAACCGCTTAACGTGTTCATAAACTTACGCGCTCAATAGGGGTGATAAGGCTATTGAAATGCGCGTGTCGCACTTTTTTATTTCGAACAAAAGCGCAAAAACATTGATTTTTATGCGTAGAAAACTCTAAATCTATGATTGAGAGTTCTACATAAACCGATTGACCCTATGCAAAAAGCAAGGAATCACGCTTGTTTTGAACCCCTACGAACGAATTGGAAGGGTTGCAGGTTTGTATGCAGGCCTCTTTTTCTCAAAAGAGTCAATAAAATCAGTCTGTTTTAGGGTCAAGCCAATGTCATCTAGACCTTCCATTAAACGCCAACGGGTGTAATCATCGATTGCGAAGGGCAGGCTCTTTGAACCGTATGAAACTGTACCTTCTTCAAGGTTCACGGTAATCGGCGTTGCTGGATCAGCCTCAATCGCCTCCCACATCGCTTCTACATCGCTTTGGTCAAGGATGATTGTCAATAAACCACCCTTAAGTGAGTTTCCACGGAAAATATCTGCAAAGCGGCTAGAGATAACAACTTTGAAGCCATAGTTCTGAAGTGCCCATACCGCATGCTCGCGAGAAGAACCAGTTCCAAAATCTGCACCAGCTACTAGAACCGTCGCGCTCTTGAACTGTGGTTGATTCAAAACAAATTCAGGATCATTGCGCCAGGCAGCAAAAAGTCCATCTTCAAAACCACTGCGTGTAACACGCTTTAGGTAAACAGCTGGAATGATTTGATCTGTATCAACATTGCTTCGTCGAAGTGGAACACCTGTTCCAACATGTGTGATGAATTTTTCCATAGTCAGGTGCTCCTTACAGATCTGCAGGTGATGAGAGAGTTCCACGCAACGCGGTTGCAGCTGCGACAAGTGGACTTACCAAGTGGGTGCGGCCACCCTTACCTTGACGTCCTTCAAAGTTACGGTTTGATGTTGATGCAGAACGTTCACCAACGGCTAATTGATCTGGGTTCATGCCAAGACACATGGAACATCCTGCATTGCGCCATTCCGCTCCTGCATCAAGAAAGACTTTGTCCAAACCTTCAGCCTCGGCTTCTAGACGAACACGTGCCGATCCTGGAACTACCAACATACGAAGTGATGACGCGATCTTCTTTCCCTTCAAAACTTCTGCAGCAGCACGTAAATCTTCGATACGGCCATTGGTGCATGAGCCCAAGAAAACAGTGTCAATCGCTATCTTTTTAAGAGGTGTTCCTGCTTCTAGACCCATGTAAACAAGTGCACGCTCTGCTGCTGTGCGCTGTTCTGAATCTTCAAAATCTGCAGGGTTGGGAACAACAGCATTCAGCGGAAGTCCCTGCCCTGGATTAGTTCCCCATGTAACAAATGGCTCTAGCTCATCAGCGTTGAGATCAACTTCTACATCAAATGTGGCATCTGAGTCGGTAAAGAGTGTTTTCCAGTACGCAACAGCTGCATCAAAATCTTCTGGAGCATGTGGCTTGCCCTTAATGTAATCAAAGGTTGTTTGATCTGGCGCGATCAATCCTGCACGAGCGCCGGCTTCAATAGACATGTTGCACACGGTCATTCGTGACTCCATGGAAAGTGCTCGGATCGCACTTCCGCGATATTCGATAACGTAGCCCTGTCCACCACCGGTACCAATCTTTGCAATGATCGCAAGAATGATGTCCTTTGATGTCACGCCAGGCTTTAAGGAACCTTCAACATTTATCGCCATGGTCTTTGGACGTTGCAACGGCAAGGTTTGAGTAGCTAGAACATGCTCTACCTCGGAAGTTCCGATACCAAAGGCAAGTGCTCCAAATGCTCCATGTGTTGATGTATGCGAATCACCACAAACAATTGTCATTCCGGGTTGAGTGATACCAAGCTGAGGTCCGACGACATGGACGACGCCTTGATCCTTATCCCCTAGAGAGTGAATGCGAACTCCGAATTCGGCGCAGTTTGCACGCAAGGTATCTACCTGCAACTTGGACACTGGATCTGCGATTGGCTTATCAATATCGATCGTAGGAACGTTGTGATCCTCAGTTGCAATAGTTAAATCTGGACGACGCACTGGGCGGCCTGCTAGGCGAAGGCCATCAAAAGCCTGAGGGCTTGTTACCTCATGAATTAAATGCAGATCGATGTAGATCAGATCTGGCTCGCCATCTGCTTGGCGAACAACATGCTCTGCCCAAATCTTCTCGGCTAAAGTTTTACCCACGGCTTCGGTGCTCCTTTTTTCATTCCCAAGTTGAAGTATCAGATACTGAGATGCTAATATCACTTTGTGAACAGAAAGAATAGCGGAGTTGGCGTTTTAGACAAAGCGGTGGCGATTCTCAGCACTTTAGAGGCAGGGCCGCACTCACTGGCCGAGTTAGTTGCCGCCACAGGTATCGCTCGCCCTACAGCCCACCGTTTAGCTGTTGCCCTTGAGTTTCACCGTTTAGTTGCCCGAGATTTAACGGGACGTTTTGTCCTAGGCCCACGCTCTGGAGAGCTGGGCGCTGCCGCTGGCGAGGATCGTTTGCTCGCCGCCGCTGCTCCAGCCTTATCTGCTTTGCGTGATGCAACTGGAGAAAGCGCGCAGTTGTACCGACGCCAAGGAGATTTACGTATTTGTGTTGCTGTCGCTGAACGATTGTCAGGTCTTCGTGACTCTGTGCCAGTCGGTGCGGCATTAACTATGCAGGCAGGCTCTGCTGCACAAATTTTATTGGCGTGGGAGGACTCTGAAAAGATTCATCGCGGTTTAACCAATGCACGATTTACCGCTGCGCAACTATCAGCTGATCGCCGTCGTGGTTGGGCGCAATCTGTTGGAGAGCGTGAAGCGGGTGTTGCATCTGTATCTGCGCCAGTGCGTGCACCTAATGGCAAGGTAATTGCCGCTGTCAGCATTAGCGGCCCGATCGAACGTCTAGGACGTCAACCAGGCCGCATTCATGCCGCCGCAGTGGTTGCTACCGCTGCTCGTCTGACTGAATACCTAGCTCGCGAATAACCCGCGAAATAGTTGAAAAGGAGAAACCTTTTCGCTGCAGCAGAGATTGAATTCTGCGAATCTGAACCTCTGGCTCTAGACGACTCATCGTGCTGTACTTTCGCATCGCCAATGAAAATGCGGTGCGGTACTCAGATTCATCATCGATCTCATCAAGAGCCTCATCAATACTGTTTTGATCTACTCCCCTAGTTCGAAGTTCCCCAGCGATAATTCTCTTGGACAATTTCTTTGAGGTATGACGGGATTGGGTCCACGCCTTGGCAAACTCAGAGTCGTTGACCAAACCTTTTTCTTGAAGTCTAAAAACAGTTGCTTGCGCAACATCATCTTCAACCCCACGCTTTTTAAGGTGAGTCAGAAGCTCACCCTTACTCTTGGCCCGCGCAACCAAAGCATTTAATGCGATGGTATTTGCGATTGAGTAAGGGTCAGCCTCCTGGTCAACCTTTATGTACTCCAACATTGGAGCTTAGAAATCCACCTCTGCGGCGGCCTCATCGATCGCAGCAACTAGCGCTGGATCAACCTCAACCGGAACAAAGTGTGCGCGGATCTTGCTCTCAATATCATTTGCTAGATCTGGGTTATCCAAGAGGAATGCACGTGCATTCTCCTTACCCTGTCCTAGTTGATCAGCCTCATAGGTGTACCAAGCACCAGACTTTTTAACGATACCGATATCAACACCCATATCGATCAATGAGCCTTCACGTGAGATACCTGTTCCATAGATGATGTCAAATTCGGCCTGCTTAAATGGTGGAGCCATCTTGTTCTTGACTACCTTGACACGGGTACGGTTACCGACTGACTCTTGGCCATCCTTCAAGGTTTCAATGCGACGGATATCAAGACGAACAGATGCATAAAACTTAAGCGCTTTACCACCTGTTGTTGTCTCAGGTGAACCAAAGAAG
>JBIKXW010000039.1:0-12880 GCA_044355565.1 Candidatus Planktophila sp. | reverse complement strand
AAAAACTCGCGTGATAAACCAGCGATATGGGCTGGCAGTTGTTCTTTAGTTAGAGCCCCATGTCCACAATCAATGTGACGAACTCGAACTCCTGGAGAAATCTCTACGATTTCAGGTGCAGCTGCATCTGTCCGACGGGTAAAAATATCAACGCTCACGCCCATCGCAGCCATGCGTTGGGCCGACTCCAAGACATAAATATTCATGCCGCCAGCATCGCCAATACCTGGTTGATCCAGGGGCGAGGTGTGCACCATTACAGTTGCAATGCGGCCATTCATAGGCTTTAAGGGTACGGGGTGTTAGAAAGAAGCGCGAATGGTGCCGACTGGAAGCCCACCACCCAGTGTGTTGATCGCCGCTTCATGTGTATCTACACCAAATCTCTTGAGGGCAGCGGTAGTGATTGCAGACATCGCACGTTGATTACCATCACTGATTTTGATCGCCAATGTTCGGCCATCAGGTAGCGAAGCAACATTGACCGCCTCTGCTCCCTCCTTCATAAATAACCCTGGAATGTTTTGCATCATCCGTGTTCCTAAGCGACCAGGACCTGCAACCATTTCAGGAAAATCACGACAAGCCTGTGCAACATCTTGGTGAATCTGGTCGGTACTAATTGTTAAATTACGAATTGCGCGAGCAAGACCTAGTAATGAAAAGAGAAAGAGCGGAGCACCACATCCATCGACACTTGTAACAGTAACTTTCTCGCCACTCATTGTTTCGACCTCAGCCTTAATTGCAACCTGCAAAGGATGCTCGGGATCTAGATATGAATCCGTGGGCCACCCATTAACAACACAGGTTGCAAGCATTCCTGCATGCTTTCCACTGCAGTTCATAGCAAGACGTGTTGGTTCTGATGTGCGACGAAGCTCTTCATCTAAGGGGCGGTCAAGAATGCATTTAAGCGAATGCTCATCAAGACCTGCCTTTGCCAAGATCGCAAGGGCTCCTTGCTGATGCATCGGTGTGCCTGAGTGAGATGCGCACACCAAAGCTAATAAACGTGGCTCAATATCCAAACCGGCGCGCACCATTGCGGATGCCTGAATTGATTTCAGTGATGAGCGCGAGTAGATATCCAAAGTGGGATTACCCATTTGAAAGTGAATTGAACCGTCAGCGTTAAGTAAAACAAGGTGACCTGCGTGAACAGATTCAACAACCCCGCTACGTGTGACCTCAGCTAGAACTTCGCCTAACATCTATTGAGACTGGCGTTCTAGTGAAGACCAGATATGGGCTTGTAATTCATGACCTTCAGCGGCCATGTCATACGCATAGAACAACTCACCTTCAACTAATCCGTATAAACGCACACCTGCTGTAACAATCTTTGCAGATGGTGCTGAATATCCTTGATCTAAAACTAATTGAATTTTGGGACCATCAAACTGTCCAACCCAACCTTCGGTAATTCCGGTGTTGTGTGAGATAACAACCTCTAAAACATTGTTGGGCTTAACGCGCCAGAAACCAGCTTCGGATGCACCAGGTCGAACAATTTCACCATCTGCGTCGATGATCCACGAGCGAGAAAAGTAGTTCAAGAAATTACGACCATCGTGGTTAAAGACAACTTCTTGCGCATACTCAAAGGGTTCGATGCCTGGATACTCGCCGCGACCTTTTCCGCGCCATGTTCCAACGATCCACGCTAAAGGATTGAGATCGGGATGCAAACCTTCTGGAATTGTAAAGACCATTAGCGACGTTGCCTCCAGTTAGTAATACGTCGCGCTTGCGATTGGCGACCTTTAAATGCATAAATAATGAGCGCTACACCTAGAGCAATGGCAACAAGGCCAAGAATTACTGAGGTGAACAACTCCATGGCCTAAGAATAGCGGTTAAACAATTACTTCTTGATTTGCAGGTATGCCGTCGATTGTTAGCGTTGCATCAGTTGCAGTATTGCGCTTAACAATGGCCAAAGCGATTGTTCCTAATTCATGGTGACGGGCAACTGTGCCCACAAAACCTACGACCACGCCATCATTTTCTACCTTGGTGCCCGTAGCTGGAAAACCAACATCGCTGCCATCTAGGTGCAACATCACCAAACGACGTGGTGGATTACCCAAATTAAATATCTTTGCCACAGTCTCTTGCCCGCGGTAGCAACCCTTTTTCATATGAACCGCGGTGTTTAACACCCCTAGCTCATTGGGAATAGATTTGTGATCGGTTTCAAAACCAATACGAGGCCGGCCCTTTGCAACACGTTCTGCATCTAACGCCCAGGTTCCGACCTGAGTTGCTACCCCACCAAAGGTTTGCTTCATATCTTCAACCTCAGCGCGAGGCACCAAAGCAAAAGGCCCACCGATATCATCTGCAACACCAGGTGCACGCAGCACAACATATTCACTACTGGCATCACGAACATCAACACGAAGCATGAATTTCATCTTGGTTAAGTACTCAACTAGCTTTTCAACATAGCCAGGATCCAAAACCAAATATGTAGTTGTTCCATCATCTACTAAATTAAATTGAAATTCGACATGTCCTTGCGCATCCAAGATCATTGAAGGCATCCAGACACCCGGCTGTAAATCACTGACAAACTGTGTTGTTAGATCATGGAGCCACTTCAGGCGATCTTCTCCGGTCACTGCAACGATATTGAAGTGGGATAAATCTGCCCACGCAGTTCCAGCTTCTAGTGCGCGTTGTTCCTTAACCGGTTCACCAAAGTGCCAGACGGCTCCCTTATCGGGACCATCTTCAACTAGAACCGCGCTCATGGTTCCAGCCTATCTAACAAATTAATTTAGGGCTTAACGCATGCAGCGCAGGTGCCGGTGATTGCAAAGTGCGTTACATCGGTTTTGAAGCCGTAATCATCGGCAAGTGAGTTCACAAAGTTAGCGGCGACCTCGATAGGTGCATCTCCCACAGATCCACATGTATCGCAGACCAAGTGCAGGTGGGTTAGCTCTTCCGCTGCGTGATAGGTCGCACCACCATGACCCAGGTGTGTGTGTTGGACTAAGCCAACATTTTCAAGGGTTTCTAGGTTGCGATAAACAGTTGAAAGGTTGATTCCAGGATGTGTTTGACGAACCTTTTCCGCAACCTCTTCAGGTGTTGCATGCCCCAAGGCGCGCACAGCAGATAGAACTAGCTCGCGCTGTGGTGTTAAGCGCAATCCCTTTTCATGTAGTTCATGTTTGGCAACCATGAGGTAAGCCTACTGCCTTACTTTGTACGTGCGCGAAGTAAGAGGAGGTAAATCTCGCATCCGAGGCAGAATTTAAAGGCGGCATTCAAGAAGGCCGCGCCTAGCGCACCAGCAACAGCGATTGAAAAGAGAAGATTCAACCCAGATGTCGCTCCCGCGATCGCAACTAATGCAAATAGCAATCCAACACTTTGTGCGAACTGTGGTGGACGTACATCCTCTTTTTCAAACTCATTCTTAAGTCGTGGCTTTACAAGAGTTTTATAAATAAATGCATATGGAGTGAACTGAGGTCCTTTGAATGCACCAACTGCAAAAACAATCGCTTGCGCAACAATGAACCAGACATTGTTTGTTGCGAGCGCTGCTGCCAAAACTACAGTTGTAATCGCTGCGCCAAAACGTGGGCCACGCGCATCGATAAGTGTTGAAACCTTTGCTGAATTTGATACCTGTGTCATTTTTGATCCTTTGTGAGTGAGCGAATAATTGTTAAATGAAGAAACAATTACGCAAGACACAAAGATGCAGAGATACGGCCGTAATCAATAACACGGCGCTTCGTAGCTGCTAACAACATGGGTTAAGAGTAAAGAGGTTGCGCCTGTTGTGCGAGTTGCAACCAATTCGCATTAAGCGATGGCAGCGATCGCTTTAACTACCTGATCACGCTTCGGCGCACCTACCGCGCGGCCGACCTCGTGCCCAGCTGAATCAAGAAACAGGGTCGTTGGGGTGCTGCGAATATCCAAGGTACGCACTAACTCCAGGTTCGCCTCCGCATCAACTTCGACATGGGCGACATCGGCCATATTTGCGGTGACATCCTCAATCAATAATCTGGTCGCTCTGCATGGTCCGCAAAAGGCGGATGAGAACTGCAAAAGTGTGGCCCTGGAGCCAAGTTCGCTCCCGATCATGCCCGCAGTGATCAAGCCCTTATCCGACTTCACCACGATCTTGCCCCGGGTTCGCTTATGCCAAAGGCCATACGCGCTAGCCAAAGCCAGCACGATCACGATTGGGAGCAAGGATTCCACGGGAGTAGTCTGTCTCAATGGCGAAGGTTCTGCTACTTACGAACACTCTTGGTGCCAGTGCAGAGGTGCTTCCAGCACTTGGTTTACTGCAGCATCAAGTTCGAATTTTGCCTGCCGAAGCAAGTGTTCTAGTTGATGCCCCCGATGCAGATCTTCTGATGATTGATGCACGTCGTGATCTTCCAGCTGTTAAATCCTTAACCAAACTACTTAACTCAACTGGTGTTGGTTGCCCAATTGTTGCCATTACTACTGAAGGTGGCCTCACCGCATTTAATGCGGACTGGGGAATTGATGATGTCATTTTGGATACAGCAGGCCCTGCCGAAGTTGATGCCCGAATTCGAATCGCACTTGGTAAGCACGCAATTGAAATGGTCGCAGCAGATCCACATAGTGCCGAGATTCGCAGCGGCGAGGTAACTATTGATGAGAGCACATACACCGCTCGTCTTAAGGGAAATGTTCTTGATTTAACTTTTAAAGAGTTTGAACTTCTAAAGTATTTAGCTCAACACCCAGGTCGCGTCTTCACTAGAGCGCAGCTGCTACAAGAAATCTGGGGTTACGACTATTTCGGCGGAACTCGCACAGTCGATGTTCATATCCGACGCCTTCGTTCCAAGTTAGGTCCAGAGTTTGAAGCCATCATTGGCACAGTTCGCAATGTTGGTTACCGATTTACCGTTGATGCCTAAAAATGAGACACATACTTAAACTGCATCGCGATCTAGATTCACACTCACTTCCACAAGCAGAACACGATTACACAATCGAAACTTTTGATCCCTCACTCCATAAACAACGGTGGCTAGATCTCAACAATTTAATCTTTTCGCACCATCCAGACCAAGGTAATTGGGTGATGCAAGATCTCGATAACCGAATGGCTGAAGCCTGGTTTGATGCACAGGGCTTCTTTTTAGCTACTGAAAACGGTGATATTGAAGGCTTTGTGTGGACTAAGATCCATCAGGATTTGATTAACCAAGATCCAGTGGGTGAGCTGTATGTAGTTGGCACCCACCCAGATCATGCAGGAAAGGGCATTGCCCGCGCGCTATCTGTAGAGGCGATTAATTATCTTGCAAACAAAGGGCTTAAGCACGCCATCTTGTACGTCGATGCTGACAATGAAAAAGGTCTGAAGCTCTACGGCTCGTTAGGTTTTAACTAGTCACTGCGGTTTTCATGACCGCCTACTCTCGTCTTTCAAACACCCCTGAAGTAACCTTGAGCCATGAAGTCCACTTGGGTAGAGGGTGCGACCCCTCCTGCAAGGGATCTGGTTACACACATCCTCCAGAGGTTTACTTATGGACCAACCGAGCAACTGCTCACCGATGTTCGCAAAATCGGAGTCGATAACTGGTTTGAAAAGCAACTGAATCATCTTTCCATCCCAAACACCCAGGTGGAAGCATTTCTTTCTAAGTATGACATGTTCACTTTTGTTCATAAAGACCTTCATTACCTGTGGCCAATCGGAGAAGCTGAAGCGGATGAAGCCAAGGGTCAATTTTTTGATTCTGACTGGATGGCTAGTCGGATATTAAATTTGTATACCGTTATTCAACAAACACATTCGAGCCGTCAGGTCTATGAAATGATGGTTGAGTTTTGGCACAATCATTTGAATGTTCCAACAATTGGTCACGAACTCAAGGATGGCCATCTCGATTGGCACGTGAATTCATGGAATAAATCTGTTATTCGTGATCATGCTTTAGGTAATTTTGAAGAAATGCTTCAGCTTTCGGCAATTCATCCTGCGATGGTTGTTTATTTGGATGGCGAGATCAGCACAAAAGAACTTCCAAATGAGAATTATGGAAGAGAATTACTAGAGTTACATACAGTTACCCCTAAAGCTGGCTACACCCAAGCAGATCTGATTGATATCGCTAGATTATTCTCTGGCTTACGCACCAAACTCCCTGAACGCTATTACGGTCGTGGAGGAAGGCCTAGGTTGGATCCGAGCCACACATTCACTGATGTTCCACCATTTGATGTAATGATTCATACGGAGCGGCAAAACTTTGGAACCTTCAAAGTCATGGGGTGGCAAAGAACGGTCAATTCAGTCGCTGAGGTGCTCCCTGCGATTCAATCACTTCTGGGATATCTCGCAGCGCACCCTGAAACAGGTAAAGCAATTGCTCTAAAGCTGGGCCGACGTTTTGTTGAGGATGTTCCATCTCAAAAGTTTATTGATGAAATAGGCGCGACTTTCACCAATTCAAAAGGCGACATAAAAACAGTTTTGCGCGCCGTCTATCACCATCCAGATTTTGAAGCAGCCATAGGCACAAAGTTGAAGCGACCTGGTGAAGATTATGTCTCTGTCGCCCGCGCACTTGATGTCTGGCCGAATTTTTCTAGCCTTGGAGTTTGGAAAGGTCTGACTAGGGACTTCGCATTCATCTCTCCCATTGTGCAAACAGATTTAAGTAAATTGGGGCACATTCCATTGGGTTGGTTATTTCCAGATGGGTATCCAGATGTGGCAACCAGTTGGGTGAATTCCAATTCACAACTCTTACGTTGGAATACATACGGGAATTTTTTAAATGGCGGTTCTTGGGAAAAGCCACAATTAGACAAACGGTTTCCGGTAAGTAGCAGAGACTTAGACTCGCACATAGATCAAATTGCGCGAAAAATACTCTTGACTGAATTAGGAAGTGCAGATCGTAAGTCAATTAAGAATGCGGTCACAAAAGCATTTGGAGCAACTCCAAGTTTTGATACATCTTCCAAAGAAATTACTCAGCTAATTGTTCGCTTGGTATTTCAGCTACCTGTTTGGAGTCTGCGATGAACTCAGAAGAAGCTATAAGGCTTTGCCCTGAAGGTAGAGAAGGGTTTAATCGGCGCCAATTTCTGCAGGGAATGACGCTGTTTGGCGGAATGACCATCCTTTCAGCCACTGGTGTCCGATATTCATTTGCGGCTTCAACGACAGAGGTTCCAGATGTAGTTATTACCCTAATTCTGCGGGGTGGCTTTGATGGACTTAGTGCGGTTGTACCAACAGATGAAAACTTAATGAGAAAAGTTCGAAGCCAGGTATACATCCCTAACTCTGCTTTGCTGCCGATTGATCGAGATTTTGGATTCCATCCATCATTGAAGCGGTTATTGCCTTTATGGGAAGCAAAAGAGTTAGCGATTATCAATACAGTTGGCGCACCAACTCACTCTCGTAGCCACTTTGAAGAGATTGCAGATGTTGCATACGCTGCATATGGCGAGAAGGAAAAGCGCTCTGGTTGGATGGCTCGCTTCTTAGATGTAACAGGAAGCGGTTCAGTAGTTCAATCAGTTGGAATTGGTTCAACCACAAAACAATTAATTGGTGGCAAGAGTTCACCAATTAATATAAATGGACTTGATAATTTCAAACTAGAAGGTGTCTACGGATTTCGTCCTGAAGATATTGCAGGTTTCATTGATGAAACTCATGGCCGCTGGACCAATACCTGGGCTGGACAGGCCAAGTCCACGATTAAAGCACTTGATGAAATTGCACGAGCTAGCGCGCAGAAAAGTACTGTTGCATATCCAAACACTGGTACCGGGCGTCGGCTTAAAGATGTTGCTGCATTATTAAAATCTGGAATCGGTGTACGTGCTGTTGATGTTGAGTTTGAAGGCGACTGGGATATGCATGGAAACATGGGCTCCATTGAAAATGGTTGGCTCAGTGGCTACCTCGGAGATCTTGCTGGCTCTATTGCAGCCTTCCGCGAAGATCTTGGAGTCCTTTGGGCGCGTGTAACTGTTGTGACCGTTACCGAGTTTGGTAGAAGAGTGAGCGGAAATGAATCAAATGGCACTGAGCATGGATGGGGATCCAGCATGTTTGTTGCCGGTGGTGGCGTCAATGGAGGAAAGATCCATGGACGGTTCCCAGGACTTGATGAAAAACAGTTAAAGGATGGGGATCTTGTTGTCACCGCGGATTACAGAAGTCTTCTTACCGAAATTCTGACTCGAAGAGCTGGCGTGAGCGTCAAGGGTGCCGCTGAAATTTTCCCTAATTTCCGTCCAGAAGTTTTATCTGTGATGAAGCATCTCTCTGAAACTCCACTTCCCGCAAACTTTCCCAAGGGAGTTATGGATGGATTAGGTAGTGTCTATTACGACAAAGATGCACTTCCAACCCCAGCGCCTACCGTGGTGGCTTCCGCTGCCGCAACCCCATCACCTTCACCAACTCAGGTGCGTCCAACAAGTACCAAAAAGGTAATTACCTGCGTTAAAGGTGGTCGAACAATTAAGGTGACAGGAAAGAATCCAAAATGCCCTACTGGTTACACAATTAAGCCGTAATTATTCGAATCTCGCCATTTGCTTCAACAGTTCGATATCTCTTTAAAGGTTCTGTAGCAGGTCCACGGAAAACTTCTCCCGTTTCTGGATTAAAAATTGATCCATGGGCAGGGCATTTCAGTTGACCTCCACTTAAGGATGTTGGCACGCCGGCATGAGTGCATCGTGTTTCAAAAGCAAAGATGCCATTTGATGTCCGCAGCAATGAATAGCTAGTTGAAATTCCAAATGAATCTACAAGGAAAAACACCTTTGTTTGGCGCATAGGTAAATCTGAACTCTTTGCAATGTAGATCCCCTCAACAACCTTACTTTGAGTTGGAGTAGGTGTGGGTGTTGGTTTTTTTGTCGTTGGAGAAGGGGTTGGCTTTTTAGGAGCAGCGATAGTTTTCTTAGGAGTCGGCGTTGGTGTTGGTTTCTTAACGGTAGTTTTCTTGGGAGTAGGCGTTGGTGTTGGTTTCTTTGTGCTGGCAGCATCAGAACTCTGTGCCACCCCACTAGTTGCCAGGGCACCCAAGAGGATTAGAAAAATTCTGCGTGAGAAATTACTCATCTTTATGGCCGAGTTATCTTTACTCGATCAAAATCACCATGAATTAACATTTCGATTGTGATTCCCTCGAAGGTAACCTTGTCACCTTCATGAAGTAATGGATCGCTGCTTCGACTTGCTGCACATGAATAACTCTCCAACTCTCTTCCTGGAGGAGAAATCGCCTCAAAGTATTCATCGATCGCTCCATACTTAGCGTCGTATAAGTATGCAAGGACACCATTTCTTTCTGTGAAAGTTGTACATGCAAACTTAGTAACTCGACGCGATTCAAGAATAATTGCACGGGAGTTCGATAATGGAATAACGGCGAGCTTGATTCCCTTAGTTTTGTTGTCAACCAGCGGTACCAGTGTGATTTCAACACTTTTCAAAGTACTTGCTTGTCGGCAGTACACCTGATTGTCAGTAAGCCATCCCAGAAGAAAACGATTCCACCCGCCTAGTTCACGTTCACCTTCAGTGCTGCCCTGGATTAAGAAGGTATGAAATGGGGTTGAAATTTTGCTTCCACCAAACTTTGGAGTGCCTAAACCTCCTACGTAGTTGTATAGCCAATACGACCAGTAAGTTCGTCCATAATTTGTTGAATCTTGAAACTCACCTGGAATAGTGAAGAAGCCAATTCGAGTACCTTCATTTGTGACGTAATCAGCCACCGCGGAATGCCAATTTCCAGCCTTTACTCCATTCACAACAAGAGTTTGCCCCTTGGGCAAAATAAAGTGAACCGCTTGAATACCTCTGAAATCTACAAATTTATCCGCTTCTTTGATCGCTCGTTCCCAGAAACTAACCTGTTCGGGCTGCCGGAAATCATTAATTCCGAGTTGGGGAACTATGTAATCTTTAGAAGTACCCGGAAGTCGAATCCAGTTCGGGTGCAGTTGCCATTCAATTTTTACTTTTCCGCCGCTAGTCATGTCTGCCCACTCAGAAGCTAAACTCATTTGATCATCTATACGAGCTCTGAAATTAGCTTCACCCGTAAAATCTGAAAAATCAATTGGGACTAAGGCCCACTTAACTGTTCCAGATGCTGCATATGCAGGGGTGGATGCAGGGAAACCAGTTCGCGGCCCAGTTGGAGAACTGTTGTTGAGTTGCTCTATCTTACAAAGTTCAATCTTGGAACTCGCAAGGGTCGGATCGCTATATGTAATGCGTGAAACCTTTTGTTGTCCAGGATTCAGTGTTGGTGTAGGTGTTGGAGTGGGTGTTGGTGTTCGGATTCTTACGGTAACACCTTTATTCCAAATAAACTTTTTACCAAACTTTACACACGTAAACTTTCTGCCATCCGCAATTTCGATGATTCCAGCTTTCGCACATGGTTCACCAGCCTTGACCGCGGCTACGGCGGTCAGTGGAGCTGCAATCAATATCATTGCAAAGAAAGCAATTAGTAGCCGTTTCACACCCACATCGTAAGCGAACCATAAGGGAATAGGAAGATATCAAGGGCCCCAAAAGTGCAGGTGGCTTTTTGTTACTGAGAACTAACTAAATCTCCGCACATCTTATGAAACGCCTTTGTGTGGGCATCGACATCTTCTGCAGTTGTTTCTGGACACATCAGCGCCATATTGTGGAATGGAGTGATCAAGAATCCATCATTCAACATACGTAGATGAATGAATTGTTCTAATTCAAAATCTCCCGCGTTGTTGGCATCTGCACCCGTAACTGGTGCGACCTTTCCAAACATGTACTCACCACGTGCGCCAAGACGATTACAGGTCCATGGCAAATCAAACTCATCGATTGCAGCATCGACACCATCAGACCAACGGGTTCCTAAATCAATCATGCGATCAAAGTTTTCTTGAGTTAAAACCTGGGTCAAGGTTGCGCGCATCGCAGCTAATGACAGTGCATTTCCCGCAAGGGTTCCACCGACTCCACCGGTGTCGATGATCTCTAACTCGATCATAGATTTGATTCGATCTGCAATCGCTTGAGTCATTCCAAAGGTTCCAGTTGGAATTCCACCACCTATTGCCTTACCAATTGTCAGAAAATCAGGGTTTAATTCGCGATCGGCGGTCATTCCACCAGGACCCACGGAAATTGTGTGGGTCTCATCGATAATCAAAATAACGCTGTATTTCTTTGCTAATTCCTGTACAGCTTCTAGATATCCAGCCTCCGGTAAAACAATGCCCACATTTGTCATCGCAGGCTCCATCAAAATCGCTGCTACATCGCCATGAGCTAATGCCTTTTCCATACCGGCAATGTCATTGAATTCAACAACTCGCGTAGTTTGATCAAGAGCAACCGGTGCTCCGATATTTCCTTCACGGGAAATTGTGTTTCCAGCTGTATCCAACGTTGCAAATGTTTCATCAACAGAACCGTGGTAACAGCGATCGATTACAACGATCTTTGAACGGCCAGTAATCATGCGGCTATAGCGAATTACATGTCGGTTTGCATCAGTTGCTGAGACAGTGAACTGCCATAGCGGTAAACCAAAACGGCGAGAAAGCTCGGCTGACACAATCGCAGCATCTGCTGTTGGAAGCATGGCGGTAATTCCTTTACCGGCTTGTTCGCGGATCGCAGCAACCGTTGCATCTGGTGAGTGGCCGGTCATTGATCCTGTATCACCTAAGCAAAAATCAATGTATGTGTTTCCATCTACATCGGTAAAGCGCGCACCTTTAGCCTCTTGCACAAACACCGGATATGCACCTGGCCACTTTGCCATCCAGGACATTGGAACTCCACCTGGCATGTTTTTCTGTCCAGCCTTAAACATCTCACCACTCTTTGGGTGCAAGGCTAAAAAGCGCTCATCCTCAATTTTGCGTAGCTGTGCTAAACGGTCGCGATTAATCATTGAGCCAGTCTATTCAAGAGATTCAAAAACAAACAAAGCTTCGATGTAGTTCTCGCCACTAATACCTAAGTTTTGCGCATCTGGTGGTGCGGTTTGTGGCTCGATACATACCCCATCAGAGTCTTCGCTATAAACAACCCACCACGGCGCATCACATTCAATAGAAATACGGGCAACATCCTCCCAAACGACAGCGGGGGTGCCTTTTATGCCGGTAAATGCATCATCCCAAGGTGGTGGTGTTGGTGCGCTTCGCTTTCCCGTTGGAATCCCATCGCTGCCGCGTATCAACATCTCCGTTGCATCAAACTCAATCTCTGCGCTGCCACCACGTTCTAGATCTCGTGCAAACCATGGATGAAAACCTAACCAAGCTGGAAGATCGCAACCATTGGGTTCGTACTCCAGAGACCAACGAATCGCATCATCTAAAACTTCAATTTTTTGTTCAACTGTTGCATCACCGTAAGGAGATGGCAGATGTAACAATGAACGACCTGGTCCGATCTCCTGCCATGATGAAATCACTCCAAATCCATGAATGGCATGTGGTGGGTCAATCGTTGCTGGCAGTTGAATCTGTTGTCCCGCGCTATTTGTAATCAAACCCTCTTTGATTCTTCCCGCCCATGGTGCCATCGAGTACCAACCCGATGCGTGCACCTGTCCACGAAATGGAACTGTGAACTCATTCTCGCGCCATTTCAGCGAAGTAATTCGTGCACCATTGTCATCATCAATTGCGATCTGAAACTCTGCATCATCAATAAATTGCATTAGGCATCCAACGCTTCTACTAGTTCGTGCAGTCGTGGAGGTTGAGCACCAGCACGTGAAACGGTAATTCCTGCAGCAATTGCTGCACGGTGCAACACCGCATTTAACACCTGTCCCTGTAATCCGATGAC
>JBIKXW010000038.1:0-12885 GCA_044355565.1 Candidatus Planktophila sp. | reverse complement strand
CCTGTTGGTGCATTGCACGGCGGAAAGTCACAAGCGGTTCGTACACGTACTTTGGCGCTCTTTAAGGAGACACCAAACGCTGCACTAGTTGCAACAGATGTTGCAGCTCGCGGTATCCACGTAGATGGAATTTCACTTGTTGTGCATGTTGATGCACCAACAGATCACAAGGATTACCTACACCGTGCAGGTCGTACTGCTCGTGCGGGTGAGGCTGGAACTGTTGTAACACTTGCGACCACTCGTCAGCAAAAGTCGATTGGTGGGCTAACACAGCGTGCAGGAGTAACCCCTAAGTTTGTTGGGGTCACACCATTGAGCACTGAGTTGATGAAGATTACGGGTGCACAGGAGCCATCAGGTATTCCTTACATCGTGCCAATCGTTGAAAAGTCAGTGCGTAGTGGTGGAAAGCGCCCACGTCCTAACTCAAGTCAACGTCGCCGCCGCCCTCGTTAAAACTTCCTTTAATTGATAGGTTTCGCGTTATGACTAACGCGAACCCATTTGCCCAAAGAAGCACCCTTGAATACGAGCTGCCACCATTTGCTCAGATTAAAGAGGAGCACTATCTGCCAGCGTTCTATGAAGGCTGTGCGGAACAATTAGCAGAAGTTCAGGCGATTCTTGATACTCCTGGTGCTGCAACATTTGAGAACACAATCGTTGCTCTCGAAAAAAGTGGTCAGTACTTAGGTCGAATGCTGCGTGTTTTCTATAACAAGTCATCAAGCGATACCAATGATGCACTCGACACGATCGAAGAAGAGATTGCGCCAAAGTTAGCTGCTCATCAAGATGCCATCGCCTTGAATCCCGTGCTCTTTAAGCGAATCAAGGATCTCTACGATGCCCGAGAGTCCATTGGGCTCAACACTGAAGATGCTTGGTTGCTTGAGCGTTACTACAAAGATTTAATCCATGAAGGTGCACACCTGACAGAGGCTCAGCGCGAACGCCTTAAGCAACTCAATGAAGAGCTCTCATCACTTGAAACACAATTTTCAAAAAATGTTTTGGCAGATACCAATGATCTCGCTATTTTGGTCGAGTCGGTAGAAGAACTTGATGGCTTAAGCGAGAATGAAATTGCCGCTGCCGCTGCGGCTGCAAAGGACCGCGGACATGATGGCAAGTGGCTTATCGGCATGGTCAACTTCACAGGTAACCCTGTATTAGATTCACTAACTAATCGCGAACTTCGCAAGAAGATCATGGAAGCTTCACTTCTTAAAGCCAATCGTTCCAATGACAACGATAATAAACCTGTACTTCTCAAGATGGTAAAGCTGCGTGCAGAGCGAGCTAAATTGTTTGGCAAGGAAACACACGCCGAGCATGTCATTGCTGTTCAAACCGCAGAGCATCCAGACAATGTTCACGCGATGCTTCGAAAGATTGCTCCGGCAGCGGTTCGCAACGCCAAAACAGAAGCGGATGATCTGAAGAAATCAGCTGGAACAGATATTGAAAGCTGGGACTGGGGTTTCTATACCGAAAAGGTGCGCTTAGAAAAGTACAACATTGATACAACAAAGATGCGCCCATACTTCGAGTTAGAACGTGTGTTGCATGATGGTGTTTTCTACGCTGCAAACAAACTATTTGGAATTACATTTAAGGAACGTCCGGATCTAGTTACATATCATCCAGAGGCGCGAGCATTTGAAGTAAATAATGAGGATGGGTCAAAGGTTGGTCTCTTCATCGGAGATTTCTACACGCGCGATTCAAAGCGTGGTGGCGCTTGGATGAATAGCTTGGTTGACCAAAACTTCCTATTTGATCAGCTGCCTGTCGTTGTAAATAACTTAAACATTCCAAAACCGCCAACTGGCAAGCCAACATTGCTCACATATGCCGAGACAACAACCTTGTTCCACGAGTTTGGTCACGCTATCCACGGCTTCTTGTCACAGGTGAAGTACCCGCGCGTTTCAGGAACAAGTGTTCAACGTGACTTTGTTGAGTTCCCATCACAGGTTAATGAGATGTGGATCTTGTGGCCAGAGGTAGTTGAAAACTATGCGCGCCATTTTGAAACAGGTGAGAAGTTGCCACAAGAGTGGATTGATAGTCTCAACGCTGCAAGCACCTTTAATGAAGGGCATGCGACAACGAGTTATCTAGCTGCAGCGATCTTAGATCTAGCATGGCACTCACTAAACACAGAGGAGGCAGCAAAGGTCACCGATGTTGAGGCCTTTGAAGCCCTAGCGATTAAAGATTACGGACTTGATTTTGCACCAGTTCCAACTCGTTATCGCTCGACGTATTTCAGCCATATCTTCGCTGGTGGATATTCATCAGGGTATTACGGCTACATCTGGTCTGAAGTTTTGGATGCAGATACCGTTGATTGGTTCAAGGAAAACGGTGGCTTAAAGCGGGAAAATGGGGAGCATTTCAAGAACACACTTCTTGGTCGCGGTGGATCAATTGACTCCATGCAGATGTTCCGCAACTTCCGCGGTCGTGACTCCAAGATCGAGCCATTGTTAAAGCGCCGAGGGCTGGCCTAACTACTGAATTGCATTTTCGCGGGGTAGATTTACCCCATGAAAATCAACACTCTTGCCAAGAAGTTCCAGGTAGTTCTCGCCCTAATCGCAGCCCTTGTCTTTACCTTCCCTGCGATCGCTTCAGGTGTTCCAACAACCGTTAATTTGACGGTGCACTATCAGCGACCGGGTGGGGATTACCAAAATTGGAATCTTTGGCTTTGGAAAAATATCTCTGCTCCAGGGGATGTTGATGTCGATAGCAATGGAGTGAACTTCACATCGCAGGATGATTTTGGAAAGATAGCAAAAGTTCAAATTGATGGGATGGATAAGTTTGAAAGCATCGGAATTATTGTCCGTAAAGGCAGCTGGGAATCAAAAGACATTGGCGAAGATCGATTCATAAATCAGATTCCAGATGATGGAAATGTGGAGATTTGGCTGCGACAAGGAGACCCAACCATTCACTTCTCAATCCCAACTGCGCCGGTCGCAAAGAACCCAGTTCTCGACCAAATAGCGCTGTATGACTCACCTGAGTTTATCTCGAAATTTACTTACACGGGAAATGACTTGGGAGTTACCTACACAAAGAAAGCTACAACTTTACGAGTTTGGGCTCCAACCGCTACAGCAGTAAATGTAGTTACTTATAAGGAGAGCAACTCACCATACTCATCAGGAAAATTGACTCCGATGAAATACGATGTCAAAGGAACCTGGGTTGCCACATTAAAGGGTGACCAGGATGGAACCGTATTTAATTATCGTGTCCAAGTTAATGGATTCAATAATGAGGCTGTAGATCCCTATGTAAGAGCTACGACAGTCAATGGATTACGTGGCGTTATTGTTGATTTAAGTACGACTAACCCAAAGGGTTGGGGTATGGCTAAGCCACGTTTTAGTGGAAAGCCAACAGATGCAATCATCTATGAACTTCATGTGCGAGACCTATCGATGGATGCATCAAGTGGGTATCCAGCCGCACAAAAAGGTAAATATGTTGCTTTTACAAATACAAACACTTCGCATAATGGACAAAAAACAGGCGTCGCAGCAATTAAAGATCTCGGGGTAACGCATGTTGAGTTACTACCTATCTTTGATTTCGCCACTGTAGATGAGAACAACCCCACATTTAACTGGGGTTATGATCCACAAAATTACAACGTGCCAGAAGGTTCATACAGCGTAGATCCAACAAATCCTAAGCTTCGAATCACAGAGCTTAAGAGTGCGATCTTGGCTCTGAACAAGCAAGGTTTGCGCGTTAACATGGATGCGGTTTATAACCATGTCTCAAACGCCAGTTCATTTAGTCAAAACTTAATCGTTCCTAACTACTTCTTTCGTCGTGATGACAATGGAAATCTCACAAGCGGTAGTGGCTGCGGTAACGATGTTGCCTCAGAACGCCCTATGGTCCGGAAATTCATCGTTGACTCGGTCAAGTACTGGGCAAATGAATACAAAATGGATGGCTTCAGATTTGATCTCATGGGATTAATGGATATCAAAACCATTAATGAGATTACAACGGCGCTCAACAAGATAGATCCTACGATTCTAGTAATCGGTGAAGGATGGAACATGGGCACTTTGCCGGCAAACCAACGAGCAAACCAATTGAATATTCAAAAATTGAATCGAGTCTCACATTTCAATGATCAAATTAGAGATGGCGTTAAAGGTTCAGTATTTGATTCAGCTGATACCGGATTTGCGACTGGAAAACCTGGCTCGAGAAATGATGTTATGGCTGGAATTGTTGGCAATGTGGACTACTCAACAAGTATTTCTACAAAGTGGGTCACCTCTTATCCTGGTCAATCTGTAAATTATGTGGAGTCACATGACAACATGACCTTGGTAGACAAGATCAAGGCCAGCGTAAAGGATGCAAAGCCTTCAGATATTGCACAGCTTTCACAGTTCTCAACTTCAATCGCTTTCTTGTCACAAGGCCTTCCATTCATGCAGGCGGGGCAAGAGTTCTTGCGATCAAAGAATGGTGACACCAATAGTTACAAATCTAGCGATGCCATCAACTCTCTAAAGTGGGACACTAGAAAATCCAATATGGTTACAGTTAATTACTACAAGGGCCTAATTGCTTTGAGAAAAGCACATCCTGCCTTTAGAATGACAACGACTGAGCAAGTTAAATCAAATCTAAAGTTCTCAAATTCACCTGATGGAACAATTGTTTACACACTAAATGGTGCCGCAGTCAAAGATAAGGCTGCGACAATTGTTGTAATCCATAACGCCAATGTGGGTGAACAGAGCATTTCGCTTCCAAAGGGTGGCTCATGGTCTGTTCTGGTTGATAATGGAAAAGCAGGAGTATCAGTAATTCGTAAAGTAACTGGTGACACCCTCAAAGTTGCCGGACGAACTACTGTAGTACTGACTCAGTAGAACCTTCCCTGAGATAAAAGTTCTTTGACTGCTTAGCCAGCAGAGCCAGAACCTGACGGTCCAGCTTTGCGCTGTACTTGTGGTGCGCCACCGCTGCGTTGTCCGCCACGAATCTTTGACCCAGTTTCAGAATGGTTTTGTGTACCCGGTGCACCTGGCTTGTTCTTTTTAGCTTCCAGTGCAGCAAGCATTCTTGCTTTCATATCATCATTCTTATCGGTCATGAGTTAATCCTACTGCTAAGAGCTTGATTCCTTGTATTCGCGCAATCTCTCAAGAACCTCAGATTCGCGATAACGACGATGCCCGCCCAATGTGCGGATCGCTGTTAACTTTCCAGCTTTTGCCCAGCGTGTAACCGTCTTTGGATTTACATGGAAACGTTGCGCCACCTCTTTAGGGGTCAAAAGAACTTCAGCATCTGGGATGCGGTTCATAGCGACTCCTTTAGTTAGTTAATTGCGCGTATATGGGTGAAGTATTGCGATTAATTAAGCGGGTGGCAATACCTACGAAGCTTGCTCAAAGGCCTGCACTAAGCGCCAACGGGACATCAATCGCTGATATCCAACTCCCGCCATCATTCCATCTGAAGCTGAAAGACCTGCAACAGAGTAAGTAACATCTTCAATTGAGGAATCAGATTCAAGACCTTCTTCACCGGAATCACGTAAAGCCTTATCCATATAGTTGGCCAAGCCACCGTAATCAAGTTCGACTAATGATTCTGGGTGAAACATTTCTAGCCAAGCAAGTAGATTTTCTAACTCTTGTTCGACTGGACCTTCTCCAAATGCATTGACAACAGCATCATGCGCACCATCACATCGTTGTTTTGCATGAGCAATACTTGTTAATGCACGTGAATATAAACCATCTCCATCTGTTCCACGAGTACGTTCTTCGGGTGAAAACAAAATGAACCAACGCGGTGGAATAATCCAAGTCTCATTTAAAATATGTGGGACTTTGTCGTCGAGCAGATCAACTCCAGCAGTGATTACCTCTTCCATGGCTGGTGATACAAAGTACGGAACAACTGTGCTTGGAAGTGAGTCCTTAAAGTTATCAAGTGCCGCCCAACAACGTGTTGCTGTTGCCCACGGTGAAACGAATCGAACGCCATCACGTTCAAGAATGTGGACACCATCTGGTCGACCTGCTGGTGGCTCAGGTTGTACAACGCGATGCATCGCTAACTCTTCTTCTTTATTGAAAGAGAATGGATCGATCTCTACATTCTGCCAACGCAAACGGTCAGCAGCTTCAAATGCTGAAAGAGGTTCGTAGATTCGAAGCGACGCTACGTAGGGTGTAGGTCTCACGCACGTGGAATGTAGTTGCCCTCAGCAAATGGATCATCATCATCCTTGCGTGAGGTTGTATCAATCTCGCCATGAAGTTCTTTTGCGAGACGATCTAAATCCATATCTTGCGCGTTGTACTTCAAATCACGTGCAACTTTAGTTTGCTTTGCTTTTGCGCGGCCGCGACCCATGGGCGACCTCCTTCACTAATTGCTGTGCGTCAGGGAGGTAGGTTATCGCGCCTTGTACCCGCCCTCCAAAGTTGAGCGTGGATCTGAGCCTGCACGCTCAGAAACCACCCCTGCAACCCAGGCTTTCATGCCCCGAGCGGCCAAGGATCGGAGCGCTAGATCGGCAACTGAGGGATCCACGATTGCGCTCATGCCAATGCCACAGTTCCATGTGCGCTCAATATCGGCCTGAGGAACTCCGCCCATCTTGGCCATAAACTCCATCTCAACAGGTAATGACCATGTTGAACGATCATAGGTAGCTGTAAGGTGATCTGGAATTACGCGCGCTGTATTCTCGGCGATACCTCCGCCTGTGATGTGAGAAAAAGCGTGCAGATGTTCTGGCATCGCCTTGATTAGCGCTAAACAATCAAGGGTGTAAATCTCAGTTGGAGTTAAAAACACTTCTCCTGATGTCTTACCGTACTCACTGACATTGGCAAACAAACTTAAACCTGCCGTTTTAATAATGTGACGAACGAGTGAATATCCATTGGCATGAAATCCGCTAGATGGCATTCCAATAATCACATCACCAGCCTTGACGCGGTGTGCACCGAGTTGGCGATCAGCATCTACAACACCGGTTGCTGCTCCGGCAACATCAAACTCGTCATCATCTAGTAAACCGGGATGCTCTGCTGTTTCTCCACCAATCAACGCGGTGTTTGCTTTTGCGCATCCACGAGCAATACCGGCAACGATATCTGCAATATTTTCTGGAATCACTTTTCCAACCGCGATGTAATCTGTCATAAATAATGGTTCGGCTCCACATACAACCAAATCATCAACAACCATTGCAACGAGATCTTCGCCGATAGTGTCGTACTTACCAAGAGCGCGCGCAATCTCTGTTTTTGTTCCCACTCCATCAGTTGATGTTGCAAGCAAGGGCTGCTTCATAGTCTTTAACTTGCTTGCATCAAACAATCCTGCAAATCCCCCGATGCCACCCATGACCTCCGGACGTGAAGCCTTAGCAATCGATGCTTTCATTAATTCGACAGCTCGGTCTCCTGCATCAATATCAACGCCAGCATCTTTATATGTAGCCATTAGTGACCCTGCACTTCCGTAATTTCTAAACGCATCTTTCCTTCAGATAAATCTTCTGGGATGCGAATTGGATACTCCCCTGTAAAACAAGCAGAACATAGCCTTTCTGAGGGCACTTCGGTAGAGGAAATTAGGCCTTCAAGCGATACATACCCCAAAGAATCTGCACCGATTGATCGTCGAATCTCCTCAACATCTAAGCCATTAGCAATTAGCTCTGCTCGTGACGCAAAATCAATACCATAATAACAAGGCCATTTAACGGGTGGGGATGAAATACGCACATGAATCTCGCGGGCACCAGCCTCGCGCAACATGCGAACAATTGCCCGTTGAGTATTGCCACGAACAATAGAGTCATCAACCACAACAATTCTCTTGCCCTCAATAATTTCACGTAGTGGATTGAGTTTCAGGCGTATACCCAGCTGGCGAATAGTCTGTGAAGGTTGAATAAATGTTCGTCCGACGTACGAGTTCTTGACAAGACCCATTCCAAAGGGAATGCCTGACTCTTTTGCATAACCAATCGCAGCTGGAGTTCCAGATTCAGGAACGGGAATTACAAGATCTGCATCGGCTGGTTGTTCCTTGGCTAGTTGCGCACCAATAGCTACACGAGATTTATGGATTCCACTTCCAGCAATAGTTGTATCTGGTCGAGCCAAGTAGACATATTCAAAGAGACATCCCTTTGGTTGAGCCTCTGCCCAACGTTGAGAACGGACACCTTGTGCATCAATAGAGATAAATTCGCCAGGCTCAATCTCTCGAACAAAAGCAGCGCCAACAATATCTAAACCAGCACTTTCAGATGCAACTACCCAGCCAGTTTCTAACTTTCCAAGAACCAATGGGCGAACACCATGCCGGTCACGAGCCGCATACAAGGTGTGTTCATCCATAAACACCAATGAGAAAGCACCTTCGAGTTGAGGCAAAACTGTAAGTGCACTGGCCTCTACATTTTTTGAATCCTGAAGTGCGATAAGTGCAGTCATAATTTCAGTGTCGGTTGTTGCACCGCGCGTGTATGTTGCTTCTAATTTTTGAACAAGTTCAGCTAAATCCCCTGTATTGGTGAGATTGCCGTTGTGGGCTAAAGCCAGCGTTCCGTACTTAGTTGGGCGCAGGGTTGGTTGAGCGTTGACCCATGTACTTGAGCCGGTGGTGCTATATCTGCAATGGCCGATCGCTAGATTTCCCTTAAGGGTTGCAAGATCACCTTCGGTAAATACCTGAGAAACAAGTCCCATATCTTTGTAGACAAGAATTCTTTCCCCATCACTCGTTGCAATTCCAGCTGACTCTGTACCTCGATGTTGCAGGGCATAAAGACCATAGAAGGTTAACTTTGCAACCTCTTCACCAGGTGCCCACACACCAAAAACTCCACATGCATCCTGTGGACCTTTATCTTCACCTAGAACATTGTGGTTGAGTAATCCATCAGGACGTCTCATGATTGTGCTCCTAGCGGTAGATACTGGGATAAATCTGCACGCACACCAGAAGCTGCGATCTTTCCATCATCTAATGCTTGTGCCCATGACAATTGGCCATCCGCAAGCGCTAACCAAGTTTGTGCATCCATTTCAACTGTGTTTGGTGGGGTTCCACGTGTATGTGTTGGACCCTCGCCACATTGAACTGCAGCATACGGTGGAACTCGAACCTCTATTGCACGTCCAGGAGCTTTAGTTGTTAGAAGCGCAAGAGTGCTCTTAACCTGTTCAAGTATCTGAGGATCGCGCATCCACTTATCCAAACAACCGTGGAAATGTTGATGTATGAGCGATTGATAGCTCTTGTAAGGAAATTACTGCATCATTAATTGTTAATGAGTCTCCCCCAGTTGTGCCAAGTTTGTTTATCTCAATCGCATTCTTGATCGCTAAACCTTCTAGCTTTGAGGTATGAGCAGGTTCAATTGCGACTATTACGCGGCCAGGAGTTTCGCTTAGCAATACAACTCCAGGATTTTCAATTACCACCGTTGCGCCAACTTTATGACGCAAAACCATCTCAGTTAATCCAGCAGATAAACCGCCTTGGCTTAAATCATGGGCTGCCGCAAAGAATGAATTACCTTCAAGAAGTAGCTCAATAAGGCGCATTTCACGCTGTAAATCAGCATTTGGGGATTGCCCAACACGCTGGTTATGTAAGAAGGCCCACTCGCTGCCTGCTAAATCTTCATGTGTTTCACCAAGTAAGTACAGATCTAATCCTGCAGTTGTAAAACTCATTGGAGTTCGTGTGCGCACATCCTGGATAACACCAAGTACACCAATGATTGGTGTCGGCAAAATAGCAACTTCGCCGGTTTGATTATAGAAAGAGACATTTCCACCAGTTACAGGCAGACCCATCTCTAGGCAACCATCAGCTAATCCGCGAACCGACTCGGCAAACTGCCACATCACGCCTGGATCTTCGGGGGAACCAAAGTTTAGACAGTTTGTTACGGCAAGAGGTCGTGCACCCGCTGTAGCGATATTTCGCGCCGCCTCTGCAAGGGCCAACTTTGCACCTTGATAAGGGTTCAAGTACGACCAATTTGCATTTGCATCAGTTGAGATTGCTACACCAAGATTTGTTTTTTCATCTATTCGAATCATTCCTGAATCATCAGGTTGAGATTGAATAGTATTTCCTTGAACATACTTGTCATACTGAGATGTAACCCAAGACTTATCTGCAAGGTTTGGCGCTGCAGCCAGTTTTAAAACCGCAGCTTTAATTTCTGCTGCTGATACAGGAATTGGAACATTAACTGTTTGTGAATTCACTTGATTGATGTAATCAGGCTGTGCCAGCGGACGGTTGTAAACAGGACCATCATGTGCCACTGTGCGAGGTGGAACATCAACGATCAACTCGCCATTCCAGGTAATTTCAAGGTGTTTTCCATCGGTAACTTCACCAATAACGGTAACGGTTACATCCCACTTCTTACAGATTTCAAGGAAGCGGTTGATGTTCTTTGGCTCAACAATTGCGCACATGCGTTCTTGTGACTCTGACATCAAGATTTCTTCCGGTGATAGCGAAGGATCGCGCAATGGAACCTTGTCTAGCTGCACCTTCATGCCGCCAGAACCACCTGATGCTAACTCGCTAGTTGCGCAGGATAAGCCTGCTCCGCCAAGGTCTTGGATGCCTACAACAAGATCTTCGGCAAAGATTTCTAGTGAGCACTCAATGAGAACCTTCTCAACAAAAGGGTCTCCAACCTGAACGCTAGGACGTTTAGTAGATCCACCCGCACCAAATGTTTCAGAGGCAAGTACAGATACTCCACCGATTCCGTCACCACCTGTTTTTGCTCCGTACAACACCACTAAATTGCCCGCACCCGCTGCCTTAGCCAATTTAATATCGCTGTGCTTCATAACTCCAACACACAGAGCATTTACAAGTGGATTGCCTGCATAAGTTTCATCAAAGGTAACCTCACCACCAATATTTGGTAGACCCAAACAGTTTCCATACCCACCAACTCCAGCAACAATTCCCGGCAATACGCGACGAGTATCAGGTGCATCCGCAGGACCAAAACGCAATGGATCCATAACCGCGATTGGGCGAGCTCCCATAGTCAAGATGTCACGAACAATTCCGCCAACTCCGGTTGCCGCTCCTTGATATGGCTCAACAAATGATGGGTGATTGTGAGATTCAATTTTGAAAGTTACCGCATATCCCTGTCCAACATCGACAACACCTGCATTTTCACCGATACCGACTAAAAGTGCATCTGACTTTGGTGCTTTTTCACCAAACTGCTTTAAGTGAACCTTTGATGATTTGTATGAACAGTGCTCAGACCACATCACCGAATACATCGCCAGCTCAGATGATGTTGGACGACGGCCCAGAATTTCCTTAATGCGTGCGTACTCATCGGGCTTTAGGCCAAGTTCTGCGTAAGGTTGCGAGTTATCGGGTGTTGTTTGTGCGATTGCAACGGTATCTAAAGCCATTACTTCACCACCGCATTCAAAATCGATGTAAAGAATCCGAGACCTTGAGCTGTAGGGCCAGTTAACTCATCAATAGCGTGCTCTGGATGAGGCATCAAACCAACAACATTGCCCTTAGCGTTGCTGATTCCAGCGATCAAATTACGGGATCCGTTGGGGTTTTCGCCTACATAACGGGCGATAACGCGGCCTTCGCCTTCCAGCATTGCAAGGGTTTGGTCATCGCACTGAAAGGAGCCTTCTCCATTTTTTAATGGGATAACTATCTTTTCCCCTTGCTTGAAGGAGCTTGTCCACGCAGTTTGATTATTTATAATTTCAATCTCTTGATCGCGGCACAAAAAATGCAAATCTGAGTTTCTTGTTAATGCACCTGGCAGCAAGTGAGATTCGCATAAGACTTGGAAACCATTACAGATTCCAAGAACCGGCATTCCTTTATTAGCGGCTTCAATGACTAATTCCATAACAGGTGCAAATCGTGAAATCGCTCCACAGCGAAGGTAATCACCATAAGAAAATCCACCAGGCAAGATAACTGCATCTACGTTCTTGAGATCTGCGTCTCCATGCCAAAGTGAGATTGCCTCGGCACCGCCTGCAATTACTGCACGTGCAGCATCACGATCATCCAGAGTTCCTGGAAATGTAATGACTCCTACGCGCATTACTTTTCAACTCTCACTGTGTAGTTCTCGATTACTGGATTGGATAGCAATACTTCAGCTGCTCTTTCTACTTCAGCAAGTTGTGCCGGTGTTGGTTCGCCCTCAACCACAATTTCAAAACGTTTTCCTTGGCGGACAGATTGAGCAAAGTTAAATCCAAGACGTGGCAAGGCGGATGCAACAGCATTTCCTTGAGGATCAAGAATCTCGGGCTTCAACATCACATCAACCACGATCTTTGCCATTTGTATTTCTCCCTTTTAGAACTTGCTACCGGTGATTCGGAAAAATGCTTCTTCATAACGTTGTGCTGTCTTCTCTACGATTTCAGCTGGTAGTTCAGGGGGTGGGCTATTTCTATCCCATCCGCTGGATACTAGGTAATCACGTAGAAACTGTTTGTCATATGAAGGTTGCGCGCCGCCTGGCTTCCATGTGGAGGCCTCCCAAAACCTTGAAGAATCAGGGGTGAGAGCCTCATCGCCTAGGATTATCTGGCCCGCATCAGAGCGGCCAAACTCAAACTTTGTATCTGCGACGATGATTCCGCGACTGATAGCAAACTCTGATGCGGTGTTATATAACTTAACTGTTAAGTCTCGTAGTTGGGCAGCATCCTCTGCCCCAACAATAGAAGTAGCTTCTTCAAAATCAATATTTAAATCGTGATCGCCGATTTCAGCTTTTGTAGCCGGAGTAAAGAT
>JBIKXW010000069.1:0-4160 GCA_044355565.1 Candidatus Planktophila sp. | reverse complement strand
CTTGGTTGCCCAGAAGATTTCAGCAATCTCATCGATCTTTGCGATCAATGAATCTGCAACTGCAACATCCTGAGTTCCCTTTGTACCTGCAGCACCTGCAAGCTTTGTTGCCTCATTGAATAATGAGTGCAGCTGTGGGTATGCCTCGAAATGTGGAGCCTTGAAGTAATCGGTCCATAGCACCCATAGGTGCTCCTTAACCTGGTGTGAACGCTCTTCCTTGATCGCTACTGAACGTGAACGGAAATCGGCATCTGGGTTAGCTGCGTACTTTTCCATGCATGCCTTTACAGATAGCGCTTCGATCTTTGCCTGTGCTGGGTCATAAACACCACATGGCAGATCGCAGTGTGCGTAGACAGTTGTCTTTGGTGCAAACATTTTCTTCTCCCCTATTAAGCACTTGTGTTTGATATGTGTGAGATGGAATTGCCGTGCTTATGGTGCGAGACTACCGCCCGTGAGCAAATTTGGCACGGTCAAGGTCTCAGGATCATCGATGGCACCTACCTATAAGGATGGGGATTGGCTTCTGGTTTCCTGGTTTAATGGTGGGATCCCACCATTGGTTGGCGAGCGGATTCTGGGCAAGGTTGTGGTTGTAGAACGGGAAGAACGTCCAGGTATCTTCTTAGTAAAGCGCCTTCAGAAATCTCATGGCGGTAATTTCTGGGTTCAGGGCGACAATGATGAAAGTACCGATTCACGCAGCTGGGGATGGATTCCAAGCTATGAAGTTGTGGGTGTTGTGCGCTTTAGGTATCGCAAAAACCCAACAAGAAAATAAAAAGCCCCCGCATTAACGAGGGCTTTTTTATCTAAACTTTTTTAGCGAGTAAAAGCTTCTAACAACAAAGCCTTTTGCTCATCCTCATGCAGGTGATGGCTTCCAGTTGCAGGAGATGCAGTTGCGCGACGCGAAACACGGCGAAGAATTCGATCCCCAAATCCATGACCACCATGTGCGTCAGATGTGCGCAATGCGATGTGTGACCATGGGCCTTGGTTTGCAGGTTCATCCTGTACCCATAGCAAGTTTGCATTTGGATGCTTGTTAGCTTCTGCAACCATTTCATCAATTGGCAGTGGGTAGAGAAGTTCAACACGAACAATCGCTGTACCTGTTTCGCCAAGCTTTGCACGCTCTGCAACGAGGTCGTGATAAATCTTTCCTGAACAGAAGATCACACGTGATGCATTCTGGACTGAATCATCACCGATAACTGGACGGAAGTGTCCGGTTGTGAAATCAGAGAGCGCAGATGCTGCAGCCTTGAGGCGAAGCATCGACTTAGGTGTGAAAACAATCAATGGACGTCGCGCAGGGTTCTTTGCATGCCAACGTAGCAAGTGGAAATAGTTCGCCGGGCTAGCAGGTTGTGCAACAGTCATGTTCTGCTCTGCGCACAGCTGAAGGTAACGCTCAATACGTGCAGAAGAGTGATCCGGCCCTTGTCCTTCATAACCATGAGGAAGTAGAAGAACTACAGATGAACGCTCGCCCCACTTCTGCAATGCAGAAGATATGAACTCATCGACAACTGTCTGGGCACCGTTAGCAAAGTCGCCGAACTGGCCTTCCCATAGAACTAAGGCTTCTTCACGCTCAAGGCTGTAGCCATATTCAAAGCCCATCGCTGCATATTCGCTGAGCAATGAGTCAATAACGAAAAATTGATTTTCATCGCTGATCAATGCGCGAAGCGGAGTCCACTCATTGCCATTTTCCTTATCAACGATTACCGCGTGACGGTTTGAGAAGGTTCCACGACGTGCATCTTGTCCAGCAAGACGAATTGGGTGACCCTCTTGTAGCAACGAGCCAAATGCCAACATTTCACCGGTTGACCAATCGATTGTTGCATCGTTGAGGGATTCGACACGCTTTGCAAGCTGCGGAGTCAACTTCGGATGAACAGTAAATCCTTCTGGAACAGCAAGCTGTGTTGCTGCGATTTCACGTGCAATATTTTCAGAGATTGCAGTGTTGATCTCTTGCGCAGCAGGTGCAACGGGAGCCTTGAAGTTCTCATCATGCTCTGGCTCGATGTTGTTGACTGCGGCAAAGATTGATTCGAGCTGTTCCTGGTAATCGCGTGCGATTCCTTCAGCCTCTTCAGGAGTGATATCTCCACGACCGACAAGTGCTTCGGTATAAAGAGTTCGAGTTGAACGCTTCGCATCAATTAACTTGTACATCAACGGTTGAGTGAAGCTTGGCTCATCACCTTCATTGTGACCGCGACGACGGTAACAAATCATGTCGATAACAACATCCTTGTTGAACTCTTGACGATATTCAAAAGCCAAACGAGCTACACGAACACATGCTTCTGGATCATCTCCATTTACATGGAACACCGGTGCCTGAATGATCTTCGCATAATCAGTTGAGTACTGAGATGTGCGTGATGCATGAGGTGAAGTTGTGAAACCAACTTGGTTGTTAATAACAATATGAACTGTTCCGCCGGTGCGGTATCCGCCCAATTGTGAAAGCTGAAGAACTTCAGCGTTTACGCCCTGACCAGCAAATGATGCATCTCCGTGCAGCAAAATAGGCATTACAGAGAAGGCGTTTTTAACATTGAGTCGATCCTGCTTTGCACGCACAATTCCTTCAAGAACTGGGTTCACAGCCTCAAGGTGTGAAGGGTTTGCAGCTAAGTAAATCTTGGTTTGTGCACCGGTTTCAGAGGTAAATACTCCTGATGTACCCAAGTGGTACTTCACATCGCCAGAACCTTGAACCTGGTTCTCTGCGTAATGGCCTTGGAACTCTTGGAATATCTGTCCTGCAGATTTTCCAGCAACATTTGCAAGAACATTCAAACGACCGCGGTGTGGCATACCGATACACACTTCATCTAATCCTCGTTCTGCAGCTGCGGAGACGACAGCATCAAGTAGTGGAATTACAGATTCGCCGCCTTCGAGAGAGAAACGCTTTTGTCCAACAAACTTTGTGTGAAGGAATGATTCAAATGATTCTGCGCTGTTGAGCTTGCGCAATACACGAAGTTGCTCTTCGCGTGGAAGTTTGGCGTAGCCAACCTCAACCTTGTTTTGAATCCATTCCCGTTCCCTTGGATCTTGGATGTACATGTACTCAACACCAACAGAACGGCAATACGAGTCACGAAGGATTCCAAGAATCTTACGAAGTGGCATAAACTTCTTGCCACCAAATCCACCAGTGGCAAACTCACGATCCAGATCCCACAGAGTTAAGCCGTGTGTAACTACATCAAGATCTGGGTGTGAACGTTGTACATATTCAAGTGGATCAACATCTGCCATCAAGTGACCAAATGTGCGGTACGCCTGAATTAACTGCTGAACGCGCGCTGTCTTGTTGATCTCTTCATCGCGTGTAAATGCAAAATCATTGGCCCAACGAATTGGCTCGTATGGAATTCGAAGTGCAGAGAAGATCTCATCGTAGAAATCTTCAGCACCTAACAAGTACTCGTGCATGCGGCGCAGGAAATCTCCAGATTGTGCGCCTTGAATAATGCGGTGGTCATATGTGCTGGTAAGGGTAATTACCTTGCTAACAGCCATGTTTACGAGGGTTTCCTCGCTTGCGCCCTGGAATTCAGCTGGGTAATCCATCGCTCCGACACCCAAAATCAAGCCCTGGCCTTGAACAAGTCGTGGAACTGAGTGAACGGTTCCGATTGTTCCTGGGTTGGTGATCGACATTGTTGTGCCAGCAAAATCTTCAACGGTTAATGCACCAGAACGAGCCTTCTTAATGATCGCTTCATATGCAGCCCAGAACTGACCAAAATCTAAATCCTCGCAACCCTTTACAGATGGAACAAGAAGTTGACGTGAACCATCTGGCTTTGCCAAGTCGATCGCAACGCCGAGGTTGATGTGTTCTGGCTTTCCAATTGCAGGCTTGCCATCGAGGTCACCAAAGAATGCATTCATCTCTGGCATCGCACGAACAGCCTTGATCATCGCAAAGGCAATGATGTGTGTAAATGAGACCTTTCCACCGCGACCGCGCGCTAAGTGGTTGTTGATAACAATTCGATTATCAATCATTAACTTCGCAGGAATTGCGCGAACAGATGTTGCAGTTGGAACTGTTAATGATGCTTCCATCGCTTGAACAACGCGAGCGCTTACTCCGCGAATTGGTTCAAGTG
>JBIKXW010000068.1:0-4177 GCA_044355565.1 Candidatus Planktophila sp. | reverse complement strand
TCGCGGTAAAGCCCATTGCTTTTAAGCTGGCAACTAACTGTTCTGGCTCATTAAGAAATGCAACGAGATCTTCAAAATCGGTGGCATCAGGTGTTCCAATTTGTGCCTTACGATTTCTATCGATATTGGATGATCCCTTTGCATATCCAGAACCTGCGCATGTGTTGTACGCGCGGATCTTGTCGCGCACCTTGCCGCCCAGTAATTGGTTCAGACTTTTACCTGTTTCCTGTCCCAATAAATCCCACAGCGCAAAATCAATAGCTGATGCTGCACGGACAGCAACACCCGACCCAGCAAAACCAATAAAGTCTTGGTGCAAAATTTCATGAATTCTATTTATCTCAAGTGGATCCTGACCTAGAAGACGAGGAGCAACTGATTCGTGAATAAATGTTTCAACCGCCTCGACACCTACACAACTTTCGCCTAAGCCGATCAGACCGCTATCTGTATGCACCTGCACAAACAAGATGCTGGGGTACTCGCCAAGTCGGATTGTTTCAATCGCGGTGACCTTCACTGAAAAAATCTCCTGACTGTATTGATTTTCGGGGAGCTCCCTATTACCCTCAAGTTGTTAATTGTTAACGATTTCCACGCTAAGGTCAAGGGGTAATCATGGGTGATCAGGTGCAGATGCAAAATGTAGAACGGGATGAAATGCTCGCACTGAGTTCACAAATCCTGCGCGACTTAGGCACTCCTCCTGATGATGCATTATCTGTAGCTGACTCATTGGTGCAGGCGCAAGAGGCAGGGCATGCATCTCATGGAGTTATTCGACTAATCGAGTACACCTCTTTTGTTGAACGCGGATGGGTGATTCCAACGGGTCAACCAACAATTGTTTCTGATCGTGGAGCTGTTGCTTTAATCGATGGTCAATGGGGCTGGGGCCAGGTCGCATGTAAAAACGCGGTGGATCTTGCAACAGAAAAAGCGCTCGCATTGGGAACGGCAACGATCGCGATTCGCTCATGTAATCACATTGGTCGACTAGGCGAGTACGTTGAAACATTGTCCAGCAGAAACTTAGTCTCGATGATGTGGTGTAACGCAGATCCTGCAGTTGCTCCCTTTGGTGGAAGGACGAGAGTCTTTGGCACAAACCCCTTTGCTGCAGGAATTCCAACTTCGAGCGAGGACATCATCATCGACTTTGCTACCGCTGGTAGCGCAGAAGGAAAGTTACGTATCGCTCGCGCAAATGGACAAAAAGTCCCTGAAGGTTTGATTATTACTAAAGATGGAAAAGCTACAAATGATCCGGAAGAGTTTTATGCTGGTGGCGCCTTGCTGCCATTTGGTGGTCACAAGGGATACTGCATGAGTTTATTGATTGAGATTTTAGGTGGCGCACTATCTGGAAATCATCCTTCGATGAACTCCTCGTATTCACGCGGAAATGGCGCGGTTTTAACTGTTATTAACCCTGAGTTTTTCGTTGGCCTGGATGCATTTACCAATGATGTTGATGAGGCTGCAGGTCAGATCAAGAAATCTCCAGCAGCTAATCCTGAATCTCCAGTTTTGCTGCCCGGTGAGGTAGAGAACGCTCAAAGAGCCAAGAACAAAGCATCCATCGAGATCTCAACCTCGATTTGGCAATCTATCCAGGAGCTTGCTGCAAAGGTTGCTAAGCCTTAATTACTTGGACTTTTTGGCCTTAACTGGCTGCTCTGCGAAGTGGGTTACAACCCGCTCAAGTCCACGTGCAACATGTTGATCAATCACCTCATGCGCCCCGTCGACCTTTTTCTCCTTGATGATGTCTAAAAGCTTTGCGTGATCTGGAGACCAATGCGGCAAAAACTTTTTATTGATGCTCTCATCTTGAGACCAGGTGTAAACAAGAAAGGTATGAATCTGTGAACGAAGGATCTCCCATGAACGATTTAACCGCTCGTGGTGCGCTGCTCTAAACAGAGCACTATGAAAATCTAAATCGATTCGACTTACCTCTTTAGGTGTGCGCTGCTTGTCCGATAAGGCTGCGTACTCTTTGAGAACATCTTCCATGTCAGCGATATCTGCAGATGTTGCGTTCTTGCAAGCCCATTCAATAGCCAACTCTTCAAGGGCTCCGCGCAAAGAGTAAATCTCTTCAATATCTTGGCGATTCCATGATGCGATAGTTGCACCACGGTGACGTTCGATTACAACTAACCCTTCGCGCTCTAAACGCATCAGCGCTTCGCGCACTGGTCCGCGAGAAACACCCAGTTGAGCAGCAAGCTCATCCTCAGTTAATTTGCGACCCGGCTCAAGCTCATGAGAAACAATCGCATCACGTAAATCATCGGTGACCTCATCTGCTAACACGCGACGAGTTGCGACACCTAGGGAGAGCGGACGTTGAACCATAGCCACCACCTAATTAGATTGTTGTTTGTCTACAACAATCATAGGGCTCTTTCCGCTTAGTAGTGACCCAAATTTCCGCCAGCGTTAAAGGCGAGGTTTCCACCATCAACAGGCAGGATCGTTCCGGTAATCATCGCCGCAGCATCACTTGCCAGGAAGTGAACCGCATTAGCGATGTCCTCTGGCTCTGCTACGCGACCAAGTGGAATGCCTTCAAGCAGACGGGTCATCAAGATACGGGCTTTTTCCCCCTCAGTTTCAACCCAGCGACGCCATCCGGGGGTGTTGACCGAACATGGCTGAATCGCGTTGACACGAATCTTTGCCGTTGCCCATTCAATAGCTAACTCTTTAGTTAATTGATTAACTCCACCCTTTGAAACGCTATAGGCGAAGTTGCCGCGACCAATTGCGGAACTACCTGCAATCGAACTGATGTTAACCACAGCACCAGGCTTTTTAGCAGCTAGAACTAAACGAGAAAACTCACGTGCATTCAAGAAGTAACCTTTGAGCGATGTATTCATCACTCGATCCCATTCCTCGACAGTTGTATCTTGAGGAGGAGTATGAATTCCTTGAGCAGCGTTGTTGATGAGAATATCTGGAACACCCATCGATGCATGAATCTCACCGTAGATTCGAATGACATCAGCTTCAACAGCGGTGCTTCCTAAGAAAGTTTGTGTCTTGATTCCCTTTGCATCTAATTCAGCTTTACCGATAGCCAAAGTTTTTTCATCGATATCAACCATTGCGATTGTCGCACCAGCTCCACCGAGTTGACGGCACACCGCCATACCAATTCCACCAGCTGCACCGGTAACAACCGCTAACTTTCCGGTTACATCAAAGTTGGACATTAGTACGCCACCACTTTCTTTACCGCCGCGATCATCGCATCAACTGACGGAATCGCTGCTTCGGACATTCCGGGGTTTGCACTGATTGGCGCACGAACACTTCCGATGCGAACAATCGGTCCCTTAAGAGATCCAAAATTAGCCTCCGTTGCAGTTGCAGCGATTTCAGCGGTGATTGATCCAAACATAGGTGCTTCATCAGCGATTACAACACGTCCAAATCTTTGAACTGCAGAGTTAATCGCATCTGTATCTAGTGGGTAAAGGGTACGTAAATCAATGATTTCTACATCGATACCCTCTGAAGCCAGTGCTGCAGCTGCCTTTTGAGCGGTTACAACTGTGTATCCGTAGGTAATGATCGCTGCATGCTTTCCTTCCTTAACGGTACGAGCCTTTCCGAAAGGAATTAAAGTATTTTCATCACCAATTTCTCCACGCACACCGCTGAGCTTTTTGTGCATCAAGAAGATGACGGGATCTGGTGTACGAAGAGCGGTCTTAATCAAACCCTTTACATCCCATGCATTTGATGGAACGGCAACTGCGAGACCTGCAGTATGTGCGAACAAGGATTCCAGAGAGTTGCAATGGTGCGCTCCACCAAGTGCCGTTCCAGATGTTGCTCGGATAACTAGCGGAACAGGTTGACCAAACATGAATCTAATCTTTGCGGCCTGATTGATGATTTCATCCATCGCGCCTAAAGAGAAGTCAATAAAGTTCAAGTCAATAATTGGATGCAGACCATACATAGCCGCACCTAAACCGGCTGAAACCATGGCAGCTTCAGAAATTGGAGAATCCTTTACATGTTGGAATCCAAACTCTTGAGCAATTCCCTTTACTTGAGCAAAGTGTCCACCACGTTCAATGAGGTCGGTTCCCAAAATGAAGATGTCGCGGTTTCGATAAATCTCTTCTCGGACTCCAGATTGAAACGCCTC
>JBIKXW010000006.1:0-40331 GCA_044355565.1 Candidatus Planktophila sp. | reverse complement strand
TCAACACCGCGTTGTTCGAAAACAGTCTCGCCCGTTCGCCAGTTCTGCTGCACCACATCGCGGCGCTCCCACTTCACTTCATCGTATGGGTGCACACCTTCATTTGTGTAGATGCGTTCGATCGTCAAGCCCTTACCCTTAAGAGTGTTGTGGGCCTTGATTTTCGCTGGTCGGTTGATGACCGTCTCTGACATATGTATTTCCCCGTCTTCTAGTTAGTTCTTAATTTTTGTGGTGCGGTATTACTTTTTTCTGTGTTATTTGATTCGGAAGCAATTGGGGAATTGCTTGAAGGCAGAGCGCGGAGAAGAGCGATCTCACCTTCGAAATCTTCAAGGGAGGCAAAGTTACGGTACACAGAGGCATAACGTAAGTAGGCCACCTCATCGAGCTCGCGAAGTGGCGCAAGGATTGCCATGCCCACCTCTTGTGCTTCGATCTCTGCCTGACCTGTGCGGCGAAGGGACTCTTCTACCCGCTGAGCAAGCAAAACTAAATCATCCTCATTAACGGGACGTCCCTGGCAGGCTTTACGAACACCAACCAGCACCTTCTCGCGGCTGAAAGGCTCTGTCGCCCCGCTGCGCTTAATAATGTTGAGAAGTGAGAGCTCCTGAGTTGAGAATCGCTGGCCACATTGAGGGCACTCGCGACGACGGCGAATTGCTGTGCCATCTTCAACGGGACGGGAGTCCACAACTCGTGAATCTTCATTGCGACAGAATGGGCAGTTCATCTCGGCGTGTCCTCCAATCAATACTCGATATTTACCACTTCGGGTGTAATGGGCTTTTTTAAGCGGAATAGAAAACTTACCCTAAAACCACTAGTAATGGAAGTTTTTACCGCTTTGACCCCTACATCTTGTGTTAACTATAAAGCATTTCTTGAGACTCTGCCTGTTGAGTAGGTGAAAGCCACCTGAGCGGCGTGTCGTGTCTAAGCGGTTGGGATTCGAAGCCTCTGACCAGCCTGTAGATCAAAGCCCTGGAGGTTGTTGACCTCGCGGATCTCATTGACCAGCCCCTGCACATCCCCCGATGCATACGCTGCAGCCACAGACCACAGAGTTTCTCCAGGGGCTACAACCACGATCTCGTATGAAGGCGCTGTGCCTGTCTCGACCTGTCCGGCCCCGGACTGAGAAGCAAAGCCAGCTGCCATCACGACGGTCAACGAAAGAACAACACATGTGCGAGCAAGTCGACCACGGCGCGTCAAGCGACCGGACGGATTGGCCAGCTGTGTCACCAAAAAGCCTTGGTTTACAATGCTTTTTCCACTTGTTGTTGAACCAAATGAATTGATTGTTAATGTGCTCATGTCTTTGTCTCCTGCTGTCTTACCTTGGGGAAGGTATTCGAACAACTGTTCGAATACGACAATTAAACACCCCACCACTGACATATGCAACATTTTTTCGAACAGGTGTTTGAATTTTTCTCCAAGCTGTGTCACTCTTTGCCTATGGCAAAAGTATCCGAACTTCCCGATGGCCCTGCAGGTGAGCATGGCTTAACCGCTCGTCAGCTCAAGATCCTTGGCGCGATCAAGGATGCCCTTGAAACCAATGGCTATCCCCCTTCAATGCGCGAGATCGGTGTCGTCGCCGGCCTGACATCCCCAGCTTCGGTCAAGTACCAGCTAGAAGCCCTGGAAAAGAAGGGCTTTATCCGCCGCGACCCAACCCGTGGTCGCGCTCTAGAAGTTTTGATGCCTGATGAGAAGACAGCAGAGAACTCAACACCAGTTGATGCCACCCGCTACATCCCTCTTGTAGGCCGCATCGCAGCCGGTGGGCCAATCACCGCAGAGCAATCAGTGGAAGAGACCTTCCCACTTCCAGAATCACTTGTAGGCAGCGGCGATCTCTTTATGTTGAAGGTCGTTGGTGAATCAATGATTAATGCAGCTATCTGCGATGGCGATTACGTCGTTATTCGCGCTCAAAAAGATTGCAATAACGGTGAAATCGTTGCAGCGATGATTGATGGCGAAGCGACCGTTAAGACCTTCTCCCGTAAAAATGGGCATATTTGGCTGCTTCCAGCTAATGATGATTTCGCTCCAATCGATGGAGACAACTGCGAGATCCTTGGAAAGGTCACCGCGGTCCTTCGCTCAGTTCGCTAATGTGATGAATTACGCAACACTAATGTTGCGTAATTACAAACTCTCCTCTAGAGTCTTTCGGTATAGATATCTACCGAAAGTTGAGCGATGTCCCTCTTTAAGAAATCTGCCCTAATAACAGTTGTTGTTGCCCTTTTCGCAACCATCCTGACAGGGTGTTCATCAAGTGATGAACAAGCAACCGATATCACCGAGCTAACTATCTATTCAGGCCGCTCTGAAGAGTTCATCGCTCCGTTTTTTGCACAATGGGAAACCCAATCAGGCATCACGCTGAATATCCGTTACGGTGATTCAGCAGAGCTTGCAGCGCAGATTCTTGAAGAAGGCAGCAACTCCCCCGCAGATCTATTTCTCTCACAAGATGCCGGTTCTCTTGGCGCAGTAGCAGAGGCGGGTTTATTCACTCAGCTATCAGATCAGGTCGCAGCTGCAATTCCGGCAAACTTTGTAGCTGCAAACCGTAACTGGGTTGGCGTTACAGGTCGCGCTCGCGTCTTTGCATATGCACCAGATCGCGTGAAGACCCTGCCAATATCAGTTACAGATTTAACCAAGATCGAGTACAAAAACCAGATTGGTATCGCACCAACTAACGCCTCATTCCAGGCTTTCTTAACTGCGCTCATTGAAAACAAGGGTTCAGATTTTGCGAAAGACTGGCTCAAGGCGTTGCAGGCTAATGGTGTAAAGATCTATGCAAAAAACAGCGGCATTGTTGAAGCTATCGACAAGGGCGAAATCTCAATTGGTTTAGTTAACCATTACTACATCTGGGAAGTAAGTGAAGCTCTTGGTCGACAGATCAATGTAGAGAATGGATTTTTTGCACCAGGAGATCTTGGAAACTTGATCAATGTGTCAGGTGCTGGAGTTCTTGCATCAAGTAAGAAGATTGCAGCTGCTGAAGATCTGATTAACTTCTTCACCTCTGCAGCAAGCCAGGCAAAATTTGTTTCAGATACACATGAGTACTCACTGATTCCTGGGGCTGCAGCTCCTGCTGATGTTCCTGCACTTGATCAAATTGGTGCGCCAACAGTTGATTTGGCAGCATTGAAAAACATCAAGGCAACGCAGGATCTACTTATTGAGGTTGGCCTGCTTTAACAATGCCAACTACCTTCCCCGATAGCACCCGAGTAGCACTGTCGCACAACGCGCGTAAACAACGCGCTGTGCGTGGAGTTCTCAATGGTGCCGTTGGGGTTGTTGCAGCACTTGCCTTAATCCCCTTTGTTTACTTACTTGTCCGGGCCAGCCAAAAGCCGGTCAATGAAATTGCACAGTTGCTTATCCGTCCTAAAACAATTGAAGTTCTTGCAACAACATCGGCGCTAGTTCTGTGCGTTGTTATAACAACTGTGGTTATGGGCGTTTTAATGGCGAGCGGGCTTCACTTTGTGCGCTTGCCCTTCAGAGGATTACTCCTTATTCCAACGGTGCTTCCCTTGGCTATTCCTTCCTATGTATTTACCTACACCTGGGTGGCTTTAATCCCAGAGTTTTCAGGTTTCTTTGCCGCAGCTTTTATCCTGTCGATTACAACCCTGCCCTATGTCATTTTGGCAACGCTATCTGGACTTCGAACTGTAGATAGTTCGCAGATAGAGGTTGCTCGTTCTTTGGGATTAACACTCCCTCAAACATTTAGACGAGTTGTATTCCCGCAAGTTAAGGGGCATATCAGCGCAGGTGCACTTCTGGCAGCACTCTACACAATCAGCGACTTTGGAGCGGTCTCACTTTTGAATGTGGAAACTCTGACCGTCACGATCCAAAACATGTATCGCGCTTCATATGACCGAAGCGCTGCAGCGGTAATCTCCTTTGTTCTCATCGCCTTTTCAACCATCGTTGTTGTGGCAGATGAAAGGATCAAGCGACAAACACCTGATAGCAAAGTTGTAAAGGTGTACTCCACAAAGAGCACATTGATCGACAGTCTGTGGTTGCGCTTTACTGTCATTGCAACAGTTGCCCTATACACCCTTAATGCGGTGCTAATCCCCTTCTATGTTCTAATCTCCCGATTCTTGAACAACCAGGTAGCGATTAACTGGGGCGATCTACTGTCCGCTTCGATCTCAACTATTTCCGTTGCCGCCCTTGGTGCATTAATTGCACTTGTTTTATCAGCACCGATCGGCATTGTTTTATCTGGCACCCCAAGCCGAGTCGGTAAAGCCGCCCAACGAATCATCACAATCGGACATGGATTACCAGGTGTAGTAGTTGGTTTAGCGATTGTTTCAATCGGTTCAAAGCTTGGCGCTTTGTATCAAACAACATTTTTGCTGGCCTTTGCATACGCCCTGCTATTTCTTGCAAAATCAGTAGCCAGCATGAACTCTTCACTATCCCGAGTTCCAACAAGCGTGAAGGATGTTGCATCAACTTTAGGCATGAATCAGTGGATGGTAATCAAAAAGGTTGTTGCACCCATTGCTGCCCCTGGCATTGGTCTTGGAACTATCTTGGTTTTCTTAACCGCAATGAAGGAGCTACCGGCTACGTTAATGCTTCGTCCAACCGGCTTTGACACATTGGCCACTCAGATCTGGTCAGCTGCTTCAATCAATCGATTTAACGAGGCTGCGCCCTATGCATTAATCTTGGTTCTTATTGCAGCGTTACCAACATTTTTAATTAGCCGACCTGACAAGGCCGACCGTGCATTTATCCACGAGAACATAGGGGGCGAAAAGTGAGTTCACTTGAGATTTCGCACCTGAAAGTTTCCTTAGGTAACCGCTTAATTCTCGATGATCTCTCATTCTCATTAGCTGAAGGCCAGATTGCTGCTCTGCTTGGTCCATCTGGTTGCGGAAAGACAACGCTGCTGCGCAGTATCGCCGGTTTGATTCAGCCATCTGATGGAACGATTCGTTTTGGTAAGCAGCTTGTTTCACTTTCATCCCTGGTGATGCCATCACATAAGCGAAAGATTGGTTACGTTCCTCAAGAAGGTGCGCTCTTTCCTCACCTAAGCGTTGCAGACAACATCGCCTTTGGTTTAGATCGTTCAACATTTACCAAAGATCAGATTCGCCAGACAACCAAGGAGATGCTTAACCTGATTGGTTTGCAAGGTTTTGAAAACCGTATGCCAAGTCAATTATCTGGTGGACAGCAAACTCGTGTAGCGCTAGCCCGCGCCCTTGCAATTAAACCTGCAATGGTTTTACTTGATGAACCATTCTCTGCATTAGATGCAGCTCTTCGTGATGATCTACGTGCCGATGTATGTGATCTGCTGCGAAAGAGCAACGCCACGGCAATCTTGGTGACTCATGATCGCGAAGAAGCTCTGGTTTCAGCCGATGTTGTGGCACTGATGCGCGATGGTCAGATCATTCAACAAGGATCACCTGAGGCTGTGTACTCCACACCGATTTCACCGGCGATGGCGGTAAGTACCGGCGATGCATTAGTTCTTGATGCATCAAAAATGGCTGATGGAAGTACTTCATATCTATTTAATCAATCAACAGGTACAGCCATTGCATCCGGCCATATTGTTATTCGCCCTGAAGAGATTAAGATCGAACGCAACATCTCCGCAACTTCTCCAAAGGGTCGTATCTCAAAGATTGATTACTATGGCCATGATGCAATGGTCAGCATTGATGTTGCCGGAAACTCATTAAAGGTTCGCATTCCAGGTCCCTTTGATTACACCGTGGGCGAAGAGGTCAGCCTTGAACATGCAGGACCAGTTCGTTTCTATTCGAATGCTAAGTAACCAAAATGCCAAAAGATCCATCCCGCGAAGCCCACTTCCCCGCAATTGAAAAACGCTACGGCGAAAAGATGGCTTATTGGTTCAAAGTCATGGCAAAGCTGGAAGGCAAGAAGTACGCAGAACAAGTAGCTCACTTAAAAGAGAATTACGGCTTTTCGCAGGCCCACGCCAACGCATTAGTTATGTACAGTCGTGGATCAGAAAGCTCAAAGCGATTTACGACTTTGACTGAGTACTACAAATCCATTCCTGCGCCTCAAGCAAAGACAATTAAAGCAATCTACAAAGTGATAACAACTAAGTATCCGCAGCTAGAGCTAGTGCTTGCTTGGAACCAACCAATGGTGAAGCTAGATAAGCATTACATCTTTGGTGCATCGGCATCTAGCAAACATATTTCGATTGCGCCTTGGGATTACGATGTATTTAAGGAGTTTGCCCCTAAGTTCAAAGAGGGCAATGCGCTGAAGAAAACAATTCAGTTGCCGATCGATTGGGAAGTTGATGCAAAGCTGCTGCAGGCGATGATCAAGGCCAGCCTTTCCAACCTGAAGTAATTGGGTGGCTCGCTTACCATTGAGCCATGTCTCGCACAGCAAAAACCAAGAACGGCTTTGAGCCAAAGATCTGCGTGCGCTGCAACCTGCCCTTTGAATGGCGCAAGAAGTGGGCCAAGAACTGGACTGAAGTGAAGTACTGCAGCGACCGATGCCGCGAGAACAAATGAAGCGGATCATCTACATACCCTTTGATCATTTGCATCGCAAATTCGGTGCACTAAAAGATGCTGATCCTAAAAAGGATCTGATCGCTTTTGTCGAAAGTGCCCGCATGACGACGGGTCGCAATTGGCACAAAGAACGGCTTTTCTTTTTAATCTCTAGCGCACGCCACTTTGCAGCAGCCCTTGAAGAAGAAGGCTTTACCGTCGAATACCTAAAGGCCGCAACAACAATTGACGGCTTAAAAGCTATTACAAAGACGCACAAGGTCACAGAAATCATCTGCGCTGAGCCGTCATCTGTTAGACAGTACGAACAGTTAAAGGAACACGGTGTCAGTTTTGTAGATAACGATTTCTTTTTAACACCCCGCCCACTTTTTAATCAGTGGGCATCAGAACAAAAGACCTATCTGATGGAAAACTTTTACCGTAAACAGCGCACCCGTCTTAACATCTTGATGGAGGGCAAAGATCCAGTCGGTGGAGCTTGGAACTTTGATAAAGAAAACCGTCTACCGCCGCCAAAGAAATACGAAGGCCCGGCATACCTAGAACACAAACGTGATGCCATCGATGAAGAGGTAGCAAAGGAACTCGGCCACACTGCAACAACCACCTGGGCCACCACCCGCAAAGGTGCGTTAGCCCAGATGAAGAATTTCTTCGATAATCACTTTGCCGAGTTTGGCCCGCTAGAAGATGCGATGACAACCGATAACTGGGCGCTTCACCACAGCCTGCTATCCCCTTACATCAACAACAATTTGATCCACCCATCAGAGGTTATTCATACTGCGGTGAAGGCATTTAATAGCGGCACCGTCCCTATTGAATCTGCTGAAGGTTTTATTCGCCAAATCATTGGCTGGCGCGAATATGTCAACGGTATGTACTGGTTTTTGGGCCCTGATTACCGCGATAACAACCAGTTAAAGGCAACCAGAAAACTACTTCCCCTATTTTCAGACCCCAACGCAACACAAATGAACTGCATTAAACAAACCGTTACCAATATTAATGATCGCGCCTGGGTTCATCACATCCCCCGCTTGATGTTGTTGTCTAACCTTGCGCTAATCACCGGCACTAACCCGCAGGCGTTTCTGGATTGGATGCGCGAAGTCTTTATTGATGCATCTGAATGGGTAATGGTTCCCAACGTCATTGGTATGGGCGTGCACGCTGATGGCGGGCAGATGATCACTAAGCCATATGCCGCGGGTGGTGCCTATATTTCACGTATGTCTAACTACTGCAAACCATGTGCATACAATCCAAAGCTGCGCACAGGTGAGACCGCATGCCCATTCACAACTTTGTATTGGGATTTCCTTGATCGTCATAAAGAGACTTTTGCTAAAAATCACCGCATGAGCCAACAGGTATTTGGTCTTAATCGTTTATCTGATCTACCAGAACTACGTGAACGAGCGCAGGAAGTACTAGAAGGTCTGGAAAAAGGTAGGATTTAAGTATGAGCGCACTCTTTGATCCATTAACTATTGGCAATGTTGAATTTCCCAACCGCATCTGGGTTTCACCGATGTGCCAATACATGGCTGAAGATGGCTTTGTAGGCCAATGGCACGATGTTCACCTGGGTTCCTTTGCAACAGGTGGCACCGGCTTGATCATGGTTGAGGCAACAGGTGTTGTTCCCGAAGGTCGCATCTCTATTGGCTGTCCATCTATTGAAGATGATGAGCACGCTGCAGCATTTGCACCAATCATTTACTTTGCCCATCAACACAATGTGAAGATGGGAATTCAATTAGCTCATGCAGGTCGCAAAGCCGGTACCGCTCTTCCTTGGGCAAATCACAAGATGGCAACTGCAGAAGAAGGCGGTTGGCAATCAGTTTCTTCATCGGCAATCGCATTTGAAGGGTATCCGGAACCTCGCGCATTAACAGTTGCTGAGATTCACCAACTAACTCAGGATTTCGCAGCAGCTGCAAAGCGCGCAGTTGATGTTGGCTTTGATGTCATCGAACTGCATGCAGCTCACGGTTATTTGATGCACCAGTTCTACTCTCCCCTTGCAAACACTCGCACCGATCAATACGGCGGATCATTTGAAAACCGCATCCGCTTCTTAATCGAAACCGTTGATGCAGTTAAGGCGGCAATCCCTACGGGAACACCACTATTTGTTCGCATCTCTGCCACCGACTGGGTTGATGATGGCTGGAACCTGATTGACTCAGTTGAAATGTGCACGGCGCTAAAGGCTCATGGTGTCGACCTTGTAGATGTTTCCACCGGTGGAAATGTTCACAACGCACCCATCAAAGCAACTCCTGGTTTCCAAGTTCCCTTTGCAACAGCAATCCGCGCAGAGACCGGCATCATGACGACCGCCGTTGGTTTAATCACCGAACCTGAGCAAGCCGATCACATCATCCAAACCGGTGAAGCAGATGCGGTATTCATGGCACGTGAGTTCCTGCGCAATCCACGCTTTCCTTTATACGCTGCAGAAAAACTTGGTGTGAAGATCCCGTGGCCTCTTCCGATCGAACGCGGCCGTAAACTGAACTAAAGGTCTACATTTACCTCATGACCGTCTATGCCAATCGTGCATTTGATACCCCTCGTCCGCAGGAGTATGCAGCGATTCCAGAACCGGTCTTTCGTCGCAATCGATGCGCACACCCACAGCTACCTGGGCCCAACCCGCTGTTATCAGATTGGTTGACCGTAACCTTTATTCGAAACACTCCGCAGTTTCTATCCAATATGCACAAGCGCTACGGAGATACCTGCGCCTTTTACCTATCCCGTCGCTTATTTGTCGGAGTTTTCTCCGCTGAAGCTGTCCATCAAGTAACAGTTGCTCAGCAACACAACTTTGTAAAAGGCGTTGGTTTTGCGCGTATGCGCAAGGTATTGGGAGAAGGTCTGCTGACAAATGAAGAGCCGATTCACTTAAATCACCGCCGCTTAATGCAACCTCCATTTCACCACGGAAACCTTGATTCCTACGTCGCGATCATGCATCGTTTAGTGGATCAACACATCAGCAAATGGGATGGCAAAAGTAGCATCAACCTTGCACCAGAGATGATGGCCTTAACTTTAGAGATTGTTAGCCAATGTCTCTTCGGTCTAGATTCATCTAAGTACACCGCTCAGATTGCTCATTCCATGGAGATTGCAATCGATCGAATTGAGCGCACCATGTTGCCGGGGCTGGAACGGTTTGATAAATCAGCTCTGTCTTACTTTGTTGCCTTTGAAGAAGCGGCTAATCAATTAGCTGATATCGCAGAAGAGATTATTCAAAGCCGCATCGCCAGCAACACGACCCACACCGATGATCTGCTTGGCATTTTGCTTCAAATGCGTGAACACATTTCCATGGAACATATCCGCGATGAGGTTTTAACCTTAATTCTTAGTGGACATGAAACCACTGCCAATGTTCTAACCTGGGCATTTTCCTACATGAGTAACAACCCGCGGGCCGCTGCAGATTTAGCACAAGAAGCTGATCAACAACTGTGGATTCAAGAGAATCGAACTCCAACCTTTGCCGAGCTGGAACAATCCTCAACCTTTGCAAACGCAGTGTTAAATGAAACTCTGCGCCTTGCTCCACCAGTGTGGGTATCTCCACGAATTGCATTAAAGGATTGCGTTATCGATGGTGCGCAGATCCCAGCAGGTACGCATGTCTTGATCAGCCAATATGTGACTCAACGTCTTGAAAAGTACTTCCCTAGCCCCAACACATGGGATCCATACCGTTGGATTGACCCTAACTTTGAATCTTCGTTACCCCGCGGTGCTTACTTTCCATTTTTAGCAGGCAGCCGCAAATGTCTAGGTGAATCCTTCGCCCTTGCAGAGTCACGGTTAATTCTGTTGATGGTTGCCCGAAAGTTTTCGACCTCAAACACAATGCCAAAGGCGCAGCCACGTACGACTTATAGAGCTAAAGGTGTTGTCCCAACCGGGTTAAAGGCCCGTATCACCAAGTAATTACTTGTTTAACGGCCCGATTCGATAGCCATCTAAACGAATCGCTGGGCGAGTTTGGTTTTGATGTTGTGCCTTAAATGCATTTGTTCCATCAATTCCACACAAGAACAAGATCGCACTTGACCCACCAGGGTGGTTGTTAATCCATTTAGTTAAGTCGTAAACAAAGCCATCAATCGCTGTCCAACAACTCTTTGCGGTGTTGTTCGCACGGACCTGCGCCATTGTGTAACCGGAAACCGTTGGTGTTGGAGTTGGTGTTGGAGTTGGTGTTGGAGTTGGTGTTGGAGTTGGAGTTGGTGTTGGAGTTGGAGTTGGAGTTGGAGTTGGTGTTGGAGTTGGTGTTGGAGTTGGTGTTGGAGTTGGAGTTGGAGTTTGAGTTGGAGTTTGAGTTGGAGTTGGTGTTGGTGCTAGATATGCCCCGCGCACAACCTCTCCTCGGATCTCCTTCTCACCCACCGCAATGGTGATCTCAGATTTTGCCCGCGCAGTAATAACAAAGTTATAGATTCCAGCCTTTGCTACCGCACTGTTGCGAGCCAAATACAGGTAATTAGTTCCACCATAAGGCTCATAAAACTTAGTTCGCTCATTGATCTTCATCGTCAACCTGAATCCACCAGGACCTGTAATAACAACTGAAGGCAACTGTGTACTCTTCAAAGTATTTTCTGGCTTCTTATCAACGATCAAATATTGAACCTCTAGCGCATCGCCCTGTTTGAATTGCGCACGGAATGCTTTCTTTTGCCCAGACTTTGCAAATGCTGCACGAACTGCAAATGAAACAGTTCCATCAACTAACAGTGGACCCTTTGCAGCTGTTGTGTCTGAATTGAGAAGAACCACTGGCTGATGTGCCACCGCAACGCCTGAACCGACAACAGCAAAGGCGATCACCATGGCAAGTAACTTCTTCATAGGAAAACGGTACAAGGACAAACTGACATCTGCTCACTGAAGGCCCAAAGACCTTTGTGTGGATAAAGCACAATGGCCTCGATATCGAGGCCATTGTGTCCAGAGTTCCAAGTAAATACAGATCTTTAGCGAGAGTTACCAGCTCCCATGCATTCACTAACGTTACTAAAGCACTTTTCTAAATTACTCAGAGTAACTTTTACCACACATGAAAACAAAGGCCCCACACATGTGTGCAGGGCCCCTGTCCTCTTGACCGACTAGTTGTCTCGATTGATTAGTTACGTGGCTCTATCTCATGGATCGATAGTGAGCCTGATAGCTCGTAGCTTGTAATGATGAGCGCTTTGCCAGATGGAGAATTCTCTGCCGGAACAAAGACGATTCCTTCTGGTGACCAGTGCTTTACATCCTTAGCCGGAGTTGCCTTGGTTGGCAGCATTTGAATCCACTCTTGGAAGACTGGCTTTCTTGGCTGTGTAACATCAAAGATTGCTAGGGCGGTCATTCTCTCGAGACCAAGCACCGCGATGCGACGATCTCCAACCATTCCCACTGCAACACCTTCTGGTTCAGCACCCTTGTCATCCGAACGATCCTGACCGACATAGTTCATCGTGCTCTTGTCAGATGACAACGAGTGTGATCCGTTGATGTTTGCCACACCGAAAGCTTGTGTCTGAATCTGATCCAACAATTCACCGCTATCCCAAACAGGAGAACCATTGCGATAAATGGTCATGGAGTTGGTTCCACGCAAATGGATATTGTCGATATCACCATCACCATCGATATCACCATTTGTTGGATTCACTTTAGCTCGGCCCAATCCTGCGTTTGCTGACCAAGCCTTCCAATCAGGGAAGCGACGTGGATCTACTTTGAGCGCTGAGGCACGAAGATCATCATTGAGACATGTGTACTCGCGAGCATCGCCCTCATTTGCTGTTACGTAGTACTGACCGCCTCCGGCCTTGAATGCTGCAATCGCATCTGGCTGAGATGCTCCAACTACTCTCTTGTAATTTCGTGGACCAGCGCCTGCATCTCGATCACTGGTGTCGCGAGCAACAGACTCTAACTTTGATTCAAAAGCACGTGTCACATTTTCAAATGTTGCGGTGCGAATATTGAGCTTTCCAATCGCATTCGCCTCTTGAATCGTAACAAATGCGTAGTTGTTGTCTACAGCAGAGACAAACTCTGGCTCAAAATCCTTAGAAACGTTATTAACCACTGATGAAACCGCAATTCCCTTTGCCTTCATCTGGGCCACCGAGAACTGATCAAAACCAGCAAATCGAAGCACTGGTGCGGCTGGGTTGCTCAAATCAACAACTGTTACACCACCTGCAGGATCTGATGCCTTTGAGTAATCAGTATCCTCCTTTGCAGCTGTTGCAGGATCATCCTTGGCGCAGACCGGCTGACCTTCAATTGCAACAAGTGCTGTCGTTCCATCAGGTGCAAAGCTAACTGAGTCAGGCAAGACACCTAGAACATCAGGTGAACTCAAAACCTTGCCGTTAGTATCAAATACAACGATCTTTCCATTGGTAGTTGTTGGTACGCCAGTTGCTGAAAACTTGTCAGAGACATTTACGACCGCTACAACCACATCTCTTCCAGCAGCGACGCTGGTGACATCATTTCCGTATGGGCTAAGTGATACTGAGCCAACCTTCTTTGGGTTAGCGACATCTGAAATGTCGAAGATATCGATTGAGTTTTTAACACCGTTAGTAGCAAAGATTCTCTTTGAAGCGGCGTGGAATGTGCCAATCTCGGCACTACCCTCGCCATCGCCAGATGTGATCGATGAAATTTCAGTAATCTTTACGGTGGCCCCATTGGCCAATGCTGGCAACTGCCCAGCTGTTAAAAGTGCTAATGCGGTAAATCCTGAAACTACAACTATAGGAAATTTTTTCATGCCGCAATCTCTCGCAGCCACACTGACAATCTGGTTAATCAGTAGGAAACTTCTTGTGAACTCCCCGTGACAACTTAGGTCGCATCCGATCTAACTTCATAACGATCCCGATACACACCAACACAAACCCCACCGGCAAGGTCATGAGCATGAGCCAGATGTATGCCCCAGTACCACTGCCTTCATCCCACATCGACACGCCTTGTATCAGCCCGGTCACAAAGGCGATCAACAAAGGCGAAAAGGCAAATATCAGTCCAACCCGCACAAAAGGAAACCGAAGCATGAGATAAGAATAGGGATCTTTAAACAAAAATGGTTGTCCCTACAAAGGTTTATGAAGAGCGCGTTAAAGAACCTTTGAAAAGAAAGACTTCGTGCGCTCCTCTTGCGGATTTTCTAAAACCTGATCTGGTGGACCAGACTCCACAATGAGCCCTGCATCCATAAAGGCGACCGTGTCTGCAACTTTACGGGCAAATCCCATCTCATGAGTGACCACGATCATCGTCATTCCAGAGTTTGCTAAATCCTGCATCGCTGCAAGCACTTCTCCCACTAGCTCGGGGTCAAGTGCAGAGGTTGGTTCATCAAACAACATCAGTTTTGGTCTCATAGCCAAGGCACGAGTAATAGCTACACGTTGTTGTTGGCCACCTGAAAGTTGCTTAGGAAGACTTTCTTCACGACCCGATAGGCCTACCAGCTCAAGAAGCTCACGGGCATGAGCAACCGCCTCTTCTTTTGAGATTTTCAAGACTTTCATAGGCGCTTCAATAATGTTCTCAAGTACACTCATGTGTTGAAAGAGATTAAAATTCTGAAAGACCATACCAATTTCAGCACGCTTACGACAAACCTCGCGATCGCTCAATTCATACAAACGACCATTCTTCTCTTCATATCCAACGAGTTCGCCAGCTACATACAAACGACCAGAATTGATCTTTTCTAAATGATTGATGCAGCGAAGAAAAGTGGATTTGCCAGATCCTGACGGACCAACCAGACACGCAACTTCACCTGGCTGTACTTGCATGTCTATTCCCTTAAGGACTTCAACCTGCCCATATGACTTTCGGACACCTTCAACTCGCAGTGCAGGTTCAATCATTGCGCTTTACTCTCTTTCCCAAGTCGTGAGCCGCTCTTGGGCATTGAGACTCTCCCGGTCATTCGTTGCACAAATGTCACTCGCTGTTGCTTTCCCTCTGTGAAATGTCGCTCAAGAAAGAACTGTCCAAAGGTTAATACCGATGTAATCCCGAGGTACCACAAACTTACGACCATTAGTAGTGGCATGGTTTCGAAAGTACGTGCATAAATTGTCTGCGCGGTATACAACAAATCAGCGAGTGCTAGAACGCTCACCAAGGATGTAGTTTTAAGCATAAGAATTGTTTGGTTACCGGTTGGAGGAATAATTACCTTTACCGCTTGAGGCAAAATGATCCGTCGCAGAGTTTGCATATGTGTCATACCTAGAGCTTTTGCAGACTCTGATTGCCCTCGATCAATTCCGGCAATACCGCCACGAACAATCTCTGCCATGTATGCACCTTCATTTAGCGCCAAACCAAGAATTGCAACTGCAAATGGTGTGATCAGGTCGTTCGCATTTCCTTGCCAAAAAGTTGGGCCAAAGGGAATGCCAATCGAAATCTCTGGATACAGTGCGGAAATGTTGTACCAAAAAATCAATTGAACCAGCAGTGGTGTGCCTCGGAAGAACCATATATAGATCCATGCTGCACGGGCCAGTACACGATTAGAAGAAAGGCGCATGATCGCCAAGATAATTCCGATAAGAATTCCAAGAAATTGAGCAACTACAGTAAGGATCAAGGTCAGGCGTAAGCCCTCCAAAATCGGAGTGCTAACGATGTAATCACCGACGATTCCCCAACGAAATCTGGGATTTGTAAAAAGAGATTTCACCATAACCATCGCCACAAGAAGCAGGAAGACGGTTCCAATCCAACGTCCATAGTGTCTAATCGGGACTGCGTTAAGGATTGTTGCCTCAGATTTTACAGGGGTAGACGAGATTGGACCCTCTTCTTTTTTTGAGCCCAATCTCGTTACCTCCGTTTTTACTTCGTGCCGGCGTTAATTGTTGCCGTGCTGCGCATCAGCTTTTCAATATTCCACTTTGTGAAGATGGTTTTAAAGGTTCCATCATTCATAAGTTGCTGAACCGCCTTTTGCATTACGTTGACAAGGCCGCCCTTACGAACAACCATGCCATTGATGTCATTACCCTGATCTGGTCTCAAGACTATCTCAAGTTCATCTCCAGCATTCTGCTGCCACCAAGAGGAAACGTGAGCTGAGAGAATAGTCAGATCAGCGCGACCGGATCTCACAGCAAGAACAGTCGTTGCTTGATCTGGGTAGATTGAATAAGCGATTGCATCTTTGCCAGCAGTTGTGCAATTTGTGCTCAGTCCCACGATGGCCGTTGCCATTGTTGTTCCTGCAGGAATTCCAACTTTAAGACCACAAAGATCTATTTCCGTTTTTACTGTAGGTAGTGTTCCTTTTCTGAAAAGGAAGGCTCGTGAAGAGTTGAAATAGTCAACAAAATCAACGATCTTCTGTCGAGCGACGCGATCGGCAAATGCTGATACTGAAGCATCGAAACGTCCCGCTTCAACGCCAGGAATAATGGCTGAGAATCCAGAAGTAACAAACTCAACTTTTACTCCAAGAATCTTGCCAACTGCATTTGCTAAATCAATCTCAGCACCAATCAGATTGTTACCTTCACTGAAGAACTGAAATGGTGGGTCAGTTGGATCTGTTGCAAATACAAGTTTTCCGCTTGCCTTGATATCTGCAGGAAGCATTTTGTATAGGCCACTCTTCTTAGTTAATGAAGTGAACCAAGGCTCAGCCCATTCGCGCTTAGTTCCGATACGAGTACATTTATAAGTTGTCAGCCCTACTTTTTCAGTAGCGAACAGTTTTTTACAAGCATCTCCGGCTTTTATCTCAGCTGCTGCTTGTGAAGTGCCCGAAAATGTGAGGCTCAAGACAAGAATCATTGCAGTGGATATCGCAATCGATGACAGTTTTTTCTTCATAGATAGACCTTTCTTAAGTATTGGCAATAAATGCCGAACAGTGGGCGAGTTAGTCATCGTTCACGGCTCTTGCGGTTTGTCCCAGTTACCACCTAATGATCCTTGGGACAATGGAATAATGACACGGTGAGGTGTGAGTTGTGCTGGGCGATTGGACTAAGAAGTAGCTTTGCTCTTGTCCATTTGACTCAAAGCCCTATCTCTCAATGAATGTCTCTGGCTAACAAATCCTCGTATGTTTCGCGCCTAACAACAGGCCGAGCGACTCCGTTTTTACACATAACAACTGGTGGGCGACGAGCACCGTTGTAATTATTTGCCATTGTTAAACAATATGCCCCAGTAACTGGAACTGCGATTATGTCGCCAATCTTGGGATCCTGAAGCTGCACTCCATCAATCAAAATATCCCCCGACTCACAGTGACGGCCAACCAAGGCATAGAGATCTCCCCCGCCGACACGGTTGGCCACCGTTGCTTCAAATCTTTGACCATATAGAGATACCTCTAAGTTATCTGCCATTCCGCCATCAATGGCAACAAATGTGCGTAGAGAGCGTTTGATGGTGACCACTCGGTACAAAGTTACAGCTGCATCAGCAACCATTGAGCGACCTGGCTCAATTAAAATCTTTGCAGTTGACGGTAAGTACTTACGGGCGGTATCAATTAATGCATCGAGATACTCTTCGACAGTCGGTGGATTATCTTTATAGGTGTAGCGCACACCAAGTCCGCCACCCAGGTCATAGACAGCAAACTCTCCGAGAGAGGCTATGGCTTGTATTGATTCAACGAACGGCTCGGTAGCCATAATTTGTGAGCCAAGATGTAGGTGTAATCCATCGAGCCGAAGCTTGTTACTTGCCTTCAATCTTTCGATTGCAACTCTTGCATCGCTGAGAGACAAACCAAATTTTGAGTCATCTTGCCCAGTTGCATTAGCCAAGTGAGTATCCGGCAAAACACCAGGAATAATTCGGATCAAGACCGCTTGCTCGCCTTTTACGATTCTTTCCAGTCGATCGATGTCATCAAAGTTATCTACAACAATGGTGCCAACCCCGGCATTAACAGCCATTTCAATTTCATCATCTGTTTTTGCATTTCCATGCATCACGATTTTCGATGGATTGACACCTGCGGCTAGGGCCATAACCAGTTCGCCACCGCCAGCAACATCAACGCCAAGACCTTCTTCGCCAATAATTCGAAACACCGCGGTAAGCGGAAGTGATTTGGAAGCCCAGATAACTTCAGAGTTAGGCCATCTGCTTCGCAATCCATCTTGATAGCGCCGAGCACGATTTCTTAATGCTGCTTCATCAATGATCAGAGCTGGGGTACCAAAGGCAGCTACTAACTCTGATGTTGAACAACCGCCTATGAGAAGCTCTTTATTCTCATTTAAACTCGTTCCGGATGGAAAAAGGGAGATTATCTGCCCCTCAGGAGTATTCTCAGAATCGACGGGGCTCATGCCTCAATAGTGGACTAGTCACCTATATCTTTGTTGAGCCGATCGGCCTATGGTTGAGCCATGCTCTTATCCGATTTGCTAAAGGCTTTCGCAGAGCGAAACACTGAAGAAATTCGAACTCTCTTTGATCCAGAGACATTAGCACGATCAATACGCGGAACTGTCTTGCATGATCCGATCGATGCGTTGCCAAATGAGCCTGATTCAATCTTGATCTTGACTGGAGTAAGAGTTAATGAGCAAACCGCTGCTGAAGCACTTCGAGCCGCCTCTTCAGTTGGATACTCCGCAGTCGTTGTCAAAGTGCGAGGCCAGGATGCAAGCCAGCTAATTACCGAAGCCCAAAAACACAACATCACATTGCTCGCCGCTAGCGATGAAATTACCTGGCAACACCTTGATTCAATTGTGCACACAATCTTGGGATCACAAGGTCCATTTACTCAATCTGTGACAGGCCTTGGTGACGAGCTCTACACCCTTGCAAACTCCTTAGCCTCATTTATTGGTGGCTCTGTTGCTATTGAAGATATGGATCGAAGAGTTTTGGCTTACTCCTCTCTGCCAGATCAACGCATCGATGCACTGCGTGAACAGGGCATTTTGGGGCGCCATGTACCGGATATGGATAGAAATTTAGCTCAGTATCGATCTGTGTTAGCAGGTCAAGGTGTCACGCGCTTCCCAGAAGCCAGTGATGAGTTCGCTCGTGCTGCAATAGCGGTGAGGGCAGGCTCAAAGCCCCTTGGCACAATCTGGGCAATTGAAAATGTTAGCGGCATCACCGAAGAAGGTGAGCGTTTACTTCTTGAAGGTGCGCGATTGGCTGCTCTGCATATTCTTGGAAATCAAAACAATAAAAAGTTGGAGTTCCAAGTTCGCGAAGGAACATTACGAGCAGCACTTGATGGGTCACTCAGCGACAAGGAAATTTCCTATCGATTAGTAATTCCAGCAGGAACAGCCCTCTCGCTCGTTGGGTTCGCTGCAATTGCAAACGCACATGGCACAGTTCCAATGATCACGCACTTGGGCAATGAACTCTCACAATATCTGACGGTATTTCGCCCAGATGCTGCCATAACAATTACACCTCGAGCTGTTTATGTCCTGTTACCTGGCGGTGAAGCAGAGTCTGTTGTGCGCCTTATCAATGGTGCACTTACCGCTATTCACATCGCTTTTAAGGATCAGATTCGCGCAGCAATTTCCCACTCTTCAACCCAACCCTCGGATTTACCAAACATGCGTCGAGAGATTGATGACATCCTGAGGGTAACGACAGTCAACGCAGATCTTCCTGCAGTAGCAAGGCTTGGAGATGTTCATGCCCGAGTTTTGCTCGCACATGTTGCCGATGAGCTAATACGTGAACCGATGTTAAAACATCCTGGCATCGAAGCGATGCTGGCATATGACCTTGAGAATAAAACCAACTACGCAGATTCAGTGAATGCATGGCTAGATGCTGTTGGCGATATAGCTTCAGCTGCAGAGTCTCTCTTTATCCACGCCAATACATTGCGATACCGTCTTCGCCGAGTTAAGGATTTGTTCAACATAACACTTGATAACCCCGATGATCGTTTAGCTGTGTGGATGCAACTTCGACTCGTAATGCGAGACTAATCCCTTAATAGCAAAACTAATCTTTATGGATAAAGCCCACGAAGTTTGTGTGCTTCAGCTACACGAGCTACCCCCAACATATGCGCAGCCTCGCGCCACGTAACCTTTCGACTAGTTGCCATCTGCTCTACCTCGTGAAATGCCTTCATTAAAATGCTGTTGAGATTAGTTTTAACCTCCTGCGCATCCCATGGATAGTTCTGCTTATCCTGCACCCATTCAAAGTAAGAGACGATGACACCACCTGAATTGGCCAAAATATCGGGAACAACAAGAACACCATTCTGATTTAGAATCGCATCGCCTTCTGGCGTTGTTGGAGCGTTCGCTCCCTCAACCACTATCTTCGCCTTTATTCCAGAAGCAGTCTGTGCTGTAATCGCATCGGAGAGAGCCGCGGGTATGAGAACATCAACATCTAGATGTAATAGCTCTGCATTACTAATTCGATCAGTACCAGGTGCATCAAGATTTTTGTGTGCTAGAAAGTGTGACCAAAGCTCTTCCACATTTTTAAAGCCAATGACAGCGCCATTGACATCACTAACTGCTACGACCTTCATTCCCATGCTCTCGAGAGCAACGGCAGCCCAGTAACCAACTTTTCCAAATCCCTGAATTGCAACTGTTGCACCATTTGGATCTATGCCGCGTATTCGAAGTGCCTCTCGAGTTGAGATTGCAACGCCATCACCTGTTGCAGAGTTACGCCCAATTGATCCACCTAGCGAGATTGGCTTTCCCGTAACAACTCCGCGTACAGAAAAACCAGCATTAACCGAATAGGTATCCATCATCCACGCCATATTTCGCTCATCTGTCCCGATATCAGGTGCGGGTATGTCACGCTCTGGTCCAATTATGGGCAAAATTTCAGATGTGTAGCGACGAGTTAACCGCTCATTTTCACGTTCTGACAAAGTTTGAGCATCAACTGCAATTCCACCCTTAGCTCCCCCAAATGGCAGATTAGTTAACGCGCACTTCCATGTCATCAGCATGGCCAGTGCAATGGTTTCTTCCAAATCAATCTGCGGATGAAACCGTATTCCGCCCTTAGAGGGACCACGGGTTGTTGAGTATTGAACCCGGTAGCCCTTATACATTTCGACTTTGTCATTATCTCGCCGTAAGGGAATAGCTACTTCCAAGATTCGCCGAGGTGTTGAAAGAGTCTGCCAATCATTTTCAGAAAGGCCTAATTGATCTACCGCTTTACGTAACTGCGCCCGCGCAGTTTCAAATGCTGACTCCGTTGTCATGCCCTGAAACTATCGCAAAAAGTCACAAAATCGACTGTGAAATCAGACAATGTCTGCTTTGGAATATAGCCTAATGAACAAAACCAGTTCACAATTTTTCTGTAAGACTTACTTCATGATTTCGATCTCCATGCGACAGGGCCTCTGATGCTTATCGATGGGCACAATGATCTTGCTTGGGCGATGCGCCAACTTCATAACTACGACTTTGATTCCGTAGATCTCTCACAGTACTCCCCAGCTTTTCACACCGATCTAGCGAGGTTGCGCCAAGGTGGAGTTACGGGACAGTTTTGGTCTGTTTATGCACCTTCTACATTAACTGGTAGCCAAGCAGCGGTCGTAACAGTTGAACAAATCATGTTTGTGCGCGCCTTCATTGAAAAATTCCCTAAAGACCTGATCTTTGCTACCTGCGCCGACGATGTAATCAAAGCCCATCAAAGCGGTCGCATCGCCTCTCTTATTGGAATGGAAGGTGGCCATTGCATAGATGAGTCACTAACAACTTTAGAAATGTTCTATGCACTTGGTGCTCGATACATGACCTTAACTCATAACCACAACACCTCATGGGCAGATTCAGCAACAGATGAACGCAAGGTGGGTGGATTGAACTCTTTTGGTAAACAAGTCGTCCAAACAATGAATCAACTAGGAATGCTTGTGGATCTTTCGCATGTCTCGGCGGAGGTCATGATTGATGCGCTAGCAATAACCACAGCTCCTGCCATCTTTAGCCATTCCTCGGCAAGAGCCCTAGTAGATGTTCCCCGCAATGTTCCAGATGATGTTCTTTCACTTCTTGCAAAAAACAATGGCATCTGCATGGTTGCCTTTGTTTCCGACTTTGTATCTGAAGAGTTTGCCCAATGGTTTAGCGATAAAGACAAAAACGCATCTAGCGTGCCACCAACTGTGACCGTCGAACACGTTGCCGACCATATTGAACATATTCGCGAAGTTGCAGGCATTGACCACGTTGGAATCGGCGCTGACTTTGACGGTGCCACCGATATGCCCGCAGGCTTAAATGATGTCTCGACCTATCCACTATTGATGGACACGCTGACAAAGCGTGGTTGGTCATTGCCAGAACTAGAGAAATTGCGCTCGGGCAACATTCTTCGCGTTCTTCGCGACGCAGAAGAAGTGGCAAACAAGTGAACTTCTTGATCAATCAAGAGCAACTTTACCGAACGATTAATCGGGGCGGAATTATCAAATTCGGTTCTGTAATCTGGTTGGGCGAGTGGAATTTGCGTACTGAATTACCCTCTTCTCCGATAAGAACTTTCAGAGTAAGTGATGCAACTTCCGAAATATTCTGATCTAAAGATGAAAAGTTAAAAACTTTAGAGGTAGGACTATTATCAAAGCCACATACTGGAATAGCTTTTTTAAGCCCTGCAATCTCCATTTGCGCACCTAGCGCCAAAGTATCACTGACGCAGACAATTGCATCAATGTCTGGATGGCGAGCAAGCAAACGAACTGTTGCTGCACGGGCACTTGCGATTGTTTCATCACCTAGCTCGCAGTATTCACGTACCAAGTTTTTGGGCTTCAAATCCCTTAGCTCGGCATACCTTTGGCTCCAACCCAATAAGCGATCATCAGCAACGCTCTTGGGTTTTGCTGAATTAAAATTAGGCGTCTTCCATCCTAGAAAACCAATCGTACGATGTCCCTTTTTCCAAAACATATTTGTGGCATCTCTTGTTCCGCTTGCCCCATCAACATCGATCCAAGGATAAGAATTAGCAAATTCGGCTGGGCTTCCCCATGGTCGACCAAAGCTTAAGAATGGAACATTTCGCTGTATCAAATAACTTAAACGTGGATCCTCTTCTACTGTCGATGTTAAGACAAAACCATCAACATCACGTGAATTGATGAGCTGCTTTAACTTCTCTACTTCGCTCTCGGACGGGTCGCACGTGTAGGTAAAAACTTTAATGCCACGAATCTCAGAAGCTCGGACAAGTTCATAGACAAATTCATCCTGAATATATCCAGCATACAAACCATCCGAGCCCTTACCTGTAGGCGCATTTGAATCAACGCGCACAGCAATAGTTGAAGACTTCCTGGACCGCAGTCGGCGGGCCGACAGATTCGGTGTGTAATTAAGTTTGTCAATCGCCGCTAGAACTTTTGCAGTTGTCTCTGGCTTGACTCTTTCCGGAAAATTAAGCACATTGGAAACCGTTTGCAGGGAAACGCCAGCTTCTCGTGCAACCGAGACGATGGAAGCTCTGGGTTTATCCATCCTGTAAAACCACTACTCCTTATAAATGTACTGAACTAATCGAATACTACGCTTTATCAGCGAGCCAAGAATAGGCCGCAACGGTCCAGCCTTGAATTATTTGAGGTGGTTGTGCAACTCGATTCGTGTGCGAATGAACGCCACGCTCATCTACGATCTGTACATCGTGGATAAAGCGATTGATCAAATCCGTTTCTGGCCAATCGCCGCGGAAAAACTCTGGATAGCCTCCACATGACTCGATTGCGTTTTTGATCTTCGCTTGCACCATTTTTGACTCGCGAGTGAATCCATTTTTCAGGAGACCGCGCGCCGTTAAAACACCATCAAATGGCCATGAAGATCCAGTGTGGTAGCCACCTGGTCGGTAAGAGTGATGCGCACTCGATAGCGTTCGTAAACCGCTTTCACCTAGCATTGACTCATCAGTCATGGCATTGGCAATTGCCGTGCGGTATCCACTAAATTCATCGCCTAAGAGAACTCCTGAATCTAATAGACGTCCCTGATTGCTCGCCATAGATTCAAATTTCGCAGTATTTCCATCTGAATCCCTTTCGATTCCTAATGCAAAACTATCTCCCAACCAAAAGGTGCCAACTAAGGAAAGTTGTAAATTTCGAGCTATCTTCAACATTTCCCTGGACGATAGTGGCCATTTCCCACTGGGTTTCATTTCCTGAATCGCAACCGCTGCAATAATTGCATCAAATGTTTCTCCGACTGTTTCAACTGAAGCGGTCGAGTCTCCACGAGCCAGCACCCCATTGGCATGCATGTAGGAATCACCCGAGTCTTTCCACACTTGATTAGCAATACCAAGCGGATTTGATCGTGATGACTCGATAAAACCTGAAGGAGTAGCTAGGCGATTTAAAACCCATTGAGTCGAAGCAATAAAACGTTCCCAAAGTGCAATGCCATCAATGACAATGTCTAAGATCGATGAATCAGCCTTTGCCGCATGCTGAACCTGATTCATCCAAATCAACGTCGCATCGACAGATCCAAAATACGGAAACTTCCACGCACCTTCGGCGGTAAGTTTGTGTGCAACAGGGTCGTCCGCGCTTCGCACTTCATGAGCAATGCGACCAGGCTCTTCTTCGCTATCGGCATCAAATGCTTTTCCTTGATTAAGCGCAAGGGCTGAAATGACATTCAGGCGCAAATGTGGCTTTACAGCAAATAGTAGATCTGAAATTATCAAAGAGTCGCGGCCAAAGAGACAGTTATATAAGTTCTGCTCAGGCAAACCCTCGTGCTCCCGCAACGGCACAGCTGCAAAAGGTACTTCATACCCATGTGCACTCCCAAGAATCATATTTATCGCATCGCTAATTGGCGGCCTATTGGCAATATTGAGCGCTGGATCATTCTCCTGCAAAATTACTTCGTAGTTAACAGTCTTCTCATTCGGCTTTAGATATTCCATTTAAGCTTCATCCTCCAAAAGAGTATCGGAAGCAATGACGCTCAATGCCTGCGTTAATGTAAGAACTATTGAAATAAAGACAAATATCAAAGGTGCACACACAACCACGATGGAGGCGGTGATTGCCACCTCTCTTTTCCTACTGTTGATATACCTCATAAAAATCAGAGAAATTGGCTCTGTTCGATTGTGTGCAACCTTACTGACAAATATCGGATTAAGAATAAGCATCAATCCCATCCAAAGAATCAACAAGGTGAGTGTGGCGGATTTAAGAACTACTGAGAACCAGAGGGATGCCTCGCTGAAGTGGAGCATATTACTGAGCGCAAGTACAAATAGCATTCCAACAAAAATATTAACTGCTGCAATCCTCTTAAACTCTTCATTTCTAATTAGGTCAGAGACCTTGACTCGTTTGTATGAAAACTTCACTATGGAAGTGTTGATTAGTGAAACAACTGAACAAATCAAAGAGCAAACCACCCGAGTTGATAAGCTAGGTGATTGGAAGAGAAACAAGAGGCTAACGGCCCACACTAGAGCTGTTGGGATCGCTCGGATATTGAGATCCCAAGTCAAAGTAAGTGCACCGCGAAGCGGGCTCGAACCCCTTTGAGCTGTTTTCATCTTCATCCTTATCCCTTAGCTGACGATGCGAGTTGTACATTGATTATGTAACGCTGTGCAAAGGTGTATAACGCAAGGATTGGAACAGTAGATAGAACAACAAGAGCCATGATTGGTGGCCAGTCCGTAGAGAATTGCCCCTTGAACTGCAAGATTCCAAAGGGAAGTGTCCAGTGTGATGGACTTTGCAACACGATAGATGGCCAAAACAAATCATTCCAAGTTCCCTGAAAAGTTAATATCGCAACAGTTGCTAGAACCGGCGCAGCGTTAGGCAACATCACTCGACTAAAGAGTTGAAAGGGACCTGCCCCATCTATCTTTGCCGCATCTTCCATCTCTTTAGGCATGGTGAGGAAGTACTGTCGCATGAGAAAGACATCAGCTGCGCTGATTGCTTTAATGAGAAAAATCGCTAGGTAGTTACTGGGCCCATCATTAATCAAGCCCATGTTGACAAGCAATTGATACATCGGTACTAGGCGCAATTGATCAGGAATCATCATTGCGCCTAGAACAACGAAGAACAAAACATCTCGGCCTGGAAAATGTAGACGAGCAAATGCGTAGCCCGCCAGTGATGCAAAGACCAGGTGCAGGATCACAACCACACATGCTATGAAGAGAGAGTTAGCAAATAGCGTCTGAAAATTGGGTTGAATCTTGCCAAAGACTGTTGCATAAGCCTCAACCGTTGGAGCTTTAGGGATTAAATTGCTTTGGTACACCTCTTCGGATGGCTTGAAAGAGGTTCCTACAGACCAGAGAAAGGGCACAATCGTCAAAACTGAGTAGAAAATTAGCACTGAGTAGAAAATGTATCTGCGCACCTTAGTCACTAGTTCTGACCTTTCCAGCCGCCAGCGCCGAACAATGACTTCTGCAAAAGGGTGAGACTAAAGATGATGACAAAGAGAATTACACCAATGGAGCTTGCGTAACCAAATTCAAACTTTCTAAAACAGGCGTTGTAGATATACAGAACTACGGTCATTAAAGAATAATCTGGGCTTCCATCTGCGCCACCGGCTAATATCGCTTGATCATAGAGTTGCAAGGCTCCAATCATTCCGGTTGCAACAACAAATAAGTGCGCTGGTTTTAACAGCGGCATAGTTATGTACCAAAAAACCTGTCGTCGAGTAGCCCCATCCATGACTGCAGCTTCAGCGTATTGAGAGTCTACGGTTTGTAAGTTTGCAAGGTAGAAAAGCATCATTGTTCCACTAGTGGTCCAAGCATTTAAACCAATAATGGAGTAAAGCGCAGTTCTCGAATCTGAAAGCCAAGCACCTTGATTAAAAAGATTGGCCGTATCTACACCAAAAAAACTTAGGACACCGTTGAAGACACCATCTGGCGCCATAAGGAAAATAAAGAGCGTTGTAATTGCAGCACTACTGGCTATAGATGGAAAGTAGAAAGCCGAACGAAAGAACTTACTTCCCTTGATTTTAGAGTTCACAAGAAGTGCTAGAAATAAACCCAAGGCGGTCTGTATTGGAACCACGATAAGGGCGTACTTAACTGAATTTCTTACCGCCTTTAAAAAGATTGGATCTGAAAACGCTCTTTCATAGTTGTCTAATCCAACAAACTCCGTTGGGCCCATAATGCCCCAATTAAAAGTTGAAATATAAATGGCATAAAGGAAGATACCAATACTCAGAAACAAGAACAGGGCCATTGGGATTGCAAGAAAACCGTAGGCTACAAATGACTCTTTTCGCTTACGGATCAACCGAGGGTTCCTCAATTTACTTACTAGCATGAGGTTCCCTTCGTGAAATTAAAGCAATGAGTAGGACAACACCTAATAGTAAGAGTAAGAGTTGATTCGACCCCCTTTGATCGAACCAACCCTTACTCTTATCGAGAATTACCTCAACCCCAGCTAGCTTGCCACCCGGATCTAGGTATTTTTCGTATTACCTATCCCTTTGGCCAAGCAGCCTCTGCTGCGGCAATAACCGCTGCAGTTGCTTTCTTTACATTGAAGTTCTTATTCTGGATTTGCTTCTTTGCTTCATTATTGAAAGCACCAACTACATCGCCCCAGCCCTTAAATGCTGGAGTAGTAACTGTCGTCTTCAGTCCTGCAACAGTTCCATTGATTTCATAACCAATAGGTGTTGAGACATCTGATCTAGAAGGAATTGCAACACCGTATGAAGTCCACACTGTCATACCGCGAGCACCAGTCATGTATTCGATAAAGGTCCATGCTTCCTTTGGATTTGGAGAGTCTTTACCAATTGCATATGCGGCTGTAAACGCTAAGGAACCAGCCTGCTTTGCTGTTGGAAGAGTTCCCTTAACTAGCTGCTTGTAGACGGCAGGGAATGAATCCTTAAGAAACGGATCTAACCAAGCGCCTTCCATTGTGTATGCGCACTTAGCTTTACCAAATGCTTCTCCAGCCCAACCAGCTGATAGTTGTGCAGGAGTTCTGAATACACCGGTCTTATAGTTATTCATAGCCCATTCAAGTCCTGCCTTAGTACCAGCAGATGAAAGCAATGACTTGTTACTTGCGCTAGCTAGTCCGCCGCCAAATGCTACGAAATATGCACCGAGGCGATTGATGTCGGCATCAACGCACATAGGAACGATTCCCTTGGCCATGAGAGCCTTGGAGTGAGTTGCAAACTCTGCAATAGTCTTTGGCAGGGCTTTGATACCCGCATTCTTCATGAGCGCCTTGTTTCCTTCTAGAACCAAAGGATTTGCATCCTTAGGCAAGCCATACAATTTCCCTCCACTTTGGAAAGGCTTCAAATAGCTAGGATTAAATGGAGCCAAGTTAAACTTGCTCGCACTGATGTAGGGGTTGAGATCAAGGAGAACTCCTTGAGCGGCCCAATCCTGAGCCACACCAGCATCTAGGTAGAAAGCATCATTAGGTGTCTTGGAGGCAAAACGAGCCGCCATCTGGGCACCATGGTCGTTGTTAACAACCAGAGCCACCTTAATAGTCGGATGCCGAGTCTCGAAAGTCGCGATTGCATCCTTGAGCGCCTCTGTTTCAGATGGAGAAGAACCCCATGTAGCAACTGAGATTGTTGTGACCGCATCAGCAGCGCCGGCCTGAGGCGCGAGCGAGAGCGTTAGAGCAAGTGCCAACAATGACACCTTTATTGAGGCCTTCTTCATACTTCCCCCTTAAATGTTCGAATTTGAACGTTCAAATAATAGGGAGGCCCAGATCACATGGCAATAGCCCCGACCACCTATTTTCATAACGGGTTGATAACAATACGAACCCCTGGCCTAGGAGCGGGCAAGCTACCCGTAGATAGTGTCCTCATCTAAATCATTATCAACCGGCACCGCAGCTTTCTTACGCCAGCTTCCCCAAGCCCCAGTACTAAGCAACGCCCACGCAACCAACACCGGCTGGAAGAACAACCGCACCAAACGCTCGGTGTCTGTATTTAATCCAAATGCATCTACGCCATTTACATACTGCGAGATATTGCCCCAGAAGATCGCCACAAAGAAGCCCGCTGTTAGCCAACCAATGACAACTTTGTAACTCCACACCAGCATCAACCCAAGCCCCAGTGCGATCTCAACTACTCCAGATGCCAGCACCACAAAATCTGCATAATCTCTCAACACACTCGGAACCTGCGCCTGAAACTCTACGCGACTACTGGTCAGATGCCCCACACCCGCATAGGCCAGCACAAAGCCCAGCGCCAACTGCGGAATACGCGCTACAAAACTCATCGACGCCTCATCCGAACTAACTTCATAACGATCCCAATAACAACCAGCGCAAACCCCACCGGCAAACTCAGAATCATGAACTAAGGGTACTCACCCCACCGACCCAAAGATTTATACTCGCCCTATGAGTCAAAAAGCTAGCAAATGAAAACCCTCCTGGCAGCCACAGGCATCGGCCTGGTCCTTGTTTATGTAATCGGTTCGGGTCTTTGGGTCAACACCGGAGATGGTTGGTATCGCTCGCTGAACCAACCAGCATGGCAGCCACCAGATTTCATCTTTGGAATCATCTGGCCCTATAACTTTGTTGTTCTTGGAATCGCAGCGGTCACCATCGCACAACGCGCAACGACCACAACAACCTTGATCTATCTATCTTTCTTTGCACTATCTGTTGCTAGCGCACTTACCTGGGCCTACCAGTTCTATCGCCCACACAACTTAACCTTCGCATCGATGGCGCTTATTGGAACAGCGGTATTAACAATTCCCATGCTCATCATCGCCTTTAGAACATCACTTGGAATCGGATTTGCCCTGCTTCCCTATCAATTGTGGGTCGCTACAGCAGCATCAATTAGTTACGGCTACAGCAAACTCAATTAAAAGTGGCCCTGCGCAAAAGTTACGCAGAGCCACCAAGGTTGTGCCCCCGGCAGGATTTGAACCTGCAACCTCTACCCTGCGAAGGGAGTGCTCTATCCGTTGAGCTACGAGGGCACAACGGAAAAATAGAGTCTTGAATTATTCTTGAACTTTCATTTTGTTTTTAAGTGGATAACTTCTATTTTGATTTTCGTGGTGATAATCTTTCATCACCCTGCGAAGGAAGCACAAGTAATATCTGTTGAGTTACAAACAAAAGCCCCGCAATCCATTGCGGGGCTTTTGCTTTGTCCAGAGCTCCAGATGCTTTTATTAACTACTTCTAATGCGCATTCAGAAATAGTTGCCAGCGGCACCAAGAAGGATCTCTTTCGCACGATGGGTTGACTAGGCCCAAGGATCCTTCTGCCAGAATTAAATCATTTTTCTAAACTACTCAGAGTAACTTTTCTCTCTGCGCCAACTTACCCACGCCCCGGTACTCCATAACGCCCACACCACCAACACCGGCTGAAAGAACAACCGCACTAACCGCGATGTATCGCTATCTAAACCAAATGCATCAACGCCATTTACATACTGGGAAATATTTCCCGGAAAGATCGCCACAAAAAACGCAGCCACCACCCAACCCACCTGCACCCGGTACTTCCACAACCCCACCAGTGCAAGCCCCAAAATAATCTCAACAACACCAGAGGCCACAACTATAAAATCTGCATTATCTGCAAACACAGTTGGAACCTGCGCCTGAAACTCTTGACGACTAGTTGTTAAGTGCCCAATACCTGCATAACCAAGCGCAAGGCCCAACATAAGCTGAAAAGCCTTACGAATCATCTCCATCTAAGCAAAAGCCTTCTCTACAACCATTGCATCAGCCTTACGCCCAGGCAGTTCATTCTCATAAAAGGATGCATTCAAATCACTGACTAATACCTCAGCGCTAACCGTCTTACCCGCAAACTCAAAATCTGTTGTTGTGTGAGCATCCATCAACAAGGTCACGTCATACCCACGATCGAGCGCACCATGTCCTGTAAATCGCACACAGTTATTTGTCTGCGCTCCACACACATACACATGCCCCACACCCAACCCAGCCAATACCTCTTCTAGATCTGTTGCCTCAAAAGAGTTGCGATACAACTTACGCACGCGAGCTTCACCCTCTGCCGGTACCAACTGAGGAACTATCTGCCAATCCTCTGAATCAATCGCCATCCACTCATCCGAATGCTGCACCCACACCACAGGAACCCCCGCAGCTCGCGCCTTTGCAACCGCCACATTGATCTGAGCAATCACCGCATCCTTGTTATAGGCACCATCGACTACTTGATTCTGAACATCGATAACCAGCAATGCAGATTGATTACGCCCAAGAGTTGTCATGAATGAATTCTATCTGACTACAAATACGCCGGAATAACTATCTCGTTGTACTGCAACACCCCTGGCTTAAATGGCGGATCAAAGCGACAGATTCTTGTCTCATCAGACAAAGCAATGTTCTCTTTTGCCGCCAATGCTCGAAGCTCTGCCACTTTTCTCTTTGCTACCTCATCAGTTGCTCTACCTCGAAAAGATGCGGCAATACATGTTTCAGCACCCAACTCTCGCAAGACAACTCGCGGATCATTGGGATCTGGCAACTGCCCCAAGGTTGTTCCAGCTGGCATCACAAAAGAGACAAACCATTCATTCTCATCACTCTTATCAGCCTTCTGCGCAGAAATAACAGGAGCTGTCATAGCAATCTTTTCAGAACTCTTATTGCCTTTAGAGATGTACTGAAAGAGAGAACCAAAAGCCACGCTACCCGAAGATTCGTAATCAGCCGAGACCTTTACCTCTGCAATAGAACAAGGCAAATACTCGCGAACTTCAAAGCCACCATAACTTCGAATTACCCTGAACTCTTGCCGCTTTGTCATGATTTCAGCGTACTCCGAACTGAAAACTTCCTCACCTTTATCCCAGCCCAACACCTAGAAATAGCCCCGATTCGAGCCTAAACTTTCGGCATGTATACAAGTTACGAACAACGCCTTGAGTTTCTGCACCAATTTATCGATGGCTCACTTGCCTTCCATAAGAATCTTCCTGACGCAAAGCTCACTAAAGGTGATGGTTGGCAACTGTATTCGGCCGGCCTTAGCTTTGGAATGTTCAATCCCATTGTCATTGAAACCTCACGCAAAGAAGCATTTGAAGAAGTAATCGCCGCAATTGCAGCAAGTGGAAAACCATCAGATATCCGCTTGGTTGGCCCTGGCACCATTCACACCAATGCCTTGATTGAGCACGGATATTCAAACCGTGGTGGCACACCATTCATGCTCTGGAGCGCAGATAACTCTGTTGATGATTTCAAACTACGTGATGACCTAGCCGTTAGACGACTAGTTCCAAGTGACATTGATGTTATGAATGTGATCTTTGCCGATGTCTATGCAATGACTCCTGCCATGATTGAGGACATGAAAGGAATGTTGTTGGCCAGCGATGACGATCACGCTTATGGTCTATTTAAAGATGGCGAAATGGTTTCACTTGTTAGCGCCATGATTTATAACGAGACCATCGGAATCTGGAATATGGGAACCCCCACTGCTCACCAGAAAAATGGTTATGGATTACAACTTCTAAAGTATGTAATGAAAACCCACAAAGACATGGGATCTAAAAACTTCTTCCTCTTTGCATCCCCAGCAGGCAAGATCCTGTATGACAAGTGCGGTTGGATCACTCTTGATTACCTTCCATATTTTTCAAAGGTCGCTAAGCAATTAGAATGAGTGAACAGATTGACCAGTTCTTCCGCCCCGATGGTACCCTCATCAGCATTCCCGTAAAACTGCCCAAGAAGCTCGCAGTCCTGCGCCACATCGCCTCCGAGCTCTCCCCCGATACCAAGTACCCCGAGAAGCAACTCAACGAGATCATCGCCAAGTTCCACCCTGACACGGCTGCATTACGCAGATACATGATCGAGTACGGGATATTGGAGAGGGATGGAGAGAGTGTTTATTGGGTTTCTAACAAGCATTCATCGCTTTAGGAAATTACTTCTTCGAGTCCTCTTGAGACATTTTTACGAACCATGCCGCAACTGAAGCAGTGATCACTCCGACTAGAGATATTCCGGTAATCATAAGAAGAACTGCGAGCAACCTCCCTTCAGTGGTTGTTGGGTATCTATCGCCATAACCGACTGTTGTCACAGTCGTTACTGCCCACCAAAGTCCATCACTAAAGGTCTTGATATTTGAACCTTCGATAGATCTCTCGCTAATAGTTATTTGAATAGCAGCAATGTAGGAGATAAACAAAGCACTTATTGCTACCTTCACGGTAATCGCAAATTGTCTTCCAATTGCCACCCTTTGGAGCGCAAGACTTCCAAACGAGATTACACGCATCAATCGAAGTGGTCTAAGGAACGGGAGCAAGACTGAAGCTATTTCTAAGGGATGTCGCTTCAGAAATTCTCTTTTGTTCTCTGCCTTCCAGATTCCATAAATCAAATCTATGGCAAACGCTAACCAACAAACCCATTGCACTATACCTAGGTATTCGTTAGTAGAGTCTGAAACACCTTCATTAAATGCAGGATATGAAAAAGAAAAGAGAAATGCAATAGCGAGAAGTGTGAGTAGTTCACTCCAAATTCGAGTTACTACTGACGCCATCTATTCCTCGTATCGGTTGGTGAAGACTTACAAGTATATGTGACGCCTGACGAAGATTTACCAATAGCCCCTGCTGGACTACAAAACGCACCTGGAGTAGCAGTTCCTGCGGTTGTAACAATTGGAGTTGGAGTTGGTGTTGGAGTTGGTGTTGGAGTTGGTGTTGGAGTTGGTGTTGGTGTTGGAGTTGGTGTTGGTGTTGGTGTTGGAGTTGACTTCTTGATTGCAACGCCCTTGTTCCATACAAGCTTCTTGCCAGATTTCACACATGTAAACTTTTTCCCTGCAGCTGTTGCAGTTGCTCCAGCTTTTGTGCACTTGGCACCGGCTTTAGGAGTTGCGGCTTGGACAGGTTGAACAAGGGTGAGTAAAAAGATAATCGCTACTGCTAAAACGCCCTTGCGATACATGAGTAATACTTACAAAGTGTTAAGAATGCCTAGTGCGGCTGTTGTGCCCGCTGCGATGAAGAAGAGCGCAAGAGGTACCCAGCCAAAGATTCGGTAGACGGTGATCTTGTCGTACTTGAGGCCGGTTTCGTTTTCTTTGCTCATGTTCAAATGCTACCGATTCTCTTGGATATTGGCTTACTTCTGCTTCAGGTGTTCAGCAATTCCCATGATGCACTCATTCTCATCCTCAGTCAGTTCCACAAAGCCAAACTTCTTGTAGAAGGCGCGGGCACGATCATTCTGAGCAGACATATGCAGGTGCACGCCCTGGGATCCTGCATCCTTTAACTCTGATAGCAAAAAGGCGATCATCGATTTACCATAGCCAGCGCTTTGATGCGATTCGACGATATCGATATGCAGATGTGATGGGTACTTTGCTACTAGTTCTGGGTCGGAAAAACCTTGCTTGGCTAAATCACTTAACAACGCCTCATCAGATGGGGTGATCTCAAAATCTTGTTGAGCATACCTAGCTTTTGTTTGCGGCCAGTAACTTTGTGCTAATTGGTTTTCAAATTCATTGGTGTCTAATACGCCAAGAAGATAACCAACTACTGTGTTGTCGGCCCACAGCGCATAAGCAAAATCTGGTTCATGCAGAACATAGGGAGCTACATAAATATCTCCAACTAGATCGGGCAGTTTATGGAGATGGGTTGCATCTTTGCCTGAATCCCCGGTCTGTAAGCACACTCGCAATAGCTCGGGAAGATCTGTCGGTTTGGCAGGGCGCAGTACAACGCCTCTACCTAAATCCAGCTCTTTCACGACATAATCGTACCCTCGTAAGCGAACAGAGGTGGGTGTAGTGGCAAGCAATACCGATAGCTATATAGCCATCGATGCCGGTGGCACTCGCTTGCGCGGATATGCATCAATCAATGACACCCACTTTGAAGGCGCTGGAGTTATCCACTCAAACTCATTAGCAATTGATTTGGCGGAAAATATCGTCGCGGCAATTCCTGCAGATGTATCAGAGACACATACCCTGGTTTTGAGTTTGGCTGCTATCCCCCAAAAGGTTGATGATCGCCAATTGCTAGCGGCAGGGATTTTGCAGCGTTTGCGTTTTGATACCTTGGTTTTTGTTTCAGATACTAAAGCAGCTGCGCTCAGTAGTGAATCAGATGCCGACTTAACGATAGCCGTAGGCACCGGCATTACTGCTTATGTGAAGAGAGCGGATGAGCGCTTTGAGTTAACAGGCCATGGGTATTTGATCGGTGATGAAGCAAGCGGTTTTTGGATTGGACGCAGCGGCGTGAATGCTGCGCTACGAGCCGCTGAGGGCCGTGGAATTGCAACCACTTTGCTGAAATCTGCTATCGATTTCTTTCAACGCTCGGAAAATGAGTTAGCTGATTATCTCCATCAACTCGAAAGCCCGGTTAGCCAAATTGCTGCCTTTGCGCCATTGGTGATCAGCGCTGCTCAAGCAGGTGATGTGCAAGCGAAAACAATTGTCTCTGAAGCGGTCACCGAGATTACAGCGTTGATAAAGACCGGTATTGCACGTGGCAAGATTTCAACGGTTGCTCTGATTGGTGGGGCAATCCCCCACGGTGGAGCTCTGCACAGCCAAGTATTGGAAGCCAGCAAAGATTTCGGTATCACCTTTGTTGAAGGTACCGCAGAGCCATTGGTTGGGGCGTGCAAAATCGCAGGTGATAACGAGCTGCAGGTGGGTCTAGATATAGTGAATAGTGCACAGATTGAAACTCATATCTGGAGCAAGATCTATCTGCTTAACACCCAAGCTTTGCTGGGCCGAGTATCTGTAACACAACAGGAATCTGTTACTGCAGCTGTGAGCTTGTTCGCTGATGCTCTATCAAACAACAAGATGATTCACACCTTTGGTACTGGGCATTCACATCTATTGGCAGAGGAAATCTTCTACCGTGCAGGTGGACTCGCCTCTATCTATCCAATTCTGGATGAGAGGTTGATGCTTCATAAAGAGGTGGTTAAGGGAAGCCAGAATGAGCGTTTACCTGATTTAGCGAAGGAGTTACTGGAAAAACATCCCATTGTTGCTGGCGATGTCGTGATTGTGATTTCAAATAGCGGAGGCAACCAAGTCACTATTGATTTGGTGAAATTGGCACAAGCTGCTGGGGCCAAGGTGATCGCAGTTACAAGCATCAACCACGCAACCAGTAGCTCGGCACGTTCTAATGCGGCTGCGAAGATCCATCAACTAGCAGATGTTGTTCTAGACAATTCTGGTGTCGTTGGTGATGCATCGGTACGTGTTGCTGGATCGCTGATGCCGGTTGGCCCAACTTCCACGGTCATTGGTGGAGCGCTATTGCAATCAGTAGTTGTAGGCGCTGTAGCTGAGTTGATTAAACGTGGTATCGAGCCTGAAATCTTCTTAAGTAGCAATATGGCTCATGGAGATGAAAACAATGCAGCGCTCTTTGATAAATACCGCTCTTTAATTGATCTGTATAACTAACTTACTTAACAGCGCCTTCGGTTAGACCTTCAATAACCTTACGATTAAAGATGATGTACACAATGATCATAGGAATCGTCACAATGGTTAAGGCCGCAAAGAGCAGTTGGTAATTAGTTGAATATCGGGTCGAGAAGGTTAACAACCCCGTGGGAATGGTTTTGAGATCATCATTTTGAATATAAACCAAAGCTAATAGGAACTCATTCCAAGCGGTTAAAGTTGTAAATACAGCCACCGTTGCAATTCCTGGCTTGAGCATTGGCAACAAGATAGTTTGATAAACCCGTAAATCACCTGCACCATCAACTCTGGCCGCTTCAAAGACCTCTTTCGGTAGGTTTTGAATATAAGCGCGGAAGAGCCAGATAGACAAAGGCAGACCCATCGCAGTGTATGGAAGGATCAAAGCCATTCTGGTGTCTTTAATCCCTAAGGTATCAAAGAGCGCATTTTGTGCGATGAAATAAGACTGCAACGGCAAAATCAATCCCAAGGTAATGAGCGCCATTAACTGCTTTGAAAATCTAAATGTGAGGCGGGTAAATGCAAAGGCTGCCATTGAACCAAAGAGCAGGACTGAGCTGGTTACGGTTCCCGTAACAATTGCACTGTTAATTGCATACTTACCTAAATCACCAGCGGTAAATGCCTTTTGAAAGACACTAAAATCCCAGCTAGTTGGCAGAGACATCGGACTCATTGTTATCTCTTGATTGCTTTTAAGCGCGGATAGCGCCATCCAGAGCAGTGGGACGAAGTAGATCAATGAGTACATCGCCATTGCGATGTGAAATACAGGATTGCGTTTCATTAGTACTCCACCACCGCATCCTCTTTGGTGCGTACCTTGGTATAGATAAGGCCGACAAGTACAACAACCATGGTGAGAATTACCGCCAGAGCTGAGCCATAACCCATTTGCTGGTCGCGGAAAACGACGCGAACTAAGTACGTAGTGGGGACTTGGGTAGTGTCATAAGGGCCACCATTTGTTAAGACATAGACCAAATCAAAGATTTGAATTCCGCCTGTAAAGCACAGCAGTACCGCTACCTCAGTTAAATTCTTCACCATCGGTATTTTGATTTGGCGCAATAGCTGCCATTCGGTAGCACCATCTAGCCGTGCCGATTCAATAATTGTGCTTGGAATTCTTTGAAAGCCAGCGTAAAAGATAGCCATATAGAAACCGGCGAAAATCCAACCCGAGATAACAGATAGGGAAAGCAGTGCGGTTGCTTGTTCACCAAGCCAAATTTTCTGCCACGATTCCAAACCGATATCGCCTAAAAATCGATTAAGAATTCCTAAATCAGGATTGAGAATAAATGACCAGAGAACTGAAATTACTACTAGAGGCAACATCACCGGTGTAAAGAAAGCTACGCGATAGAAAGTGGTATTGCGCTTAGCGCTGACCAACCCTGCAAGCATTAATCCAACGACAACCTCCAGAATCAAGGTCGCTGCGATATAGACACCTGCGTGCCAATATGAATCCATGTAGATCTTGTCTTGAAATGCTCGAACAAAGTTATCAAAGCCCACAAAAGTAGGTGTACTAAAACCATCCCAGTTTGTAAGGCTCAATCCGAAGGTGGCCAGGATTGGCCCCAAGATCGCGAGAGAAAAAATCGCAAAAGCAGGAGCGACCAGGAAGTAAGGGATCCAACGTGCTGTCGGTTTCATTCCCCTACCGTCCTGGTCGCTTCACTGTTTTGTGTTAACGAGATAAGTAAAGATTACCCGAGTGCGGCAACCTTTTCTTGAGCTGCATCAAGTGCAGTTTGTGGATCAGACTTTCCGCCAATTGCTTCTGCCTGTGCAGCGTTTAGTGCATCTGCAACAGGAAGTTCAAAGCCGGTATCTGGTGGAGCTACAACAACTGTGGCTCCATCTAGAAGTGCGTTGATCTTGGCCGCTAGTGGATCAAGTGCTCCACCTGCTAATGACTTGAGCAACAGAACAGTTCCAGAATCAGCGATCTTCTGTGCATTCTCAGCGTTGTAGAGCTCCTTGAAGAAGTTCATAACTTCAACCTTCTTAGTGCTCTTAGCGTTTACCGCATAGCCGGTGTACACAGCCATGATGCTGTTTTGGTCACCAGCGCCATCTGCGATTGAAGGCAGGTTAATGAAGTCCATCTTGAAATCAGGAGCAGTGCTCTGTTGTGTACCAATGAGCCATGATCCGATTGGGTGGAAGGCCGCCTTGCCCTGGAAGAACAAGCTTGCTGCTTCATTATCTGCAATGCTGTTTACAGATTCGTTGACGTAACCATTCTTTGCAAGTTCAGCTAGAACGGTAAGTCCCTTTACAAACTCAGGACCGTTCATTGGCTTACTCTTTTGCAATGTCTCTGCATAGATAGCTTCACCAGCTACGCGAGAAATAATGTGTCCGCCCCAGTTTCCAACTGTCCAAAGATCTTTGTTACCCTGCACGAAACAGTTGATCTTGGCAGCCTTGAACTTTGCGCAAGCAGCATTTAGCTCATCCCAAGTCTTTGGTGGTGTTACACCGTTCTTGGTAAACATATCAACGTTGTACCATAGGACATTTGTAACATCGCGAGTACGAGGAATCATGGAGAGCGCTCCACCAGAGTCGTAACCTGCAAATGCACCATCATTAAATAGTGCCTTGAGGCCGCTTGATTCAATCTCAGATGAAATATCTCCAGCAAAACCTTCTGCAACGCGTTGATCTAAGCGAGCACCGGCCCACTCAAAGTACGCATCAGGACTGTTCTTACCGTTAAGAAGTGTAGGAAGACCTACTGTTGAATATAGATCATCATCTTGCTGGATGAATTCAACTGTCCACCCTTCATTTGCAGCCTCGTATGATGCTTTCGCTGCTTCCCATACTGGAAGTTCTGCATCACCTAAACTTGGTACCGCAATGCGCAAGACTTTATCGGCGCTATCACTGCTTGAACATCCAGAGATAACTCCAAGCCCCAACAAAGCAACTGCTATTACAGCAATCTGCTTCTTTAGCTTTGACATAAACTCTCCTCTATGTAGTTCCCGCCGACCGTAATCGACGGGGAATAGTTAAGAGAGGTTATTGCCCTGAATTAGGGAGTGTCAATGGTTTTCTTGGGCGTTCAAATCATCTGCAAGTTCGCCAAGGAACATGTGCAAAGAGTCGCCAAAGATTCGGCTGCGCCAGGTCAACGCTTCATCGGCCAAGGTTCGAACAAATCCCCCGACGGCGTGGCTTTCTAAGTTCTGGGCAAGGAGTGCCAAAATCTCTCCCCCGCGTTGGTAGTGATCAACCCACGGCATGGATTCGGCAGCAAGCTTTTGGTTGGAAAAGTTAGGTGATTGAATAATAGAAGCAGCCGCAGAAATTTCCTGTGCCATACCTTTTAATTGCGCGATCGCTACAGACATCTTGCCGCGTCGATAGTTAAAAGCAACCTGTCCAAGTGTGGTTGAAAACTCTGGTGCAGCATCATCATTGAGACATGAACCAAGAGATGTGCGGGCAAAGCTGCGATAGGCGGCACGATCATTGGCATCACTAATTAACTCTGACAATCCCCGATCCCATGCTGCATCAGGATCGTAATTAAGCGGATCCTTTAAATACTCGGCTATCGTCCATAGCGAAATCTTTGTCGCCTCGGCCTGTCCCATGGGATTAGATAGCAAACCTTCGCTGTGATCGCCTAATCCTGCTTCTCGAGCACGCAGTGGACCAATATGGAGTTCATGAATCATCGCAACATCGTTAACTGGGTAATTGTCCCAGTACAGCGGTTTGCGTCGAGCGTTCTCTTCAAAAACAACTGCATCTCTAACATCTAATCGATAGGAACAGATCTGAAGTCCAGTCCACAGCAAATGAACTTTAGAGTTGAGTAACTTTCCTATCTCAAGCAAGTAATCCTCATGGCCTGTTCCGCGATAGACGGTAGGACACACAACTAATTGAGCCGCCGGATACTCACTGTGCAACCAATCAAAGAGTTGATTTCCTAGCCACGCGTGTGCCTGTGCAAAGGATCCAAACTCCTTTGCATCCTCTTCTGATTGAAAATCATTGGGGATGTCATCAAGGAAGACGCCAAGTAAATTGATTCCAATATCTAAGTACTGTTTCAGCCGGCCCTTCAGGGCGTCTAACTCTG
>JBIKXW010000037.1:0-13577 GCA_044355565.1 Candidatus Planktophila sp. | reverse complement strand
ATGTTTGATCGCCTATCAATCTCACTGATAAATGCGGCATCCCCGATTCCAAAGTGAACAGCGCTCATAAACAAAACAAGGATGAATCCGATGACATTGAATTTCAATATGGCAATGACCGCGATTAATGCGACAGCTACATAGCTTGCAATAAAGATAGCCATCTTGATTGGTTGCGCTTTAGGCAAAGTGACCAAATGATCAAGAGCCCCATGTGGAATGCCAATTGCAAGGGCGATCACGGCAACAACGACCTGCCAACCCATTGAAGCGCTATTCAACAACTCAGAGAATATTAAGGAGAGCACAATTCCGAGAACTACGGCCATCGATGAAAAAAAGCGGACTCTCGTGAAGAGCACAACCGCATTTTCCTGCATGTCTGCCCCCTTTTCTACAACCCTACCAAAGGTGGATGTGAGAAGATCGGACGTGGAAAAATTCGGTTATATGGCGATGCTTGCCTTCACCGTTTGCGGCTCCTTCTGGTTAGAGATTGTGTTGAAAACGAGTGTTCTGCGCCGCTGGAAAAGAGCCCTGCTGAGCATCCTTCCGATAAGTACCCTATTTTTGATTTGGGATGCCTATGCAATCGCTCAAGGGCATTGGTTCTTCAACCGAGATCGCATGCTTGGGATCTATGGACCATTTGATATTCCACTTGAAGAGTTTTTGTTTTTCATCATTGTGCCCATGGCAGCGATCCTGACCATCGAAGGTGTAACTACAGTTAAACCTCATCTACGTGAAAAAGAGTTCGGCAAGGGTGAAAACAAATGATCTATAGCGATATCGCGGTAGCTGCTGTGTTTGTTGCTGTAGTTGTCGATCTATTTGTTTTCAAGAACTCATTACTGACTCGCCTAGCCTTTTGGCTTTCATACATGATCATTCTTCCCTTCCAATTGATGACCAACTGGTGGCTGACTCACCTACGAGGTGATGGAAAAGCAATCGTTATGTATAACCCAGATTCGATTACGGGCTATCGCATCGCTGCAGCTCCAATTGAAGATTTGCTCTTTGGTTTTGCGCTTATATTGTCGGTCATGGGGCTTTGGGAGTTCTGGGGTCGCAGAGGATTCCAGCGCGAGAAAAATTCACGGTAAAGTTCCCACTCGTTAGGGGCGGTAGCTCAGTTGGTTAGAGCCCGGAACTCATAATTCCGTCGTCGTCGGTTCGAGCCCGACCCGCCCCACTTAAATCAAGCGTGTATTACAACTCTAACGCGTTACCCGTATTTAGTTTTTACGTTTTGTCTAACACTTGTCTAACACCCGACAAACGTCCACCGTTAACTGCATTGGCGATGGTGCTTGAAGCGGTTTCTGCTTGTTGATCTGATACGTGTGCATAGATGGTTGCCGTCACCATTGCATCGCGATGGCCTAGGCTTCACCCATGAAACACTTCGGACTTCGAATTTTCCTAACTGTTGCTTTAGCTTTGGTGATGATCCCCAGCGCCACCGCCTTGGAAAACAATATTAATTCTGTTGGAAAACAATTAGACGTAGATTTTGAAACAATTAGCGAGAAATTAATTGAAATGGAATCGTTAGTCACAAACGAGGCAAATTACCAAAGCTATTTATCTAAACTGGAGGTGGCTAGTGCCAGTTTAGATACCGAAGCGTTAGCATTAAAATCTCTTCTGGAGAATAAAGATTTAAACGGTGCAGAGATCCAAAATGAGATTGAGCGTATTGAGAAATTCAAAATAACTCTAAACTTACTTAAAGATGAATTAGTAAAAATTCCAGTTAGTACATTTTCAGAACCACTCTCACTGGCTAACTCAGTTATTGATACGCCAAGTAGCATGAGACCAGTCATAGTAGACCTGAAATTCTCTGAAACTTTTCCTTCGAGAAAGGTGAATGAGAGTTTCAATGGGAACGATCAACAAATTTTTGTTACGTGGCAGATGACAGTGAAGTCTAAAAATTTGATAAAAGGAATCGCAGTATTTGCACCTCCTGATTTTTCAGGTTTTGTTGGACCTTCTCAATCAAGAATAAATCTTGACGATAATTTTTCTACCAACAAAGTTCCCCAAAAGGATCAACCTTCCTTGCTGCTCATTAAACGTCAATTTGTAGAAGGATGGTTATTTGAAACCTTTATTGGTCGTCAGTGGATGTATTTTGATAAAAGCAGAAACTATTTAATAGCTGTGGCTAATTCTGGGATGGAAAGCGAGAATCTCACTTGTCGAATTTTTGTCAATAATGGCTTTACTTTCGACGAGTTGACACCTGGCTGCACGGAAAAAGAGCACTTTACTATTCAACTACCTGAGATTTCTAATTCTCAAACTGCTTTCGAAAATACTCTTTCTAGGAGATTTGAATTAGTGTGGAGTAACCGTGATAGATATAGATCCTTGGTTTCGAAATTGAGTTCTTATCACGTGCTTGAACCTTTAAATGTTGTTTATTTGAATGATGCATTATTTTCATATGAACAAATTAGAGTGGATGTTGATGCCTTCAAAAAACAGCAACTCGATAGGATAGACCAGCTACGTCTTATACAACTAAAGAAGTTGAGTGAACAAGCGCAGTCTTTGGCCCCAAAAAAGACTTCGATTATTTGCGTTAAAGGTAAATTAACTAAGAAGGTAACGGGCGTGAAGCCCAAGTGTCCGTCAGGTTTCAAGGTGAAGAAATGATGCGTTTTTGTAGAGTAATTACTTTTTTTCTATCTCTTTTCTTGATTTCCTCTGTCGTAGCTCATGCCGATCAAAGTGATTTTGTTAAGAAGCTAGCCTTTGTTTCAAACGAGCAAGGACGTTGGCAGATCTTCTTGATCAATCAAGACGGTACAAAGAGAGAACCCTTGATTAAACTAGATAAGAACCAATTCGGTTATCCAATCTCAACAGGTGGTGCGAGTTGGTCGCCGGATGGAACAGCTATAGCATTTAATGGGAACGTAACCTCGCTTGGCCTTGCTATTTACACGATTAATTCCGATGGAAGTGGCTTAAAGCAACTGACAAATTTGAAGAACACGGGTGAGTACAACATTAGCCCAACTTGGTCACCAGATGGAAAAAAGATTGCATTTGTAAGTGAGCGCGATGGCGGACGCGAAATTTATGTTATGAACGCTGATGGGTCTCTTCAAACGAGACTGACAACGGGGCTAGGCAATGCTGATAGTCCGGCGTGGAGTCCGGATGGCTCACAAATTGCCTTTGTGAGCAGACGTGATGGACGTGATCAGATTTATCTAATGAAGCCTGACGGTAGCAATCAATACAAACTAATGAATAGTGATACTTTTGATGGAAATCCATCTTGGTCCCCAGACAGTACTTCTATAGCTTTCGACCGAGGTGGTGAAATATTTGTGGTGACATTTGATGGAAAGTTAAGGAAAGTGTTTTCTCTCACCAGTTCAATGGGTGGCTTTGACCCTTCTTGGTCGCCAGATGGTTTGGCCTTGGCCTTCACTGGAGACGGCATTTTTCGAACAGAGATATTTATAATAGTAACTAGCACTGGAAAACTGACGAGAGTTACGGAAAACACTTTCGACGATCAAGAAGCAAATTGGCAACCCTACTCTCCGGCAGAAAATCTTATTCTTATGCAAGCCAAGGCCGCTGCAGAGCTGAAAGCGAAGCAAGAAGCCGAAGCAAAGGCAGCTGCTGAACTAAAGGCAAGTCAAGAAGAAGCAGCTAAGGCTGCTGCCAAAAAGAGAACCACAATCACCTGCACTAAAGGCAAACTCACCAAGAAGGTGACTGCGGTGAAGCCTAAATGTCCGAGTGGTTACAAGGTGAAGAAGTGATCCGTGGCAAGCAACTTGCAGAGCCGTATGGCGCAAGGATGCGGGTTTCACAATGCACATTTGGTGCACTTGCTCCCCCAACAGAGGCCTCTATGGAAGGGCGTCGGAACTTAAGTTGTTAGTTGTGACTGCGTCAACCACGCTCAACCGTGCTACTCCCAGTCATCGCTTCCGAACTCATAATTCCGTCGTCGTCGGTTCGAGCCCGACCCGCCCCACCAAAGTTTCATTGGATCCCCTTATTTTCTGCGAAATTGTCTGCGAAAAGATTTCTTGTATTCGTTCCAAAGTCCTCGCCGAGCGCAGTAAATTGTGAAAAGCGGTATCTCTAAAACCGCGTAAGTGACAATCGCAAAAATCCACCATGGGGTGTCCAAGCTGGGTAGCAAAGTGAATTCATTGGGTGAGCTCCAGTTGAAGGGAGCAAGCAAACCAAGTGTTGCTAATCCAATTGCGAGATCCAGCGAGGCAATACGATTGACATCGTTTCTTCCGTATCGGGGATACACCCAAAAATAGGCGATGGCCAGAACAAGGGCATTAACTCCAATAACTTGAATTTCGCTCATTGCACAACCCCTTTCACTTACGAATAAATCTTCGACCTGAACCAATGGTGCCAAGACGATTCGCAGGACCAACAGCAGCGAGAGTTAGTAGACCTGCCCTCAGATTATAAATTCACTATAGGACTTATGCAACAATTTTTTAGTGTAATCTCTAAACTGGTCTACCTCGGTACGAACCCGACCCGCCCCACTAAAGAATTTAATAGTTGGCGACTACCAGAAAGTTTAAAGATTATGAAGATTACTTCCACACGCATAGCTACTTCGGCTGATGCAAAAGCAATTGCAGAACTTGCGAATGAGCACGAATTAAGCGTTGATAGTAAGAGCAGCTTGTTCAGCGAGCAAGGAGCATTGGATTTCATCGCTGGTTACATTGATTCGAGTCCGGCCTATTTAATAAGCCTTGATGGCGAATCTGGCTTCTCGGCTGTTGTTAACTTGCATCCTGATTCTGTTAGAGGCCGTTACTTCACAGATGTTTATTCAAGACCATACGTGGAGAGTTTGGAAAGCATTGTTCTGTGGGCTATTGAATTAGCAGAATCAGAGCATCCAGATTGGGATATATGGCCAGGTGTGAACTCGCTTGATGAGAGATTGCAGAGTGCTTGGACAAAACATGGCTTTGAGTTTTTACGTCGTTATTACACGATGAGAATGAAGATCTCTTCCGCACCATCAATTCGACTGATTCAAGATGTTGAAATCAGGGCGATAGATATTGAAAATCCAGACCAAGTTGCCCTTTGGCACTCGGCACATCAAAACTCATTCTCGAGCCACTTTGGGTTTGCTCCGAGAGAGCTAGATAAATGGCGAGAACTTGTCCTTGAGCCAGCTACTGATCCAAATGGTGTCTTCCTAGCATTTAAGAATGGCGAACCTGTGGGCTTTTGCCAATGCAATGATGAATACGCGGAAGAAAACAAAGGCTTTATAAATCTTCTGGGTGTTACTCATGAAAATCAAGGCATGGGAATTGGCGAGGCGCTCCTACAGACTGGAATTTCTTATTGCCTTACAAAAGGATATAACTCTGTAGAACTCAATGTAGACACAGGCAATGAAACTGGTGCTTTGAAGCTGTACGAAAAGGTTGGGTTTAGACCTGAATCTTCATGGATTCAAATGCACCGACCAAGGCCTTTATGATTACTTCAGATCAAAACGATCTGCGTTCATCACCTTGGTCCAAGCAGCAACAAAGTCTTTAACAAACTTTTCCTTGTTGTCATCTTGAGCATAAACCTCGGAGTATGAGCGAAGAATTGAGTTTGAACCAAAGACTAGATCTACACGTGTAGCGGTCCAGTCAACAGCACCAGTCTTGCGATCACGGATGTTATAGAGGCTCTCCCCTGCTGGCTCCCATACATATTTCATGTCAGTCAGGTTTACAAAGAAGTCAGTTGTAAGTGCGCCAACATTCTTTGTGAAAACTCCATGTGATGTACCTGCATGGTTTGTGCCAAGTACACGCATTCCACCCATTAAAACAGTCATTTCAGGAGCGGTTAAGCCCATCAATTGAGCGCGATCTAGCAGTAGTTCTTCTGGAGACACTGCGTAAGTCTGCTTGACCCAGTTGCGAAAGCCATCGTGAATTGGTTCCAAGACCTTGTAGCTATTTACATCGGTCTGCTCTTGGGTTGCATCACCGCGACCTGGAGCAAAAGGAACAGAAATCTTTACTCCGGCGGTAGCCGCAGCCTTTTCAACTCCGATATTTCCAGCTAACACAATTACATCTGCGATGCTCGCGCCAGACTCCTTTGCAATCGGCTCGAGGGCAGCAAGAACCTTGTTCAAGCGTGCAGGTTCATTACCTACCCAATTGCGCGCAGGTTCTAGACGAATGCGAGATCCGTTTGCTCCGCCACGCAGATCCGACCCGCGGAATGTGCGGGCGCTATCCCATGCAGTAGTAACTAGCTCTGCAACTGAAAGTCCCGTTGCCTCGATCTTTTCCTTAACCGCAGCAACATCATAAGAAGTTGTTCCTGCTGGAATTGGATCCTGCCAAATCAAATCCTCTTGTGGAACATCTGGTCCGATGTAACGAACCTTTGGACCCATGTCGCGGTGAGTTAACTTAAACCACGCACGTGCAAATGCATCATCTAGAAGTGCTGGATTTTCATGGTACCTCTTTGAAATCTCAAGGTAGATCGGATCCTTGATCATCGCCATATCGGCATCGGTCATCATTGGGTTGTAACGAATTGATGAGTCTTCGACATCAACTGGCTTATCTACTTCAGCAATATTTGTTGGCTCCCATTGATGTGCACCTGCTGGAGATTTTACGAGCGCCCACTCATGCTTAAACAACATCTCGAAGTAACCGGCATCCCACTTTGTAGGTTCAGTTGTCCATGCGCCTTCAATTCCACTTGTTACTGTGTTGCGACCAACGCCGCGCTTTGTGTGGTTGTTCCAGCCTAGGCCTTGTTCAAAGATATCTGCCGCCTCTGGTGCAGCGCCTAATAGAGATGCATCTCCATTTCCGTGGGCCTTGCCAACGGTGTGACCACCTGCAGTTAACGCAACAGTCTCTTCATCATTCATCGCCATACGCGCAAAGGTTTCGCGAATATGCTGAGCGGTTAGTAATGGATTTGAAACTCCGTTGATGCCTTCAGGGTTTACATAAATCAAACCCATCTGGACAGCAGCAAGTGGGTTTTCAAGCGATGCAGCGTCATTAGTGTCTGCATAACGCTCATCACTCGCCATCATGAGTTCTGCTTCTGGGCCCCAGTAGATATCTTTTTCTGGATGCCAAACATCTTCACGTCCGAAGGCAAATCCAAATGTCTTGAGCCCCATGCTTTCATAAGCAATTGTTCCTGCCAGAATAAATAAATCAGCCCAGCTGAGTTTGTTTCCGTACTTTTGCTTGATCGGCCAGAGTAAACGACGAGCCTTATCAAGGTTGCCGTTATCTGGCCATGAGTTCAGTGGTGCAAATCTAAAGCTTCCGGTGCCTGCTCCGCCGCGTCCATCGGCAACACGGTATGTACCTGCAGAGTGCCACGCCATACGAATCATTAATCCGCCGTAATGTCCCCAATCAGCTGGCCACCAATCTTGAGACTCAGTCATAAATTGATGTAAATCTTTTTTCAAAGAGGCTACATCAAGGCTCTTAACCTCTTCGCGGTAATCAAAATCTTCACCGAGGGGATTTGTCTTGCGATCATGTTGATGCAAGATGTCTAGGTTGAGTGCATTTGGATACAGGTATGTATTTGTCTCAGCTCCGTGAGTGTTCGCACCATGAGCTACTGGGCACTTTCCATCCATGATTTCCTCCTATGACCGCGGTGAACTGCCCTAAGTATGGTTTGCGCGGTGTTCGCCCGCAAATTAAGAGAGATAGGCTTTGAGCATGACCACAACCTTGAAAAAGTGGAGCGGTAAAGATGCTGCTCGATGCATCATCATCCCATCTGATTTAGATCACAAATACAGTCGTGGAGTCTTGGGGATCATCACAGGCTCTGCACAGTTTCCAGGAGCTGCTGTTTTAACAACAGCGGCTGCATCTGCAACAGGTGTTGGAATGCTTCGTTTTCATAGCTCTTCCGGACTTGCTCACTTAGTTCTTCATACAACTCCATCGGCTGTTGTTCAGCCTGGAAAAGTTGTTGCCTGGTTAGTTGGAAGCGGAATTAATTCAAAGAAATACTCTGATGTAACTACCTGGTTGCGCCACCGTTGGTTCAAGTTGATTCACTTGCAATCAGTTCCAACAATCTTGGATGCGGGTGCACTCTCTCTAGCAGGTTCACTAGAGCAGCCAACTGTTATTACTCCTCATAGCGGAGAGCTTTCAACTTTGCTCTCTTCTCGAGGTGTTCATGTAACCGCCGAGGCTATTGAGGGTGATCCTAAAAAATGGGTCCAGAAGGCTGCCCAAACTCTGGGTGTCACGGTTCTTCTCAAAGGTTCAGCAACATATGTTGCAAATGATGAGGTATTGATTCAGCTTCCAGTTGCAACCCCTTGGCTTGCAACAGCTGGAAGCGGAGATGTGCTGGCTGGAATTTTGGGTGCACTTGTTGCAACCAATGCAATCGAAATTTTAAATGATTACAACCATCTTGCATATGTTGCGGCCTCTGCTGCATTCATTCACAACCAAGCTGCAGAGCGAGCATCAGATGGTGGACCGATAAATGCTGAGGCGATTATTAACGCAATACCAACATCGATGGCGCGGTTACTGAAGCGTTAATAACCTAGGGGAAACCCTATCCAGCGCTATCACTCAATTGATGAAGTTTGTACTTCACTTTAAAGATTACTGAGCGTAACTTTTACTGTATGAGTGATCGTGTTTTGGTGATCATTGATGATCCCTTTGAACTGTCAAGTGTTGGCGCGGCACTTAAGCTCCATGGTGTCAATGTTGTTGGAGAGGCACGCAAAAAAAGTGCGGCTATAAATCTCTTTCGAAGCATGCAACCCGAAGTCTTGCTTTTGGATATGCACAAAACAGGTGAAAGCTCCATTGAGATTGCAACCGTGATTCGAAAAGAGTCACCTGACATTGGAGTTGTCATACTTGTGCCCTGTGCTGACATGAGATTGATTGGTGAAGAGTTTTCCAAACTTCCGACGGGCACTCAACTAGTCTTGAAAAATACTCTTAACAATTTATCAGCGTTATGTGAAGTCATTGCAACATCTCGTCCAGTTAGTGCTGAAGATCGAGTGGCCTGGGTAAATGGTGGAGTTACAATGTATGACAATGAATCACGAGGGTTAATGTCTAGCTTGTCCAACATTCAAATTGAAACTTTGCGACATGTTGCCGATGGTTTAACAAACGCTGAAATTGGTAGAATTCGTTTTGTCAGTGAAAAAGCGATCGAGCAGATACTTTCTAGGGTAGCAATAACTTTGAATATTCAGCCAGATCACAGAAAAAACATGAGAGTTCAATTGGTGAAAGAGTATTTGAAGTGGATTGGCGCGCCTACGCACTAAGAGAAAGCATCCCTGGGGGTTGAAAGGTAAAGTTCGTCCCTATGGATATCGAGCAGATTCGCAGCCGCTGGAATGATGTTCTCGACACCCTTGAATCCCATAACCGCATCGCCTGGATTGCATACTTTGATGCCCGTCTAATCTCCTACACCGATGGGGTCTTAGCTCTAGATTTTTCCGACAGCCGAAAATTTGCGACATCCCACGAATACTCAGAAACCCGACCTAACCTCAAAGCGGCATTGATCGCCTCTGTAGAAGAGGTTCTCGGCATAACAGTAGAAATAAGTGAACAATGAAGATTAAGGTGTTTTTACTGACCATTGCGCTCATGCTAGGAATTGCCGGAGCGCCACAATCGATAGCTGCGATATCGACCCTGTCGATGTCAGTTCGACAAACACCCAGCGCCTCTGAAACATTGCTGACTTTGTTTGGAACTCTTAAGCCAAATCGTTCAGGAACACCTGTAAAGATTGAGGTTGAAACTTCTGGTAAGTGGAGCTCTACGAGATTTTCTACAAAGGTAACAAAGGTGGGCACATGGAGAGTTACAGCCCTAGCCACCGCACTTGATGCAAAGGTTAGGTATCGCGCCGTCTCAGTTATCAATGGAAAAGCCCTTTACTCGCCGATCCGCACAATAGTTGTAAAGCAGCAACCAGAGATTACAAATGTAGATCCTGCGCAATTTATAGATTTGCTCGGTCCCGGTGGCCGTATTCATGGGGCTGATGTCAGTCGCTGGCAGCACCCCAATGACAAGCAGATCGACTTTGTGAAGATGTATGAAGCAGGAATGCGCTTTGTGTTTATCAAAGCATCAGATACCCGCGAATCAGCTGACTTATTGGCTGTTAAGTACGCAGCAATGGATCATCATGCAGCACAGGCTGCAGGAATCTATACAGGGTTTTATCACTATGCCGTTCTGCCTGATGTTTCGAGTAATGAAGAGATCAAACGTGATGCGTTAGCGCAGGCGCAAAAAGTAGTATGGCGATTGGCTTCGATGGGTGGATACTCTGAAAAAGATCTTCCCTACGCTTTGGATTTAGAAAACAAGTGCGTCCGCTATTCAGCGACTGGTGCTTGCCAGAAGTATGCAACTCGAAGCGCTGTAACTTTATGGGCAACAACATTTCTCGCTTCTGTAAAGGAAAAAACAGGTCGTGCTCCCATTCTTTACTCGTATGCAGCCTTTCTTGAAGGATCAATGTCTCGCTCCCCCGAACTTGCTCAATATCCTTTGTGGCTTGCACAGTATGGAATCGATCCAGCTAATCCCATCAACCAACCTGGATTAAAAAATATTGGCTGCTATGTCCATTCATGGACGGGTGCAAACTGTGATTCACAATGGACGGTCTGGCAGTACTCCTCTTGCGGAATTGCACCAAAGTACGGAGTTCCTGGCAATAGATTAGATCTCAATGTGTTTCGGGGAACACCTTCATCATTTTTAGATCTAGCAAAAGGAATTTGGACACCCTCGCTCGTTGATTTGATGCCACAGCGGGAACCCACTGTTCTTACAGTGCTCAGTCAATCCGCCTCAACAACAAACAAGTATGTGACCTTTAAGGTAAATGTCGCTCGGCCTGATGGCTCCCCGGTTGTTACCGGAAACGTCAAATTAGTTTTTGATAAGAGCACAACCCCTGAAGCTAGACCAAGGCAAACAATTGTGCGAGAAACAAGCGGTGTTTGGACTCTGGCTCTACGTGATGTGCCTGCTGGAGCCTACTTAGGAAAGATTAAGTTCCAAGATGTCTCTGGAACTCATGAGGATTCAATATCTGATGTGACATTTACCCTGACGCAAGGACCAACCCCATCACCTAAGCCAACCCCATCACCAACTGCGACAAAAAAGCCAACCACAGATGGTTGCAGAGGGCAGATTAAGAATTAACCTCGAGCAACTCATCGAGGGCAGTTAGCTCACGTGCAACAAGTCCTTCATAAGCCGCGATCGATTCTTTGCGCTCTTTCGCGCTCCATCCCAATACAGGAGCGATAAGTGCTCCAACCTCATCTGCAAGATCAACTCCATGACCTTTAGCCTCAAAAGCTAAACGTGTACGGCGAGACATCACATCATCGACGGTGCGTGCACCCTCGTGTGTTGCTGCATAAACGATCTCTGCCTTTATATATGGAAGATCTGCATCTAACTTCTTTGCCAGCTTTGGCTCTTGCACAAGAAGTTCAAGAATTTCACTGATTAAAGAGCCATAACGATTAAGCAAATGTGTGACCGTCTCTACATCGAGCACTGACTCTTGGGCGATACGATCTTTTTGCTGTTCTAAAGCAAAGTATCCATCAGCGCCAACAAGTGGAAGCTTTTCTGTAACTGAATCCTGGGTGATGCGACGAAGTTCAATTGCTGCGCGATCAACAGCATCTTTACCCATAACTCGATAGGTTGTGTACTTACCGCCTGCGATTGAAACAAATCCAGGTGCTGGACGATCAACTGTATGTTCGCGAGAGAGTTTTGTTGTGGTCGCACTCTTTATATTTGCAACCAATGGACGCAAACCTGCATAGACACCGATAATCTCTTCGGCATTTAACTTTGGCTCTAGCACCCGATTTGCTTGATCCAGTATGTACTGCACATCTTCACGTGAGGCATATGGCTCGGCGCGGTCTCCATCATATGGAGTATCTGTTGTGCCTACGATCCATTTATCTCCCCATGGAATCAAGAATAGAACGGAGACCGCTGTCTTTAAGATAATTCCTGCATCTGATTTGATAGCAGAGCCTGGAAGCACAATGTGAACACCCTTGCTCATTGTCACGCCATAGCCTGCTGTGAGCTCAAACTTTTTATGTAGCTCATCGCTCCAGATACCAGCGCACATGATTGTGGCACCTGCCTTGATGGCAATCTTTTTGCCTGATTCAAGATCAAGAGCATTTACACCAACAACCCGTTTGCCTTCGCGAATCAAACTCTCTGCAGAAACGCGTGTGGCGATAATTGCACCATGGCGCGCAGCTGTACGAGCCACAGACATTGTGTGGCGAGCATCATCGACCTGCGCATCAAAGTACTTAATCGCACCAGTAACAATGTCATGGCGCAGAGAGGGAGCAATTTCATTAATTTGTTTTTGGCTTAAGTGTTTATGCCACGGCAGTGCTCGTTGAAATCCGCGCAACGCATCGTAGAGAGCAAGTCCTGCTCCTACATATGTGCGCTCTTTAAACTTCTCAGTTAAAGGAAACAAGAAACCAACTGGCTTTACAAGGTGAGGGCAGAGCGTTGAAACCATGAGTTCACGCTCATGCAAAGCTTCACGCACAAGTTTGAAGTCATACTGTTCCAAATAACGAAGGCCGCCATGAATCAACTTGCTCGATCTACTTGAAGTTCCAGAAGCAATATCTTGAGAGTCGATAAGAGCGACTTTGAGTCCACGGGATGCCGCATCAAGAGCAGCGCCTACCCCGGTTACTCCCCCGCCAATGACCAAAATGTCGAACTGTTCGGTACCCAGTTGGGAGATGGCAGAACCACGCTGGTCTGGGCCAAGTTGCGACAAGAACATATGCGTTGAATCTCCATAACGACTGAGTACGCTAAGACTAACTTACAGCGAGAGGTTTTGTGCATCGTGGCTTATATCGGCAGCTTGGATCAAGGAACTAGTAGTACTCGATTCATGATCTTTGATCACTCTGGCCAGGTTATTGGACAACATCAGTTAGAGCACCGACAAATACTGCCTCAGGCCGGTTGGGTTGAACATGATGCCGCGGAAATTTGGGAACGCGCTCAAGAGGTTATCGCCGGTGCGCTTAAGCAAGCCAATATCTTGGGCTCTGATCTGGCTGCGATTGGTGTCACAAACCAACGCGAAACAACTGTGGTCTGGGATGTCACAACCGGTCAGCCATTAAGTAACGCCATCGTGTGGCAAGACACACGCACAACAGAGTTTTTATCAACGCTCACCCCGGATCAACAAAGCGTTATTCGCCACAAAACAGGATTAACCATCGCTCCATACTTTGCCGGAAGCAAGATGAACTGGTTCTTAGAACATGTTCCGGCAGCTAGAGGTGAAAATGCTCGGTTCGGCACCATAGATTCGTGGTTGCTCTGGAACCTTTCCGGCGGCGTTCGGGGTGGAGTCCATGCAACAGATGTCACCAATGCAAGTCGTACCCTATTAATGAACCTTGAAACCCT
>JBIKXW010000036.1:0-13775 GCA_044355565.1 Candidatus Planktophila sp. | reverse complement strand
GGATCATCTAAATCACGACGGGTAGCAGTAGATGACAAAAGCAGATGATGCAGCACTAAATTCTTTAGGATCTCAATTTCTTTAGCGTCGAAGCCGACACGTTTGGCTATTGGTTCAATCAACCCAACACCACGAACAGAGTGATCCTCGTGGCTCCCCTTACCGATGTCATGAAAAAGTGCTGCAAAGAGAAGTAAGTCGGGGCGCTGAACCTTTCGGGTTAACTTAGCTGCATGAACCGCGGTTTCAACCATGTGGCGATCAACCGTATGGCGATGAAGTGCATTACGTTGCGGTAGAGATCGAACGCTCATCCACTCTGGAATCCACTCAAAGATAATCTCTTCCTGGTCCAGCGACTCGAAAACTCCTACCATCGCCTCACCTGCGCCGATTAATGAGATAAGTAGCTCGCGCGCCTCACGCGGCCATGGAGTAGGAAGTTTCCCTTGGCCCTTCTTGAGGTTTTCAGATAACTCGGTACAGGTATCCAGTGAAAGTGGTAGACCCAATTGAGCAGCGGTGGCCGCTGCACGCAAACCAACTACAGGATCTTCATTTAATGAAGTGAATTCATCAATAACAATTTCCCGATGTGAAGCGCTCACATTCTTTGCAACAGTAGTAGCTCGCGCTTTCTTTATGATTCGCCCCAAGCCATCTTTGCCCTTGTGCTCAAGTGAGTGCCATGTGTAATTGAGCAGGAAATCAACTGAGCGAGCAGCCCTTGCTACATCGCTCATCATCGCATCGGCATCTGGGTAATGTAATAAAGTTGCAACCTTATCCTGCTCTTGAAATAGCAGTCGATCCTTTCCGCGCCCACTTGCAATGTGCAAAGACTCACGCACATTGTTGAGTGTCCCTTCCGCCCAACTAATCTTTTCAAGAGGAACAGGTACCACCGCTGCCAAGGAAATTGCTCGTAGGGCTTGAATGTCACGCAGCCCTCCACGGGCTTCTTTAAGGTCTGGCTCAAGTAAATACGCTAACTCGCCAGCACGCACATGACGCTCTTCCAAGCTCTTGTGCAAAGCTGCAAGGTTGTCCTTTGAATTTCTACGCCAGAACTGCAAGGCATCTGACTGAACATTAGCCACCAAATCAGGGTTGCCGGCAATTAATCGAATATCTAATAATCCAGTTGCAACACGCAAATCTGATGAAGCAGCATCTCGGGTTTCGCTGCGAGTTCGAACTGAGTGATCCACGCTTTTGATGTCCCATAAGGGGTACAGGATCTCGTTTACAAGAGATTTAAGATCATCTAATCTGATTTTTCCAGAGTGAATGAACAAGATATCTAAATCTGATCCTGGAGACAACTCGCCGCGGCCGTATCCTCCGACCGCGGCAAGTGCTATCTCCTTACCCGCATCTATTCCAGTATGAGCTTGTACAGCTTTCTGGAACAGTTGAGAAAGATATCGATCGCTCTCGTTCGATCGATCTCGCCTCTCGCGGGTACTCATAGGTATTACTTTATATTGCGTCTACGCCGCGCTCTCCTGTGCGAACGCGAATTACTTGATCCACTGGTGTTGTCCAAACCTTTCCATCACCAATTGATCCTGTTGAAGCAGCCTTGACAATGACATCGACTACAGAGTCTGCATCCTTATCATCGACAAGCACTTCTAGACGGACCTTAGGGATTAGGTCGACTGTGTACTCAGCACCGCGATATACCTCGGTGTGACCGCCCTGGCGACCAAAGCCGCTAGCTTCAGAAACAGTCATTCCTGTAATGCCCGCTCCTTGAAGAGCGTTCTTTACATCCTCTAACTTGAACGGTTTCAAGATTGCTGTAATGAGTTTCATTGTTAAGCCCCCTTCGAGATACCAAAGACACTGCCCTGGCTGTTGTCTGATAATTCATATGCACGCTCTGCGTGGACAGCAAGATCGATTCCGGCGATCTCTTGATCTTGGGTGATTCTGAAACCAATGGTGAGATCGATGATCTTTCCGATAATCAAAGTTGCAATGAATGAGTATCCCAGTACAGCACCGGCACCAATTACCTGCTTGACGAGTTGCTCAGTTCCGCCACCATTGAATAGTCCAACATCTACGCCAACAAAGCCGATCATCACAGTTCCAACAATTCCACCAACAAGGTGAACCGCTACAACATCAAGTGAGTCGTCATACCCAAGCTTAAACTTGAGTCCTACCGATAGAGCACAGAGAACTCCCGCAACTGCGCCGATGATTAAGGCTCCACTTGCATTAACCGCCGCACACGCCGGGGTAATCGCAACTAGACCTGCGACAACACCAGAGGCTGCACCGAGACTAGTTGCATGACCATCGCGAATCTTCTCAACAAGCAACCAGGCAAGAACGGCTGCAGTTGTTGCACCGATTGTATTGAGAAGTGCAAGTCCAGCTGTTCCATTTGATGCAACAGCAGATCCGGCGTTAAATCCAAACCAACCAAACCAGAGTAAAGCTGCTCCAAGCATTACCAGCGGCAAGCTATGTGGACGCATTGGAACCTTTCCAAAACCAACTCTCTTGCCAAGAATTAATGCAAGGGCCAAACCTGCTGCACCTGCGTTGATGTGAACCGCGGTACCACCAGCAAAGTCCAAAGCACCCAGATCATTTGCAATCCAGCCTCCAGTTTTTGCAACAAAGTTGTCGAAGGCAAAAACCCAGTGTGCAACTGGGAAGTACACAAGAGTTGCCCAGATTCCAGCGAAGATCATCCAAGCACCAAACTTTGCACGATCGGCAATAGAACCTGAAATAAGTGCAACTGTAATCGCGGCAAAAATTCCTTGGAATGCGATAAATACCGCTGCCGGAATAGTTCCGATCAGTGCAGCAGAGTTATCAAGTCCATTCAAAAATGTGAACTGACCGATATCTCCGATCAGACCTCTGCCACCAACTGAGTCTCCGAAAACCATTGAAAATCCAAATGCGATCCAAAGAACAAACACAACTGCAAGTGCACCAAATGACATCATCATCATATTAAGTACGCTCTTTACGCGAACCATGCCACCATAAAAAAGTGCCAAGCCAGGAATCATAAGTACTACTAGCCCTGTACTAATTAACATCCAAGCGGTATCGCCAGAATTGATTACTACTTCCTCCATGAAAGACCACCTAAGCTGAATCGAGAAATTTCTCGCCTTTGAGATGGTTGAACCTTCTCCGAGTTCAGTTACAACTAGGGGCAGGGTTGGTTTCAGGTTGGTGACAAAAGTTGTGGTTGTGTTACATCTGGGTTACGCCAGCAACCCCTTGATATAGCTTTCCGCCTCAAATGGGGCAAAATCCGACTCGGATTCCCCTGTTCCTACCCATTTAATGGGGATCCCTAGCTCTGCTTCGATCGCTAGGGCGACTCCCCCTTTAGCGCTTCCATCCAACTTGGTTAAAACGATGCCCGTGACTTCAACGCTTTCGGTAAATATCTTCGCCTGTTGCAAACCATTTTGTCCAGTTGTTGCATCAATGACAAGCAAGACTTCGTTGATGGGTGAAACTTTCTCGACAACTCTTTTTACCTTTGAAAGTTCAGCCATGAGATCACTCTTGTTGTGAAGACGTCCTGCGGTGTCGATGATGAAAAAATCACTTCTGCTCTCATGTGCATTTTTTGCTCCATCAAATGCAACTGAGGCTGGATCTCCATTTTCCTTTCCAGAGACAACCACAACCCCGATTCGGTCTCCCCATGTTTTCAATTGATCAACGGCGGCAGCCCTGAAGGTATCGCCAGCAGCCAATACAACGCTTTTTCCATTGCGCTTGTAATGTGAAGCTAACTTTGCAACTGAAGTGGTTTTACCCGTTCCATTCACGCCCACAACCATAATTGTCGTGGTTGTTTCGCCAAGAATAGGTCGATGGGATTTATCTGAAAGATTTTTTGTCATTATCTCAACAAGTGCTTGCTCGGCATTCTCGCTCTTTACCTTCTTAGCTGCTTCAAGAAAGTGCTGAGTAAGTCGGGGACCAACATCAGAGGACAAAAGTTCCTGCTCTAGCTCTGCCCAATCGGCAGGTGAAAAATCATTTGTGCCCTTTATCTTGGCGATGAACTTACTGAAAAGACCCATCGTGATGCGCCTTAGCTTGCGTCAGATTCGCGCAAGCGCTGTGAAATAACTTCAGTAACACCATCACCACGCATTGTTACGCCATACAAAGCATCTGCGATCTCCATGGTGCGCTTTTGGTGGGTGATGATTATCAGCTGAGAGCTTTCCCGCAGCTCTTCTAATACGCCCAGCAAACGACCAAGGTTGACATCATCCAATGCAGCCTCGACCTCATCAAGAACATAGAACGGGCTTGGACGCGCCTTGAAGATCGCAACCAACATCGCAACAGCGGTCAAGGATTTTTCTCCGCCAGAAAGAAGTGAAAGTCGCTTTACTCGCTTGCCTGGTGGGCGTGCTTCAACATCGACACCTGTTGTTAGTGGATTGTCCGGATCAGTCAGGATTAATCGACCATCGCCACCCGGGAATAGTCGGGCGAAGATATCCTCAAAATGCTTAGCGGTTTCTTCATACGCTTCCATAAAGATTGACTGCACTCGATCGTCAACCTCTTTAACAATATCCAGAAGATCCTTCTTAGTGTTTTTCAAATCCTCTAGTTGTTCAGCTAAGAATTTCAACCGCTCCTCAAGAGATGTGTACTCCTCTAAGGCAAGAGGGTTGATCTTTCCTAGCAAGTTCAATGAGCGCTCTGCTGAAGCCAGACGTTTTTCCTGCTGATCTCGGCGGTATGGAACCATCTCAGTTGAAATGATTTCTCCATCTTCGGTTTCATGAAAAGTTGGTACATCTTTATCTGGACCATACTCATTAACCAATGTGGTGGTATCAATACCAAACTCTTCTACTGTTTTCGCTTCAAGCGTTTCGATGCGCAAACGCTGCTCCGCACGCGCGATCTCATCCTTATGAACACTGGAGGTCAACTGTTCTAATTGAGAAGCTAGCTCACGTCCGCGCGTACGAACAGTTAATGTCTCTCCATCACGAGCCGCACGTGACTCTTCCAAACGTCCACGCTCTGTTGCAGCTTTTGCAATAGAGCGTTCGATGTGAATCAAAACCTCATATGCAGCTTCTGCAACCGCTTGAGAAATCACAGCAGCACGCGCTCGTGCACCACGTCGAACAATTGCGCGCTCCGATGCATCTCGCTCTGATTGTGCTGATTGCTCTAGGGCAAGAGCACGAGCTGCTACTGAATCAACGCGCTCTTCAATTGTGCGGACAGCAAGTCTTGCCTCGACTTCGGCGGTACGAGCTATAGATACATCGTTGCGAAGTGCTTCGGTACGGGAATGATCGGGCGCTGCTACTTCTCCACGCTGCTGAAGTTGAGATTGCGCGATTGCAATCTCTCCCTCGTCACGAGATTTAGCGGTAGTTGCCTCTTTAATTGAGGTATTGAGGCGCTCTACTTCAGCCATAGCTGACTTCATATTTTGCCCTGAAACAGCAAGCTGCTCCGTTAATGCTGCAATACGAGCATCTGATTCATTGAGCTTGGAAAGTGCTGCATCGTAATCACCTTGACGGGATGAAACTTCGGTGCTTGCTGTAGAAATTTCAAACTTAAGACGATCGCAAACATGTGAAATCTCTTGGAGCTTAGTTTCGAGACCATCGATTAATGCTTTGATCTCAATCAGGGAGGATGAAGATTTCGAACCACCACGAGCACGATTGCGTGAGACCACATCACCATCACGAGTTACTACCGTAACCGATGGATGAGATCTCAGTATCGCTTCAGCTGCGTTAGCATTTTCGGCGACAACTGTTGACGCCAAAAGCGAAGTAATCAGATCGCCAATAGAAGCCGAGCGGATGTGTGCAGAAAGTGGATTCAATCCTGATGGGATCGATGCACTTGCGCCATTACTTGGTTCAAAGACCAATACATCTGCCTGACCAAGATTTTCATTTCGCAATGTGGTTAAGGCGGTAACCGCAGATGAAAGATCTTTAACAACTACCGCATCGGCTAATGATCCCAAAGCTGCCGCAGCTGCTGCTTCCCACCCATTATCAATTTCAATAAGTCCAGCGATGCTTCCCAGAATTGATACTCCACGTGAATCACGAAGCAGCGCCGAGGCTCCATCGCGAGTTTGTGAGGTTAGCTTCATAGCCTCTAGCTTTGACTCAACTGCGTTTCGTTCGCGATCGGCGGCACGTTCTGCTTCTATTAATTCGGAGTACTTTGCTTTAGAGCTCTCTAACTGAGATTTTGCATTCTCGTACTGTGAATCCAGTCCTAGTTCTCCAGAATCGGCGCTTGCAATTTCAAGTTCATGAGATGAGTACTCGCGCTTAGCTTGATCAACACGGGCTTGGGCCTCATCACGGGCCTTTGTAAGTCGTTCAATCTCTTCAGCGATCGCCTGAAGACGTGCGTTAAGAGATTTAATGTGACCCTCTTGTCGGGCAGTTCCCTCACGCGCATCGGCAATAGCGCGCATTGCAGCCGCGATTGTGTCTTCATCGCTCTTAAGCGCAACCTCTGCTTGAGCAAGGGCTGTTGTCGCCTGGGCTAAATGTTGTTGCGATGTGACAACATCTGCGCGAAGTTGAGTTTCCTCTAAGCGAAGAGTGCGAGCTTCCGCATCCAAGCTTTCTGGATCGCGACCAGATGTGCGTGCTTCTTCAGCTTCCTCATTAAGAAAGCGAGAACGTTCTTGAGCCAGACTCTGGGTTCCGCGGAACTTTTCACGCAATGAATTCAAGTTGTAAAAGGTTTCTTGCGCTGCAAGTAGCAATGGTCCTTCATGGGCTGCTTGAGCATCTAAGGCTTCTTCTCGACGTCTTACAGTGTCAAGATCATTTTCAACCGCTGTTCTGCGTTCGCGCAAGGCATTTTCATCTGCAACTTCAAGCTCTAAAGTTTTAGACATAGAAATAAAATCATCAGCCAAAAGACGAAGTTTGGCATCGCGCAAATCTGCTTGAATCGTTGCAGCTTTCTTAGCAACTTCAGCTTGCTTGCCCAATGGGCGAAGTTGACGGCGCAGCTCTACTGTTAAATCTTGAACACGTGCAAGGTTTGCCTGCATCGAATCCAATTTGCGCAGAGCCTTCTCTTTACGTTTACGGTGTTTAAGAACTCCTGCGGCTTCTTCAATAAAACCTCTGCGATCTTCAGGTGTTGCCATCAGGATCGCATCAAGTTGACCTTGTCCAACGATGACGTGCATTTCGCGGCCGATACCAGAATCGCTGAGCAACTCTTGAATATCCAATAGACGTGATGCTTCACCATTTATTTGATACTCGCTTTGTCCATTGCGAAAGAGAATTCTTGAGATCGTGACCTCGGTGTAATCAATTGGTAGCGCACCATCTGAGTTATCGATGGTGAGTGAAACCTCTGCACGACCTAGCGGTGCACGTCCACTTGTTCCAGCAAAGATGACATCTTCCATCTTGCCGCCACGCAATGATTTCGCACCCTGCTCACCCATAACCCAGGTAAGAGCATCGACGACATTTGATTTTCCGGAACCATTAGGGCCCACCACGCAGGTGATTCCGGGTTCGAGTCGAAGAGTGGTTGCCGAAGCAAAGGACTTAAAGCCCTTGAGCGTCATACTCTTCAAATACACGCGGTAAACCTATCGCCTCTTGAGCGTGATTTTGGCTAATTTACCCTTGCGGATTGGCGGTTTTTAAAGCCTCATATGCAACACGGGCTGCAACTTGTTCAGCCTCTCGCTTACTTTTTCCTGTTCCTTCACTTAACGCTTGCCCAGCCAACATTGCGACCGCGGTGAAGTTCTTATCGTGATCAGGGCCATCTTCACTGACAATGTACTCAGGTGCACCCTTTCCGAGAGCTGCCGCTAACTCTTGTAGCGCTGTCTTTCCATCAAGTCCTGCACCACGTGCGACCGCAGAATCCATAGTTGGGGTAATTAGCCTGCGCACAATCTCAGTGCATTGTTCAAAACCAAACTGTAAATAGATAGCGCCAATCAATGCCTCGAGGGCATCGGCAAGTAAAGAGTTTTTATCGCGCCCATTTGTAACCTCTTCACCTTTTCCAAGGCGAATGTATTGGCCAAGTTGTAACCCGCGTGCAATATCCGCCAAGGCACGCATGTTGACAACACCTGAACGTAAGGGCGACAAACGACTTTCATCAAAATCTGGATACCGTTTGTACAGCTCTTCAGTAACAATTAATCCAAGGACAGAATCGCCAAGGAATTCAAGGCGTTCATTTGTTTCCTGACTTCCCGATTCATACGCAAATGATCGGTGGGTAAAGGCCAACTCAAGCAAAGCTGGATCGAGTGTTACTCCCAGCTGCTCACTGAGCATGGAACTCAGATCAGACCTCTAATACCTGACGACGGTTGTATGTACCGCAGGTTGGGCAAGCGGTGTGCTGCAACTTAGGTTGCTGGCACTGGCCACATGTTGAAAGAGCTGCTGCAGTAGTTTTCCACTGGCTACGTCGTGAACGCGTCTTTGAACGCGACATTTTTCGCTTTGGTACTGGCACTGTTCTAACCTCTTCTCAATCATTTGGCGGCAGCATGGCTGCAGAGGGAAAGTATCCCTTAAAAGGGCTAAATCTTGAAATCGGGGTCCTCGAGGTTGAGTCCCTCAAGGCTGGCCCAGCGGGCATCGATCGCTTGGTGTGCGTGATCCTCGGGCAACTCAGCCCATTTGCCCCCGCATTCGGGGCACAAGCCTAGGCAATCCTGGCTGCAGAGTGGGTTGATGGGCAGAGAGAGAACAACCGCATCTCTGATCGGGGTTTCCAGATCCATGATCTCCCCATCCATCATCAGCTCATCCTCAATCTCTAAATCCTCGAGGCTTTCCTCTTGCTTCTTCTTTCTCTTGCCTCGCTCATTGGTTGGCTCATAGTTATAGAGCTCCTGAATCCTTCGATCAATCACAATTTCGACTGGATCAAGGCATCTGATGCACTCACCCTTTGCAACCGCATAGACATCAGCGCTGAGCAAAATACCTTCAGTTACCGACTCAAGACGTGCATCAACTTCGATGAAATCGCCAGCGGGAACGGCGATTAAATCAACACCAAACTTCTCTTTTACAACAATATCTAACTCATACTCTTTCATCTCACCAGCCCGGCGAGGTAGCTCATATGTATTGAGTTGAAATGTATCTACTTGTTTACTCATATAAATCTCTTAAAGATTAATTCTCATCAGCAAGTTGAGACAAAACATCCTTATCATTTGCCCCAGCCAAGCGACCGCGTCCACGCGACACAGCATCCATAGTTTTATTCAAAATCACTTCTAAAGTCGCAAGGCGCCCGTCAATGTACTCCTCCACCTCTGCCTTTTCGATTTCAGCTGTTTCACGAGCATCATCAAGAATCTTTCGTGCTTCATCTCGAGCAATCTGAACTATCGAAGTCTGCTCAACCATCTGTGCAACATCTTCGCGAGCAATCGCAATCATCTGCTCAGCGCTGATGCGCGCCTCTTCGATAATTGCATCACGTGTTTCGATAATCTTTCGAGCAGATTCAAAATCTGTCGGAAGGGATTCGCGAGCTTCATCCAAAACTTCGAGCATTTCGGCGCGATGAACCACGCAGCTAGCTGACAGTGGTACCCCACGTGCCTCTTCGACCATGGTAATTGCCGATGTTAACTTCTCTACTGAGTCCATTTTACTTCCCCGCTATTCGTAGCTTGAGCGCTTCGTTAACCGATGGAGGAACCATCGTTGAAACATCTCCGTTGTAATGGGCTAACTCTTTTACTAGTGATGAAGAAAGGAATGAATGTGTCGGTGCAGTTGCCATGAACATGGTTTCCACCCCTGAGCCTTGCAGATTCACCTGAGCCATCTGCAACTCATAATCAAAATCAGTTACTGCACGAAGTCCTTTTACGATCGCTTGAATTGAGTTGCTCTTGCAGTAATCAACCAACAATCCGCTCCAGGAATCAACGGAAACATTGGGAAACTTAGCTACAACCTCGGAGATCATGGAGATTCGTTCTGCAACGGTAAAGAGGCTGGATTTGGTTCTGTTTTCTAGTACCGCGACAACAACATGATCAAATTGCTGAGCAGCGCGCTCAATGATGTCCAAGTGACCATATGTGATTGGATCGAAAGATCCTGGGCAGACAGCGCGCTTCATGGCGTAAACGCTAGCAAGATGGAGCCAAGTTATCCATTCTCAGACTGGAAATTAGCGTAATAAATGGTCGCTTGCCCATAATTTCGCTCACGTGCAGGCGAAAAGGCATCAGGCCAAATGAATTGAGCTCCACGTGCAGTGCGTTCTACTGCAATAAAGGCGTCGCTACTTAAGAACTCTCCATCGTGCAATGCGCTCAATACATCTTCTACAGCTTGATTGCTGAAATCGTAAGGTGGATCGATATACACCAAGTGGTACTTGGCCTTTGGTAAATCCTTGAGAAAACGTTCAGCGCTCATTCCGAAGAGCTGAAACTTTCCTGGTGGATTGGATTTCTTAACTAAATCATAATTTGTTTCGATTGTCTTTTGTGCTTCATCATCCTTCTCTACAACATGAACCAAGGTTGCACCACGTGACAGAGATTCGAGAGCAATGGCACCTGAGCCACCAAATAGATCTAAAACATGAACGCCTTCAAAACTTCCAAACTCTGATGTCAGCGATGAAAAAAGACCTTCACGTGCACGATCAGAGGTAGGCCTGGTCGCTCCAGCCACTGAACCCAAAGTTCTACCTCGCGCAACACCTGCAATGATTCTCACTGTGCTAACCCTTATCTAAATAATCGACCGCTTGGTCTCGCTGTAAATGGGCGAGCTCTTTCCTAAGCGCAGGATAGTCGGTTAAATCAATATCCTTTGCGATAAGTTGCTCGGCATCATCCCGTGCTTCTTCAATCAATGATTCATCTCTTAACACACGTAATAAGCGAAGGTGGGATTGGGTTCCCGACTGATTTCTACCTAATACATCGCCTTCTCGTCTTTGTTCGAGGTCGATACGTGAAAGTTCGAAACCATCCAGAGTCGCAGCAACTGCGTTAAGCCTCTCACGAGCTGGTGTCAGATCCTCGCAATGTGAAACCAGAAGGCATAGACCTGGAGATGTTCCGCGACCTACACGCCCCCTTAATTGGTGCAGTTGAGATACGCCAAATCTGTCGGCATCCATAATCACCATGATTGTTGCATTGGCAACATCCACACCAACTTCAATAACAGTTGTCGAAACCAGTACATCAATCTCGCCCCGTGAAAAGGCTTGCATCGTTGCCTCTTTCTCCTCTGACGCAAGCCGACCGTGGAGAATTGCAATTTTCAACCCTTGTAAGGGACCTGAATGCAGCATGGGTGCAAGCTCTTCTACAGATGAGATCTCCTCTGACTCCTCACCAAAGAGAAAATCTAAATCTGCATCTGCTCCAGCATCGGGATCGGCTGAAATACGTGGTGCAACTATGTAAGCCTGATGGCCTTGCAAAACCTCTTCACGGATTCTTTCCCATGCACGCTCCAAGTAATTTGGCTTTTCCTTAACCGGAACAACATGGGTAGTAATTGGTTGTCGACCCAATGGCAGTTCGCGAAGAGTTGAGACATCTAAATCTCCAAAAACTGTCATGGCAACTGTGCGGGGAATCGGAGTTGCAGTCATTACAAGTAGGTGTGGAGGTAGAACGGCTTTCTCCTTCAATGCATCTCGTTGCTCAACACCAAATCTATGTTGCTCATCTACAACAATTAATCCAAGATCTTTGAAAACGACAGATTCGCCTAACAAGGCATGAGTTCCAATAACGATTCCTGCACTTCCATCAGCAGCCTTTGCTAACGCTTCTCTTCTGGCTTGGGCAGATTGCGATCCTGTAATCAAAGTAATTTGAGTACCTTTATCAGAACCACCCAACATTCCGCCCTGTGCAAGGGTTCCAAGCTGTCCTTGGATTGTACGAAGATGTTGGGCGGCAAGTACTTCTGTTGGAGCAAGAAGTGCTGCCTGTCCTCCGCTATCCACTACTGCAAGCATCGCCCGTAAAGCAACAATCGTCTTTCCTGATCCAACTTCTCCTTGTAGCAAGCGATGCATCGGATGTGGCTGAGCTAAATCACTTTCAATCTCTTTGCACACCGCAACCTGGCCTGCAGTTAAATCAAATGGAAGGGATTTATCAAAGGCATCAAGAAGCCCTCCTGAAACCCGCTTTCGTGATGTTGAATTAAGCTTCTTCAACTCATTTCTTCGCATTACTAATAATGATTGGAGCAGAAATGCCTCATCAAAGGTTAAACGCTCTCGAGCAATTTCTGCATGGTCTAAATCTGCAGGTTGGTGAAGCTGCACTAATGCCTGATGCAAGGTTGGATACTTGTGCTTTTCCCGAATGAATGAGGGCAGGAAATCATCGATTTCATCTAGCGCACCTATTGCAAGTTGTGCGCATTGAGAGATTTTCCATGAAGGAAGCTTTGATGAGGCGGGATACACCGGCAAAAACTTTCCAGCAAATCCCTCAACCGCTGAATCCACATCGGAGCCATCCGGTATCAACTCGTAATCAGGGTGTGACAATTGTTTCTTGTTGTTAAACACTCCGATTTTTCCCGCAAACAATCCCTGTCTTCCAACCTTCAAATCTTTTTCTCGCCAGGCTTGATTGAAAAATGTCAGTGACAACTTGTCGGTTCCATCAGTGACGACAACCTCGAGGATGCTCCCCTTTCGGCCCCGCAATGGTCGATTTGTCGTGGAGTAAATCTGCGCCAAAATCGTCGTTTCATCACCCTGGCGCAGTTGCGATATATCTGTTAACTCACCACGCACCATGTACCGCCTTGGATAATGACGCATCAAATCGCCAACAGTCGAAATTCCAAATACGGTCGTGAGAACTTTGGCGGTGCGGTCACCAACAACGGCTGAAACCTTGTTCTCTAATGTTGCCACGCGAGCATTCTCTCGTGTCCTAGGGGAAAAAGTTGGTTATCGCACCAAGGTCAGCGTTTTATCTGGGTATTCCCAATCAGAATGGGTAATCACAATGCAGATTGCTGAGCCACAGCGTCTTCTGATTGCATTCATGACATCAATTGAGAGCTCTGAGTTGAGATGCTCCGTTGGCTCATCAAAGATGTATATCTGTGCCTTAGCTAACAAGGTGCGGGCGATGGCAAACCTCTTTGCTTCTCCACCTGAAATTCCTCTTCCATAAACACCCACAATGGTGTCCAATCCGCTATCCATCTCAGAGATAAGCGAGTCAAGGCCAAGTTCATGAAGAACATCCATGATCTCTTGATCAGTGACATCAGGGTTACCTATCTTCATGTTCTCTCGCACTGAGGTGTTGAAGAGGTGAGATTTCTGGACGGTACCAACGATGGTTGAGTGTAGATCGGAGATCGTTGATAGCTCCCGATCATTAATGAGGATTGAACCTGTGTATGGCAATAATCCAAGCAAGCCCATTACAAAGGTTGACTTACCTGTTCCAGAGTTTCCTCGGATTACCAGTAACTCTCCTCGAGAAACCTCACATGAAACTCCATGCATGAAATCCTGGCTCCACGAAACCTGGACATTCCTGCATTCAATCTTTTTAACAATCTCATTGAATTCGCTCTTCAGAGAGATCTCACTTTCGGTCAGCAGTAATTCATCGACAGCCTGCTGCGAGGCGATCAGCTTTCCTGATCCAAACAAATTCGGATACCAAGCGGTGATGGCTTCAAACATAACCAACGGCAGAAAGATCAACATAGCGA
>JBIKXW010000005.1:0-42342 GCA_044355565.1 Candidatus Planktophila sp. | reverse complement strand
TGATCTTTAGGTCTGCCATGTGTTTCTCCCTTTATTTGCTTCCAGCAAGAGCGCGTGCGGCTCCAGCCAAACGATTTGAAACTGATCCATCAACGATTTCATCAGCAAACTTCACTGAAACTCCACCCAACACTGTTGGATCGACTTCAATATTGATACGAACTGGTTGTCCAACCTTGCTAGTTAAAGTTGTGGCTAGACGATCCTGCTGTGCTGCGGTGAGAGGTGCTGCAACGCGAACCAAGGCAATAACTCGGTTACGACGTGCTGCTAGCGCTGCTTGGTAATCAGCAAATGCTGACTCAATGCTGCGCCCTCTCCATGCATTCACCATCTGTGAAACCAGCTTTACAGTTGAACCAGATGCGCCCTTGAGAATGTCGGCAACTAATGTCGCCTTGGCATTCGTAGCATCTGATGTCAGCGCTTTACGTAGCTCTGTTGAGCTAGCAAATGCTGCTGCAGCTGTGAAAATTTCATCCTCTACACGGTCTAGTTCGCCTGCGATATTGGCAGCTGATGCTTCCGCCTCGATCGCTAGCTGTTCTACAACCAGTACAAGATCCTTAGGTGCTGACCAACGTAGAGCTGACAATTCAGTTACTAAACCAAGTGCACCTGCACCGATTTTCTTACCGAATAGTTCAGAGATAAATGCCGCCTTTGCCTTTCCATCGCGAGATGGATCGGTGAGAGCGCGACGTACGGAGATATTTGTGCTCAGTACATCTGCAACAAAGAACAGCTCCGAGCTCAAAGCAGATGCGCTATGTGCATCTGCGCCTTTGACGGCAGCGTCAAGTAATACCCGTGAAGCCACAAGTGACTTACGGCTACTGCCTCCGAAGTGAGCTCTCATTATTTCCTTTACCTTGTCTCTACTTAGATTTTTCTAGATCTTCAAGGAAACGATCAACGATTCGTGATTGACGAGCTTGATCATCCAAAGCTTCTCCAACAATCTTTGAAGCAAGTTCAACTGCAAGTGCACCGACCTCATTACGAAGTGATGTAACCGCTTGTTGACGTTCTGCTTCGATTGAAGCGTGAGCAGTTGCTGTGATGCGAGCTGCTTCTTCCTGTGCTTTCGCGCGAAGATCTTCAATGATTGCTGCACCTTGAACACGAGCTTCTTCACGAAGTGTCTGTGCTTCTGATTGTGCCTTTGATAGCTGCTCCGTGTATTGAGCCAATGCGCGTTGAGCTTCCGCCTGTGCCTTTTCAGCACGTTCGATTCCACCTTGAATTGCATGGGTTCGAGCTTCAAATGCCTTTTCGAACATTGGAACTACAAACTTACGAAGCGTTAAGAAAAGAAGGGTGAAGGCGATCGCACCAACCACAAGCTCAGCTGTGTGAGGTACGAGCGGATTCAACTTCTCTCCCGCTGCTAAGTCATTAAATTGCATCAGTTGTCCTTAATTTTGCTTAAAAATAATGAATTAGAGAACGAATGCTAGAACGAGACCAAAGAGTGCGAGAGCTTCAGCAAGCGCGAATCCTAGGAACGCGATTGGCTGTAGAACGCTACGTGCTTCAGGCTGACGTGCAACGCCGTTGATGTATGCGGCGAAGATAAGTCCAGTTGCTACACCGGGACCAATTGCTGCGAGGCCGAAACCAACCAGGTTGAGTGTGCCTTCCATTTATTTCTCCTTATTTTCCTATTAGTGCTCGTCGGCAAGGGCGCCGGCGATGTATAGAGCTGCTAGCAGAGTAAAGATGTACGCCTGCAAGCATTGGACCATGAATTCAAAGAAGGTCAGCACAATGCCAATTGCGAAAGCAAATGGACTGATCAACTTCAAACCAATAACACCTTGAAGTAGATGTTCTCCACCCAAGATAAACACGAGCAACAACAAGTGGCCCGCGAACATATTTGCAAAAAGACGAAGTGAAAGCGTTAGTGGACGAACAACGAAGAATGTAAGGATCTCAAGTGGAGTGATCAAGATGTATGCAGCCTTTGGAACGCCAGGCATAAACATGATTTCCTTGAAGTACTTAAATGCGCCTTGCTTTTTAACGCCCACATAATGGAAAACTAAATATGTAGAAATCGCTAGAACATACGGGAATGAAACTCGCGACATCGTTGGGAATTGAATAAAGGGAATAATTCCAAAAATATTATTTACAAGGATAAAAGTGAAGAGCGAGAAAAGGTATGGCACAAAGCGCAAAAAGTCATGCCCGATTACCTCTTTAGCTAAATTCTCACGAACAAATGAGTAGACAGATTCGCCAGCAAATTGGAACTTGCTAGGGACAATCGATGCTTTGCGTGAAGACAAGATGAAAAATGCTGAAATCAAAACAACTGAGAGCAAGACAAGAAAAATAGGCTTAGTTGTATATGGGTTGTCGCCGAAAATTGGAGGAAGTTCGAAGTCATTGCTGCTAGGTGGGACAAAACCCTCACCCTCAGCGGCAGAACGCAATTGAACGCGCACGCATACTCCTCAAAATTGATAGGTCGGGAAGACGGGGCAACTCTATGGGAGAGGGGTTATTTATGAGAAATCGAAATTGCCCTGAAAGGTGTGAGATTGAGCCTGCCCAAGGGGTTATTCACGGCCAAAACGTAGCCACACCAGGTAGATCGCCCCGCTAATTCCCACGAGCAAGCCGATCAGGGTGAAGATTCCATTATTGAGCCACTTATCCAGGGCGTATCCGATGCCACCCCAGAAAACCAGGCCGGAGAGGAGGTAGCCAAAGATGGACCACATTGCATTTTCTTCACTGCTGGCCATGGGGACTCCTTGCTACCTAGGGTTGTGAATCTACTGATCCTTGTTGGACTCGGGTAGGGGCAAATGTAGGCGTAGTTTCATAAAACTGGCAATCTCGCCCCACAGCCAGGCGATGGTCAGCGCAACGGCGGTGATGCCAAAGGCGGTGCGATTGATCGTGTCGCGGTCTGTGAAGGAAGCGATGGCCCATAGAAGAGCTCCCAAAGCAAATAGCTTTGCAAAGTAGGAAAGCAAGGCCATGGCCATCGTAGAAATTGGATCCAAGTTTCGGGTCAAACGTGAAACAGCAATATGTATGACAAAGAAGATCACCACCACGAACTGTGCAAGTAGCGCTCCCCAAAAACCGCTGATTCCCTGAACGAAAGCTGAAATGCTAATTGCAAGCAATCCGACTATCGCTGTTGGCGGAAAAGCTCCGCGAAGTAATTGCGACTCATTACTGTGTTGCTGTGAATTGCTCATGCAACTACCTTCTTCTTAATCTTCATTACTCCAATACTTATTCCGATGAGAACCAATGCCGTAACCAATGCGACCCAAGGTGGGGCAAAAGCCAAAACAGTTACAGGAAAAGCAATGGTTGCGGTCCACAGATACAAGATGACCGCTGTTCTGTTTGTTGAATTACCAGCGCCGAGCAAACGGTGGTGCAGATGCTGATTGTCTGGTGCAAAGGGAGAACGTCCAGCTTTTACTCGTCTGGCAACTGCCAGCAGCAAATCTAAGAATGGAATCGCAAGCACCGCAAATGGAAGCAATAACGGAAGCAATGTTGGTCCAAGAGATTCAGCGGAAATTGCGTTGGGATCCACCTGCCCAGTTAAAGTGATCGCAGCAGCTGAAAGTAATAAACCAAGCAACATCGATCCGCTATCACCCATAAAAATCTTGGCCGGATTAATGTTGTGCGGCAAGAAACCTATACAAATGCCCACTAAAACCGCTGTTGTTAGCGATGGTGCACCAGCACGGCTAAACCCATAATCAACAGCCAATAAGTACGCAAAAGCAAAGAATGCGATGCCTGAAATCGCAACGATTCCGGCTGCCAAGCCATCCATTCCATCAATAAAGTTCACCGCGTTAATGACTACCAAGACGATCAGTACGGTAACTAATTGACCAATACTTGGTGGCAAAGTAATCACACCGTTAATTGGCAACCACAAAATCTGAATTCCATAAATCAGAAGGATCCCTGCAACAAAAATCTGACCAGCAAGTTTTGTCAGGGCATCAAGCTGAAAACGATCATCAAGCATTCCCAGTACAACTATGGCAGTCGATGCCAAAAAGATTCCTTGCGCTTCATGTCCAAAGGATTTTCCTACAAGTGGAAGGTGGTTAACAATTGCAAAGGTAAGCGCCATCGAGGCCCACATTGCAACACCGCCCCAACGGGCAGTAGGGACGCTGTGAATATCTCGATCACGAATTGCAGCCACCGCTCCAAATCGAATCGCTTGTGCGCGGACAATGGGAGTAATCAAATAACACAGCGCCGCTGATATCAGCAGGGTAATCAGATACTCGCGCATTAAAGAGCTTTACGCCTGGTAGATAGGAAAACGTGCGGTCAATGCATGGACCTCAGATTTAATGGCTGCATGTACAACTGCATCCTCGGTTTTGATTGCTCGTGAAATTAAAGTTGCGATCTGCTTCATCTCTTCAACTCCCATGCCCTGGGTTGTTGTGGCAGGAGAACCAACGCGAATACCGCTTGTGATTCCTGGCTTTTCAGGATCATACGGAATTGAGTTCTTGTTCATAACAATTCCTGCAGCACCGCAACGCTCATCAGCGACCTTGCCGGTGACTCCTGTGCTGCGAATATCCATCAGCGCTAGGTGGGTTTCAGTGCCACCAGATACTGCTCGCATGCCCTCTGCCTCTAGCGCCGCAGCAAGAGCCTTTGCGTTAACAATTACATCCTTTGCATACTTTTGGTAAGTAGGTGTTGCGCACTCTTCAAGGGCAATCGCCTTTCCAGCAACCGCAGACATGATTGGCCCGCCCTGCATTCCAGGGAAAACCGCCTTATCAATTGCTGCTGCATGCTCTGCCTTTGCCAAAATCATTCCACCACGTGGTCCACGCAAGACCTTGTGCGTCGTAAATGAAACTACATCTGCAAATGGAACTGGTGAAGGAATCGCTTTTCCTGCAACAAGACCAATGAAGTGCGCCGCATCTACCCACATGATTGCGCCAACTTCATCACAAATTTCGCGAATCTTTGCAAAATCAACAAGTGATGGATAAGCCGTTGCTCCTGAACAAATCATCTTTGGCTTTGTACGGATCGCTTGTTCACGTAGCTCGTCGTAATCAATGAGCTCGTTGTCTTGGCGAACACCGTAGGACTCGATGTTGAACCACTTCCCAGAAAAGTTCACTGGAGATCCATGGGTTAGGTGACCACCATGTGCCAATGACATCGCAAGAACTGTATCCCCTGGCTTTGTGAAGGCTTGGTACACCGCAACATTTGCAGATGCACCTGAATGTGGCTGGACATTTGCATGCTCTGCACCAAATAAAGATTTTGCTCGATCGATTGCTAGGTATTCAGCCTTATCAACCTCTTCGCAGCCTCCGTAGTAGCGCTTGCCTGGATAACCTTCGGCGTATTTGTTAGACAAGGTCGAACCAAGGGCCGCCAAAACTGCACGTGATGTGAAGTTTTCCGATGCGATTAACTGCAGATTGGTCTGTTGGCGCTTGAGTTCAGATAAGAGAACCGCTGCGATCTCAGGATCCTGCGAGGTCAATAGGTTGAAATCTGGGCCATAGAAGGTTTCGGACATGGCTAAACCCTATAGGCAAGGGGGCCCAAAAGGATGTTGGCTAGAAGCCTGTTGCTCCGGGCACGATGGCTTGAATCTCTTCAAGTGAGATTGCGCCCTCACGTAGGTATCGGACACCGGTTTCATCAGCCTCAATGACTGTAGAAATCGGCCCCTTGCGCAGATTTCCATTATCAAACTTCAGCGCTACATCTGATTCAAGGACCCATACATCACCGAGTGATTTTGGTGCGGTCATTCCTTTGCGTGCAGCACTTGCAATTGCTAGTGGGCCAGTTTGTGCCACTAATGCTTTTGCAAACTTTGCCTTCGGAATTCTGATGCTCACGCGATCGAGTTGATTTCCATCTCCAAGATCCCAGCTAAGTCCAAGTTGCGGACGCAAATTCAAAGACAACATTCCTGGCCAAAACTTTTTCATTAACGCTTTAATCTCTGGAGTAGTTTCACGAACAATTCCATCTGTTGTCTTAACGCTTCCAACAATTACTTGAGCTGCGGTAAATAGTGGATCTCCACGCAAGACATGCATCGCTCGGACAGCATCCTGTCTAAATGCATCACATGCAAATGCGTAACTGTGTTCCATTGGAATAACGATGATGAAACCATCGGCAATAGCTTTAGCAGCCTTGCTTACATGACGAGAAAGTTCGCCTTTCTTCAAATCAATTTCCTTAGCCATGGCTACCTCCTCACCGCACTAGTCCAACGTGGTCTACCTACTAGGTCATCATGCAGGGCAACCTCTGAAAAATCTACTGACAGCGCGGAAGCAATTGATGAGCCTTGCTCTTCGGTATGTTCAATAACTAATACTCCCCCAGGTTTTAATAGGCGGGCCGCTGCAGTAATGAACTGCTGCGGAATCTCCATCCCCGTTGGGCCACCAAACAATGCGATGTGTGGCTCAAACCCTGCAACATCTCTGGGCAGCTCTTGTGAATCCGGCACATATGGGGGGTTTGCAATAACAATGTCGCACTTAATGCCCTGAAGTACATCAACTACATCGCCTTCTACAACCCGTACATTTTCCGCAATAACAGAGACATTTCTCTTAAGCCAGATCAAAGCCTCCGGACTCTTTTCAACCGCAATCACTCGTGTGCTCGGAGCTTCTGTTGCGATCGCCAAAGAAAGCGCACCTGAACCCGCTCCAAGATCGATCACACTGACTGGTGCCGGAAGATTTTCAATGTGCTGTAAAACAGCTTCTACCAATAACTCAGATTCTGGCCGCGGCACTAAAACTCCTGGGCCAACTTCAATGTTGAGATATCTAAAACCTGCAACACCTGTTAAGTACTGCAAAGGTTCAAAGTTCAAACGGCGATCCAACAAATTGTAGAACTGTTCCTCCAAGACAGCTTTGTCCTCAATTCCCAACAAGGTTGATTCAACCAAGACTGGGTTGTGAAGATCCATCCGAGAAAGTCCTAGAACATGTGCAAGCAGATGCTCTGCATCAACTTCAGCTATGCCGGATTCAGCCAACTGCAATTTAGCAGCGCGAAGAATCTCTTTGACGAGCATTTTAGTTAGCGTTAGCCAAACGGGCCGCTTTGTCAGCATCTAACAAGGTTTGAATCATGTCATCCAGGTCACCATTTAAGACAGCATCTAAGTTGTTTGCCTTGTAATTAACACGGTGATCGCTGATTCGGTTTTCAGGAAAGTTATAAGTGCGGATTCGCTCTGAACGATCCACTGTGCGAACCTGGCTTTTGCGCTCTGCCGATGCGATCGCTTCAGCTTTTTCTTGAGCATCGGCGAGCAAACGTGCGCGCAAAATACGAAGGGCAGATTCTTTGTTCTGTAACTGACTCTTCTCGTTCTGACAGGAAACAACGATTCCAGTTGGCACGTGGGTTAAACGAACCGCAGAGTCAGTCGTGTTAACGGATTGTCCACCAGGACCTGATGAGCGGTACACATCCACGCGTACATCATTCATATTGAGCTCAACATCGACTTCTTCTGCCTCAGGCAGAATCAAAACACCTGCCGCAGATGTGTGAATTCTTCCTTGGCTTTCCGTTTCTGGAACTCGTTGTACGCGGTGAACTCCACCCTCAAACTTCAGGCGCGCATACGGTGATTCTCCAGGTGCTGCAGTTCCCTTTGATTTAACCGCAACAGAAATATCTTTGTACCCACCCATTTCACTTTCGGTGGCATCAATGATTTCAACCTTCCAGTTGTGCTTTTCTGCGTAACGCATGTACATACGCAACAGATCGCCAGCAAACAGTGCTGACTCATCTCCACCAGCCCCTGCCTTAACCTCCAAAATAACATCGCGATCATCATTGGGGTCGCGTGGCAATAACAACTCTTCAAGCTTTTCCGCTGCAGCATCACGTGCCGCTTCTAGCGCTGGAATTTCAGCTGCAAAATCTGGATCAACATCTGCAAGTTCAGCGGCGGCCAATAAATCATCCTCAGATGATTTCCACGCTTTGAACCCTGCAACAACTGGTCCAAGCTGTGCGTAACGGCGGCCAAGCTTTCGAGCATTTGCTTGATCTTCATGAATAGATGGATCAGCCATTTTTGCTTCAAGTTCTGCATACTCACGCACCATTTCATGTGCTGATGCAAAGCGATCATTGCTCATCGACTGCTCCTTTCTATTTCGTAATCAAAACTGAATTTAACCTTAAGAAATAAAAAAACCGCGACCGCAACCCGACAGGGCTGCGATGCGGTTTCTTTAGAAAGCTAGTTCTTCTTACCGAAGCGCTCTTCGAACTTAGCCACGCGACCACCAGTATCAAGGATGCGCTGCTTACCTGTGTAGAACGGGTGGCATACAGAACAAACTTCGACATAGATTGATCCGCTAGCAACTGTTGAGCGGGTTACAAACTTCTCACCGCAACCACAAGTTACTTGGGTGTCTTTGTACTCTGGGTGGATCTCTGGCTTCATGGTTATTCCTTATATTCGTGTTTGGGTCCTGCATGCAGGTGAACCAAACGGACGGTTAACAGACCCCAAGGGTAGGCGATAAGCCCACAATTGAGAAATTTACGCTTACTTTGAGTCGTCAGGACCCGCAGTTGTCTTCTGGATCTGCATCAAGAACTCGACGTTGGACTTAGTGCCCTTCATCTTCTCAAGTAGCAGTTCAAGTGCTGCCTGTGGCTCTAGTGCGTGCAATACGCGACGTAGCTTCCAGACAATGTTGAGCTCCTCTGAACCCATAAGGATTTCTTCCTTACGTGTACCTGATGCAACAACGTTAACCGCGGGGAAGATGCGCTTGTCAGCCATGCGGCGGTCAAGAATCAACTCCATGTTTCCGGTTCCCTTGAACTCTTCGAAGATAACTTCATCCATACGAGATCCTGTATCAACAAGTGCTGTTGCAAGAATCGTTAGCGATCCGCCATCTTCAATATTACGAGCAGCACCGAAGAACTTCTTTGGTGGATATAGAGCAGCTGAATCAACACCACCAGAAAGGATGCGGCCTGATGCAGGTGCTGCAATGTTGTATGCGCGACCAAGACGTGTAATTGAGTCAAGTAGAACAACTACATCATGACCAAGTTCTACCAACCGCTTAGCGCGCTCAATTGCAAGCTCTGCGATTGTCGTGTGGTCATCGGCAGGGCGATCAAAGGTTGAAGCAATAACTTCACCCTTAACGCTGCGCTGCATATCTGTAACTTCTTCTGGACGCTCATCAACAAGAACAACCATCAAGTGACACTCTGGGTTGTTAGTTGTAATCGCGTTAGCAATGGATTGAAGGACCATGGTCTTACCAGCCTTTGGAGGCGAAACGATAAGACCGCGTTGACCCTTACCAATTGGTGCGATCAAATCGATAACACGAGTTGTAAGAACATTTGGCTCAGTCTCAAGGCGCAAACGCTCCTGAGGATAAAGCGGAGTTAGCTTTCCGAATTCAACACGGTTACGTGCTTCTTCAGGAGTCATTCCATTTACAGTCTCTAAAGTAATCAAAGCGTTGAATTTTTGCTTTGTTTCACCTTCGCGAGGCTGACGAACCTGACCTGTAACTACATCTCCCTTACGCAGACCGTTCTTGCGAACCTGCTGCAGTGAGACATAAACATCGTTAGGGCCCGGTAGGTAACCACCTGTGCGGATAAATGCATAGCTTTCGAGAATATCGAGCAAGCCACCTACTGGAACGAGAACATCATCTTCGCCAATAACTGGTTCGCGCTCTTCGCGTGGGGCACGATCACGGTTGCGATCGCGGTTACGGTCACGCCCACGAGTACGGTCGTTGCGATCAAAGCGGCCACCACGGTCGTTGCGATCATTGCCGCCACGGTCGTTGTTTCCACGGTCATTATTAGCTTGCGGCGCGGAATCATCATCGCCATCATCATCTGAATCTTGTGAGTTGTTTGAAGGCTTTGACTCCTTCTTGCGGTTGTTGCGTGCTTCGCGACGTGCTTCGCGTTCAGCCTTTGCAGCTTCGCGGTTCTTCGCCTGTAAATCAGCGATCGCTTCTACTAGCGCATCCTTTTTCATCTTTGCTGCGCCTTCGACCCCAAGTTGTGTAGCAACTGTCTTTAACTTTGGAAGGGTCATTGCAGCAAGTTCTGGACTCTGTGAGCGAACTGGTTCAATTTCTGTTGTCATGTATATCTTTTCGCTATCGGTTCTGGGTTTTATACCCTAAGGAACCTGGGATTTTGTTTTTTGAGACTTACCTGATGTGTTACTGGCTACTAGATGAGCCGTTCAGATGTATGAAGGTTAGCAGGATTGAGCGAGAAATCGCAAAATGAGGGCAGTTAAGCGGTGACGACCGCGACACCTGTGCGTGAAACACCCAAAGGAATCATCTGGAACTTCTCCCCTGCTGCACGCTCCAACTCAGCAGCCTCGGCATCTGATCCTGTGTGAAGAACCAAAACTGTGGGACCGGCACCTGAAATAAATGCTGCTACCCCAGCTTTGCGAAGCTTTGTCATCAAAGCAAAGCTCTGTGGCATCGCATCGCTGCGATAGCTCTGGTGCAAGTAATCCTCGGTTGCACTCAACAGTAGATCTGGGCGGTGCTGTAAAGCTTGCACTAAAACCGCTGTATTAATTGAGTTTCGAACCGCATCCTGATGTGGAATTGATTCAGGAAGCATCTTGCGTGCCTTTGATGTTGAAAGTTCAGTTGATGGAACAAATGCAAGTGCGCTGATTCGTGGATCAACTTCAATGTTTAGGGACTGTGCAATCACATGGCCACGTTGAGATTCTTGCCATGCAACATTTGCACCACCATAAATCGCAGCGGCAACATTGTCTGGATGCCCTTCCATCTCATTTGCAATATTCAACATATCTTCATGAGACATTCGCTCATTGCCGCCAAGGACTAAGGCACGTGCGAGTGCTAATCCACCGACAATCGCTGCAGCTGAAGATCCAAGTCCACGACCATGTGGAATGACATTGAGTTGTCGCAATGCGATTCCACGGGGACGTCCACCTAAGAAATCAAAACCTTTGTACATCGCTTTGATTACTAAGTTCTTCTCAGTAGTTGGAACCTCATCTGCGCCTTCGCCGGTGACATCTACATCTACGCCAGTTTCATCCATGACCTGCGCCATGTAACGATCATGCATATTCAACGCTAAACCAAGGCAGTCAAAGCCAGGGCCCAAGTTTGCACTTGTTGCAGGAACTTGAACCTGCATTGGCTGAGCTTTAAAGGTTGGCTTCATTTTTATGCAAGTCCCAAAGCTTTAGCTGCAATCTTTGCATTAACTGGAACAACAACAGGCTTCTTGGCAGCTTCAAGCGCGTAAGGGATGTCCTTTAATCCATGACCTGTAACAGTTATAACAATTGTCTTGTCCTTAGGCAGCTTGCCCGCCTTCTTGTACTTGATCAAACCTGCAAGACCTGCAGCAGATGATGGCTCAACAAAGATTCCTTCTTTAGCTGCAATTAAGCGATAAGCAGCCAGGATTTCGCGGTCGGTGATTGAATCGATCACACCACCTGATGTATCGCGAGCTTCTACCGCTTGCTGCCACGATGCTGGATTTCCAATACGAATAGCTGTTGCAATTGTCTCTGGGTTCTTTACAACCTTGCCCTTAACGATGGGAGCAGCTCCGGCTGCTTGGAATCCGTACATCATCGGTAGCTTTGTTGTTAGGCCATCATTGTTGTACTCCTTGTAGCCCTTCCAGTACGCCGTAATATTTCCTGCGTTTCCAACTGGAAGTGCGTGAATATCTGGAGCATCACCCAACATGTCTACAACTTCAAAGCTTGCAGTCTTTTGGCCTTCGATGCGGAATGGGTTTACCGAGTTAACAAGTGCTACTGGGTAATTTTCTGAAAGTTCGCGGGCAAGGGTTAAGCAATCATCAAAGTTTCCGTTGACCTGCAAAATTGTTGAATCATGAATAACCGCTTGAGCAAGCTTTCCCATTGCGATCTTGCCTTTAGGAATAAGAACCGCTGGACGCATTCCTGCCTTCACTGCATATGCTGCAGCTGATGCTGATGTGTTTCCTGTAGATGCGCAGATAACCGCTTTTGCGCCATCTTCGGCAGCCTTTGAAATCGCCATTGTCATTCCGCGATCTTTAAAGGAACCAGTTGGATTTAAACCTTCATATTTAATCCAGACATTGTTTCCAAGAAGTTCTGAAAGGTTGCATGCATAAATAAGGGGTGTACCACCTTCGCGTAATGAAACGATTGGTGTCTTGGCACTTACTGGAAGACGATCGCGGTACTCCTCGATAACTCCACGCCACTGATGTGCCCCAGTGACCTTCTTGCGAGGAAATATTGCCATTAGTTTTGTGCTCCCTCAACGCGAATCACGCTTTCAACTTTGCTTACAATGTCCATCTTCTTTAGCTTCTCTATACATGCATCAAGTGCATCTTCAGATGCTGCGTGAGTTACGACCACCAGTTCTGCATCTTCTCCTAAACCTGCTTGGCGAACGGTTTGGATAGATACATTTTCGCTGGCAAAGGTTTGAGCGATTGAGGCTAAAACACCTGATTTATCAGCTACATGGAGTCGAACAAAGAACTGAGATTTAACTGCGCCAATAGGTGCAATATCAAGGTCTGCGTAATCAGATTCGCCATATCCAACAGTTGAATATGCAGCATGGCGCGCCACAGCAACTAGATCGCCAAGGATTGCTGATGCTGTTGGTGCACCACCTGCTCCACGACCATAGAACATCAATTGGCCTGCAGCCTCTGCTTCAACATAAACAGCGTTAAAAGCGTTACGAACTGATGCCAAAGGATGCGCTGCAGGCAAAATAACAGGATGCACACGTACAGAGATCTCATCTTTAACTGTTAGTTCAGCGATTGCCAGTAACTTGATAACACTGTTCATAGATTTTGCAGCTGCAACATCATCAGATGAAATCTTTGAAATACCCTCGCAATAAACTTCATCGATAACGACTGTGCTGTGGAATGCAAGACTTGCAAGAAGTGCAGCCTTAGCTGCTGCGTCATGACCTTCAACATCAGCGGTTGGATCTGCTTCTGCGTAGCCAAGTGCTTGTGCTTCCTTGAGAACTTCATCAAAGGCGCGACCTTCTTCATGCATCTTTGTCAGAATGTAATTTGTTGTGCCGTTAACAATTCCCATAACCCGGGTTATTTGATCGCCCGCTAATGATTCGCGCATTGAACGAATAATTGGAATCGCACCAGCAACTGCTGCTTCATAATACAAATCTACTTTGGCAGCATCTGCTGCATTGAAGAGCTCATGTCCATGAGTTGCAAGTAGTGCTTTGTTTGCAGTGATTACAGATTTACCATTTTTGATCGCTTCTAGAATCAAACTCTTTGCGGGCTCAATTCCGCCCATAACTTCAATCACGATATTGATGCTTGGATCAGAAACAATTGAGTGAAGATCGGTTGTGATGAGTGATGGATCTATGCCTTCACGAGGACCTGCGGTGCGAACACCTACCTTTGAGAGTTTAAGAACTGCACCTGAGCGCTCTGACAGCTCCTGCTCATCATCCTGAAGCAGGCGGGCAACCTGGCTGCCCACGACGCCGCAGCCGAGCATGCCAATTGATAGTTGCTTAGCGCCCGAGTTCATGGGCTTATTCTTTCACAGATGGGTTGATCGGCGTTAAACATCCAACGCTAAAAGATCTTCAATACTCTCTCGGCGAACAATTACGCGAGCTTTTCCATCTTTAACAGCAACAACTGATGGACGAGGGACGTGGTTGTAGTTGCTAGCCATGCTGCGTCCGTAAGCACCCGTTGCTGGAACAGCTAACAAGTCCCCCGGCACTATGTCGTCAGGCAATTCAATTTCGCGAATGATGATGTCACCGGTTTCGCAATGCTTTCCAACCAAGCGGCTAGATGTCGTCGTTGCGGTGCTGGTGCGATTGGCAAGAATCGTTGTGTACTCAGCTCCGTACAGTGAAGGGCGAATGTTGTCGCTCATGCCACCATCAACTGAAATATAGCGACGGTGTGTGCCATTTTCTAAGGTCACATCTTTAACAGTTCCAACCTCGTACAAGGTGAACATCGTTGGTCCAACAATTGCTCGACCTGGTTCTATTGAAACCGTTGGAATTTGCAAATTAAATGCTGCGCAGTGCTTCTTTACTGCATTTGCTAATGCTTGCATCGCATCACGTGGAATAACGGTTACATCACCTTCAAGATAAGCGATTCCGTATCCACCACCAAGATCTAATTCTGGTAACTCTTTCTTAAACTCATCACGATACTTAGCCAAGAAGGTAACAAAGCGCTCAGCTAAAATTTCAAAGGATTCGAAGCCAAAGATTTGTGAACCGATATGTGCATGGAAACCACGAAGCTCCAAAGATGGTTGATTGTGAACGGCAGTTATTGCTGTCCATGCTGCACCGCTTGCGATTGAGAAACCAAATTTCACATCTTCATGGGCGGTCGCAATTGATTTGTGGGTGTGGGCTTCAATGCCTGGGGTTAGACGCAATAGAACCCGCTGGACCTTTCCAGCTTTGGCTGCCGCCCCTGCGACGCGATCAATTTCATACATAGAGTCAATAACAATGGTTTCTACGCCAACACTGATTGCTTTTTCGATTTCAGCAATCGATTTGTTATTGCCATGAACTTCGATCTTCTTCGGATCAATGCCACCAGCAAGTGCAACCGCCATCTCACCACCTGTACTTACATCGATTCCGATGCCCAAATCTTTAATCCAGCGCGCAACTTCGGTACAGGAAAATGCTTTTGATGCGTAATACACAGTGCCAGCTTTGTCTCCGAAGGCCTCTTTCAGCGCTTCATTCCAAGCTAAAGCACGTGCACGAAAATCAGCTTCATCAATAAAAAATGTAGGAGTTCCAAACTCTTTAGCTAAATCTTTTGCTGATATTCCTGCAATAGAAAGTTCTGCACCAGTTGTTACAGAGGATGACCACATCATTACATCCTCTCCGGTGCGCTAACACCCAAAAGATCAAGGCCATTGCTAACGACCTGCTTAGTTGCAGTACAGAGTAATAGACGAGCGATGTGGAGCGCAGTTAATTCCTCTTCTCCCATTGGAAGCACACGGCAATCGTTGTAGAAGCCGTGGTAAGTACCAGCCAACTCTTCAAGATAACGAGCAATGCGATGAGGTTCGCGCAGTTGTGCTGCGGTTGCTACTACGCGTGGGAACTCAGCAAGTGCGCCAAGCAATTCATTTTCGCGGTCATGTATCAACTGCGATGGATCAAAATTAATGAGATCTAGTGAAGCTCCTAGCTCTTGGGCATTTCGTAAAACCGCAGCGATTCGAGCGTGTGCATATTGAACGTAGTACACCGGATTCTCATTGGTGTTTCGCTTCAAAACATCTAGATCCATCACCATTGGTGTATCTACTGGGTAGCGAATCAAGGTGTAGCGGGCAGCATCAACGCCAACCTTTTCAACCAACTCTTCAAGGGTAATAATCGTGCCGGCGCGCTTGGAAAGCTTTACCTCTTCGCCACCTTCCATGATCTTTACCAGCTGGCCGATCAATACATGGATGTTGTACTCAGGATCATCTCCGGCACAAGCTGCGGTCGCCTTTAAACGACCGATATAACCATGGTGATCCGCACCCAACATGTAGATACAGATATCAAAACCACGTTCACGCTTATTGATGTAATAGGCGGTATCTGAAGCAAAGTAAGTCAGTGAGCCATCGCTCTTTGTCATTACGCGATCTTTGTCATCGCCGTAATCGGTGGTTCGAAGCCAGACCGCCCCATCAACCTCAAACACATGGCCCTGTGCGCGAAGTTTTTCCATTCCATGTTCAACTGCGCCTTGTTCATGCAGCGAACGCTCTGAAAACCACACATCAAAATGCGTATTGAAAGTATCTAATACTCGCTGTTGATCCTTAAGTTGTAATTGGTATGCAGCTTCTCGGAAAGCAACCACACGTTCTGTATCAGGCAAATCTTTAATGCCAGCATTAACAGCAACTACTTCGGCAGCTAAATCTTTGATGTACTCGCCTTGATATCCATTTTCAGGAACTGGGTTACCAAGTGCAACCGCTTCAACTGATTGACCAAAGTAATCCATCTGGTTTCCACGATCATTAATGTAAAACTCGCGAGTTACTTGTGCACCGGCTGCAGTTAGAACACGTCCTAGTGCATCACCGACCGCCGCCCACCGAGTATGACCAAGATGTAATGGTCCAGTTGGGTTTGCGCTTATGAATTCAAGGTTGATCTTTACACCTGCGAGCGCAGTACCTTTTCCATAATCCTTGGTTGCGGTCAGAATCGACTGGACTAACTCCGCTTGGCTGGCGCGGTTCAAGGTGATGTTGATAAATCCAGGTCCTGCAATATCTACCTGTGAAATTCCATCAACACCATCTAATTGATCGGCAATTATCTGCGCCACTTCGCGAGGGTTCATACCTGCAGGCTTGGCCAATTGAAGGGCGATAGAAGTTGCGTAATCGCCATGTGAGCGATCTTTGGGGCGTTCTAGCTTGAGTACCTCAGGGACGGCGCCGGTTAATAAGCCCGATTCCACAGCGCGAGAGATGGCCGCCTTGATGGCCGCCTCGAGCTGTTCTACCTGTGTGGACATTGGGAAAGGTTATCGCTCAGCCTGTATCCAATGGGCCGTTTTGGAACATTCCTGACTTACCTCTAATCTTGTCCCCTATCCATACATAGGTGGCGACACTTAAGTATGGGTTTGCGGGAGTGGTGAAATGGCAGACACGCAGGTCTTAGGAACCTGTGTCTTCGGACGTGCGGGTTCAAGTCCCGCCTCCCGCACACACATATAGGTAAGTATTTGTAAAAGTAAGAATCTGCAAGGCAAGAAGTACAGTTCACACATGGCAAAGAAATCACCAGCCAAAATCAAAAAAGAGGCCGCTGAAATTAAGCGCGCTGCTGCGGCACGCCGTGAAGAAAAGAAGCTGCAACGAATGAATGAACAATCTCACCCCACAAACACTAATTCAGAGGTCGATCTCGAGTATTACGCCTCGGTTGATCAGGTGTGGCAAGAGTTAGGACTAGCAGCCCCTGCTCGTAGGGCTTTGATCGATGATGGTTTGTTTAAGTTATCAGATCTACGTAAAACTTCACTGGCAGCCGTTAAGGAGCTGCACGGGATGGGACCCAACGCCATTCGGATTTTGACGACAGAGATGAAGAAGGCAGATCTTTCCTTTAGAAAGTAGTTGGCTCGTTAACTATTAGGCAGGAGGAAGTAAAGATTCTTAGTTGCTAAAGGCAAAAGCGATAATCGCAACTCCAGCTATTGCTACAAGTGCTTTTACTTCGCGGCGGGCCAAGATAGTAAGTAAAGATGGAACAAATGTTGCTCCAAGTATTGCCGCCCCCGGTCCAAAAATTAATGCGCTGCGAGATACAACATCAGACTCACCCCATTGGTATCTAAGGTTAATCAATCCGCATGCAAACAATAAGTATCCGCCCATGCGGTAGTTGTTAATCCAGTACTTGTCTAGCTTCTCGTTTTTTTCTGAGCTCATGCGATAAGTCTATGAATGCAAACAGGAGTGCCGCTTTCGCGACACTCCTGTTTTAAGGATTCTTACTTAAAAGAAACCACTAATCAATGATTAGTGATCGTCCTTCATTCCTTCTGCCATTGACTTCATGCGTGCAATCTTCAGAATTGTTAGACCGAATACGCACTTCGCTAGAACGTCAGCGATTGTGTATCCAACCTGAACAGTTACGAATGATGAAGCTGAAGCGTCACCAACGATGTTGAAGATGTAAGCGATTGGGTATACGCCCCATGTTGCGATAAGAAGTAGACGCAAACGGCCTACAGTCTCTGCAACACCAGCTGGCTGGCGATCCAATGACTTGCCAAGCTCTACGAATAGTACGTAGAGGATGTAGATGAATGGAAGTGTTGATAGAACACCGTATAGAACCTGTGTGTTCTGATCATTTGAAATCTCACCTGGGTAACCAAGCGCGATCATCGCAGCTGAAGCTGGGACCAGACGCATGATGAGTGAGCGAGAAACTTCGCGTGTTAGAGCAAGTACGGCAATTACCTCTACTAGTAGTAGTGGCACAGTTAGTAGCCAGTCTACGTAGCGGTATGCCTCGTTGAATGCATCCTGAGATCCATCAAGCTTGACCATTCCACCTTCTGAAGCATGCTTGAATGAATCAAAGATGCGTAGGTAGTGGTAGCCAGCGATGAATGTAACCATTGAAGACATTACGAGAGCGTTACGGTACTTAGGTAGAACACGTTGCTGAGAAACTAGTGTGTAAATCGTGCAAGCGAGCATCGAAATTAGTCCAAACGAGAATACGTTATAGACCAAGTTCCATTGGTTGCTATCTAGTTGCATTTAATTAGCCTCCGTGAGGATAAGTGGAGGGATCCTTATGATCCCTCTCAAACCGTCGACCCTGGGAGACCTCGAGGAGCTCCCTTGACCTTCGATGGCTCTAGTGTGAACCCGTTGCAAAGCTTTTGCACCTATATAGGGGGGCTTTTTTCAGAATTTCTTTAAAAAGTTTTAGGCCAATACGCATAAAAAAGGGGGCGATACCGGCAAATTCACCCGTACCGCCCCACTCATTTAACTACCAATTAGTAACTTATTGACCGTTCCATAACTTCATTTCTGCTGCAAATGGGTCAAGTCCCATTGGTCCAAGCTTCAGTGCATAGCTATGGAACTTCTTCATGACGAACTTATCGCCAAGTCGCGCTTTGGCATCTTCACGGGCATTCATCCAAACACGTTCTCCCACCTTGTAAGAGATTGCTTGACCTGGCCACCCAAGGTAGCGATCGGTTTCGCTGCGTGAATGATCCTCATCGAGAAGTGCTTGCTCATTGAGCAGTTTGCGTGAGCTTTCCGCGTTCCACACATTGCCATCGAAATCCTTGTACCCAAGGTGCATTCCGATATCTACGACAATGCGTGCAGCACGCAATGCCTGTGCAGATAGATATCCCATTTCAATTCCTGGCTCATCAAATGCACCAAGTTCATTCATGAAACGTTCTGCATACAACGCCCAACCTTCTCCATAACCACTAATCCAAGCTGATGTACGTTGGAAACGAGTTAGACGATCCTTTTCAACTGTTGCGGTTCCAACCTGTAAGTGGTGACCAGGAACTGCTTCGTGATACCAAGTTGAAACCAAATGCCAATTACTGACTTCATTCTTACCCAACATTGGAATCCATGTTGTTCCTGGACGTGAAAGATCTTCAGATGGTGGGTTGTAGTAAGGCGCAGATGCGCTGCCTTCTGGAGCTAGTCGGGCTTGGCATATTGCAATGCGTGGATCAATTTCAAAGAACTCACCATCCATACGCTTCATGGCTGCGTCAGTGAAATCTTGCAAATACTTAACTACATTATCAGGACCAATAACTTTGTATTTTGGATCGTTATCTAAGGTATCTGCAACCTCGCGAAGAGTCTTTGCCTCAGGGTTGATTACCTTTGCAAGCTCCCACATGCGATCGTTAATTGCCTTGAGTTCTTGCTTGCCCCATTCATATGTGGCTGGAAGATCTAGTTGCGCACCGGTGAAGTAACGTGCCCAGACCGCATAACGGTCGGCACCAACTGCATCATTTGGATTTGCCACTGGCAAATACTCTTCACGTAAGAATCTAGCGGTCTTTGCAGAAGCTGCCTCGGCAAGCTTTGCTGCCTCATGGATGGCTGGGTACTTGCCATCGTTATCAAAGTTCTTACACATCGCGCTATATCCACCGTTGGCATAGCTATCTAACTGCTCGATAACACCCTTTACTTGGCGTTGCGCAGTAGTTTTTCCAGAGTTTGCAACAGTCATGATGGTTTCACACCATGAGCTATATGCAGCATCTACGGCAGCTAGACGCTTAGCGATGTTGTCAAAGTCTTGATCGGAATTTTTTGGCATAAGCTCAAAGATTGAACGTACATTTGATGGTGGTGATGTCAGGACATTCCAGAGCACAAATCCTTCTTGGCTATCGTGCAGTGCAAGACCTGATTCAAGACGCTCCGTCATTACAGCCTTGGCAATACGGTCAATCTCATCGATTGGTTCCATTGCAGAGAGCTTCTTTAAGGTCTCGCGAGTTAGATTTGCACTAACTTCGGCGGCTGCAATTGAAAAGTCATCTAACTTGTCCTGGTTTAATCCATTTCCAAGATAGGTGCAGCCCATTGGGCTTAATGCTGCTTCTTGATCGATGTAAACATCGCTAATTTCAAATATGGGTGATCTATGTGTCATGGCGCAAGTTTGGCAGTGGTCATGGCCTTTGTCCACGGCGAGATCGGAGTTATTGCCCTACCCTTACTTGCATGAGCCAGCTGCCGATCATTCCCCCTAAGTTGCGAGGCTGGTTTCATCTCGGTGCAACACCTGCTGTCATCATCGCATCATTAGTGCTCTTCATATTAAGTAAGGAATCGCTTAAATTTGCGGTCGCTATTTACTCCATTACAGCGATTATGCTTTTTAGTGTTTCAGCTATTTACCATCGGGTCCCATGGGTTCCATCCAAGAAGAAAATTTGGCGACGTTGGGATCACGCAAATATCAATCTGCTGATCGCTGGCTCGTACACTCCATTTGCTGTCGCCTTGCTGGAAGGTCGCGATAGAACAATTCTGCTCACCGTAGTTTGGATAGGTGCGGCGTTGGGAGTTGGATTAAGAGTCTTTTGGATCAACGCCCCGCGTTGGTTGTATGTGGCAAATTACTTACTCTTGGGATGGGTTGCAGTCTTCTACACACCTGCTCTATATCGGGCGGGTGGCCTATGGGTGTTACTTCCTATCGCAATCGGAGGTCTCTTCTATTCAGTAGGCGCTATTTTTTACGCACTTAAGCGTCCTGGCCGTGAGGCAAAGTACTTCGGTTTTCATGAGCTCTTCCACATCTTTGTACTAGCTGCCTGGATCTCTCAATACATAGCCATTTCGGTGGCGATTTACAGTAAATAGGCCCTTGCTCTAACCTAAGCCCACATCTATACATATGTAATTGAGGCGGGGTGGCGGCATGGCGGGAAAGAAGAGCTTCCTGAACTGGGTGGGCTTTACTGGCGAGGATGAAACTCCAAACCAACCATCATCTGTTGACCGTATCCGCGAACTCGAAGCACAGATTGCCGACTTAAAATCTCGTCGCGATATCACCGGGTTAACTAAAGAAGAGTTTGAAATTCTTGCAACAGAGACAGCGATGTCGATGATCAAATCCGCCCAAGCACGTGAGAGTAAGGCGCAAGCAGCTGCTTCACGTTTGGTTGCAGAGACAACACGAGCGACCAAAGAGGAGTTAGAGGCGGCTGATGCAAAGGCCCGTTCAATTCTCTCTAGCGCCGAATCTCGTGGTCGAAAGTACATCCAAGCCGCAGAAACAGAAGCTGACGATAAGTTAGCTCAAGCAGAAGCAGATGCCGAGAGCTTGATGGAGAGCAAGAAGCGCGAGATTTCAGCTCTTTCAACCGCTGCTCGCCGTGAAGGTGAAAGAATAATCACTGAAGCGACCAGTGAGGTTTCTGGTTATCGCCAATGGCTTGCTGGGGTTATTTCAGAGGCAGAACGTTTATACAGAATTCAAAAGCAATCTCTCGATGCTGCAGAGTCTGCAATTCAGCAATCGCGTAATCGTCTTGATGGTGCATTTGCACGACTTGAAGAGCTCCAAAAAAATGTCTTAGACAATCTCAACGCTGATGACACTTTAATTAATCCTGGCCCACTCAAAGTTTCAAGTCAGCGCACACGGCCAGCACTTGATGCCCCAAGAAAAAGTGTAAAAAAAATCGCAAAAAAGACGGCTAAGAAAGCTCCAGCTAAGAAGAGCGCAGCAAAGAAATCTGCATCGCGCTAATTTCCATTAGCTCATAACCGCCATGTCTACTCCCCGCGGCATCCGTTACGTACCTGCAATTGATGGCTTGCGTGCCGTCGCAGTTATTGCGGTGATGCTGTACCACCTTGGTTTTGATTGGATTCCCGGTGGATTTTTAGGTGTAGACCTATTTTTTGTTATATCTGGCTACGTGATCACACGATTGTTGCTTGACTCAATCCAACGAAGTGGCGGATTAGATCTGCGCGCTTTTTACATCGCGCGTATTCGCCGATTAGTTCCTCCGCTTCTCTTCATGATCGTCCTTACTACGGTTTTGGTTGGCGCATGGGCCCCTGACACAATGCGCAGATTCTTAGCGGACACTCCATTTGCTTTGTTTGGTGGCATGAACTGGTGGTTGGTTTTTCGTGAAACAGATTACTTCGAGGCTATCGGCCGACCACCGCTGCTACAACATACATGGTCACTAGGTGTCGAGGCTCAGTTCTATTTAGTGTGGCCATTGATTCTCTTATTAGTGCTTCGCTACTTTGGTAAAAATAAGATCTCCGGTGCTGCGCTGATAATTGCCGCTTTTTCAGGAATCTCTCTTCTGGTTGTTTCCCTACAGATTGATGCTGCTAATGATTCTCAAGTCAGCCATGTGTACTTTGGAACAGACACGCACAGTATTGGTCTATTCCTTGGGGCAGCCTTAGCTGTTAGATGGATTCCACAAAACTTAAATGAAACAGTCTCTAGAAAAGCCCAAGATTTTATCGACGGCATCGGCGTCTTCGGATTACTCGGAATTATTGCCGCCTTCCTCTTTGTCGATGAGAGTGATCCGACTCTTTACAAGATTGCATTTCCATTAGCTGGATTGTTTGGGTGCGCCATCATTACATCGATTGTGCACCCTGCTTCACGTTTTGCTCCGATCCTGAGTAGCAGACCCTTTGTGTGGATCGGCGAACGTTCATATGCAATCTATCTGTGGCACTGGGTTGTATTCCAAGTAACCCGTCCTGATTACGATCTTGAAGGCTCAACTTGGGCGCTGTATGCATTGCGCATATTGATAGTTTTTGCTTTGGCTGACATCTCCTTGCGACTTGTTGAATTGCCAGTTAGAACCGGACTAATTGATTATTGGTTCAAGGGTATGAAGTACCGAACTAAGCGAGTCCAACTGCGACAAAAATTTGCTGTTCTTCTGATTGTGATTTCAACTATTGGTGTGACATCGACCTCTGCAATCTCTGCCATCACAGAGGGAGATCGACAGTTGAATGAACTTAAGCAACAGTTAACACCTCCCACTGTCACTCCATCGGTCACAGAAGGTGGACTTTGGGTAACAGGTGATTCAGTAATTCTCGGAATTCGATTTGAGTTAGATGCTCGTGAAAATATTGGGTTGATTAATGCTCGTGTTGGACGACAAGCACCGGAGCTTCTTGAGGTAATTAAAAACGATAAGCTCAACATGGCTGATTCAACAATCATCATGAACCTAGGTAACAATAATAAATTGAGTGAAGAGCAAGTCGCTGCCATCTTTGCCGAACTTGTAGATCAGCCGCGAATCATCGTTGTAAACACCGCCGTTCCTCGCCCTTGGAAAGATGAGAACAACGCTTTAATCGCTCAATACGCCACCCAATATGGTGCTCGATTAATTGATTGGGCCGCTATCTCAATGGGACATCCTGAATACTTTGGTTCAGATGGAGTTCACCTTGTTCCTGCAGGCGTTCGGGCTTATGTCGATGCGATTACTGCGCAGCTTCCAACCGCTACCGAGGTAATAAGTGGGCAATAAAAAATCCCCCACCGTTTAGTGAGGGATTTTTTAGTAAGAGTGTTTTTACTTGAACTCTCCTGGGATACCAAAAGCTGTTGCTGATGCAGTTTGTCCATCTGAGTAAACAGATGAAACGCGGAACTGAGTCCAACCTGAATCACTAGCCTTTGTAACATTCTGAGTGAGTTGATCTGCTGGAACCGTTGCAATAACAGTCCAATCGCCGGCTCCATTTGCACGGATTTCGACGTTGTATCCAGTTAATCCTTCAACTGCCATTGGTGCCAACCAGCGAAGCTTTAATCCACCTTCGCTATTGAGTGCAACAAACTTTGTTGGAGCTTCTACAACAGCTACCGCTGCGCCTGGTTCTTCAGACTCAGATGGTGTTGCAGATGCTGATGGCTCAGCGGTTTGTGACATTGAAGGCGTAGGAGCTGCATCATCGCTATCTTTGTTTGAGGATTGTGACCAAACAATAATTGCGAGTACTGCAATTCCGACAAATACCAAGGCCGCAGTGCGATCTTTAGATGTTGATTGCTTTGGTGCAGCAACTGGCTTTGCAGGTGCTGGTACAGCAACTGGCTTTGCAGGTGCTGGTACAGGTGCTGATGGACGTGGTGCAGAAGTAACAGCTACTGCCGCCTTCTTTACCGCGCGCTTTGCAGGTGCCTTCTTTGCTACCTTCTTCTTAGCAACAGCTTTCTTAGCTACCGCCTTCTTTGCAGTCTTCTTGACCGCTGACTTCTTAGCAGTCTTCTTGACCGCTGACTTCTTAGCTACAGCTTTTTTAGCAACAGCCTTCTTAGCGACCTTCTTCTTCGCTACAGCTTTCTTTGCTACCGACTTCTTTGCCACTGCTTTCTTGGCTGGTGATTTCTTTGCAGCTGTCTTCTTTACAGGAGACTTCTTTGCTGCTTTCTTTGCGGTCTTCTTAACGGCCACGTGGAACTCCTTGGGTTGCGGTACGCACGCTTTTAACGCACTTGTATGGGTTAAGGCTACCCCAGGCTCGCAAGCATTTGGATGACATGAGGCGCGATAGATCGCAGTGATTTTCCACGGTGACTCATCGCATCCTTGTGCTCTGCGCTCATTTGTGCGGAGGAAATACTCAACCCCAGCGGCTGGAATATCGGGTCATACCCAAAACCATTCTCGCCAACCGGTTCGTGAAGGATGTGACCTTCAAACCGTCCTTCTGCAACCTGGTGACGGCCATCGGGCAATACCAATGAAGCTACGCAGATGAAATATGCGGTGCGCTTCTCATCTGGAACATCTTTGAGCTGATCCAACACCTTTTCAAGATTGGCGCGATCATCTCCATGAACACCTGCCCAACGTGCCGAAAAAATACCTGGATCTCCATTAAGGGCATCTACACACAGCCCAGAATCATCTGCAATCGCAGGTAGACCCGTTGCTTGGCTTGTGTACCGCGCCTTCAACAACGAGTTTTCTTCGAAGGTAGCTCCGGTTTCTTCAACATCGACAAGATCTGGAAATTGATCAACACCAATCAACTCAATCTGACCAGGAGCAAGTTCTTCAAGAATTCTTCGAAACTCAGTGATCTTCCCTTGATTACGTGTTGCAAGAACGAGTTTGTGGGACATTACTTGGAAAGTGCATCTTTCTGTAGCTGATTCAATGTTGAACATCCAGCAACTGCTAAATCAAGCAATTGGTTGAGAAGTTCGCGATCAAATGGTTCGCCTTCAGCGGTGCCTTGGACTTCGATGAAACGTCCATCTCCTGCAACAACAACATTCATATCTGTTCCTGCGCGCACATCTTCCTCATAACAAAGATCTAACATCGGAATACCATCGATGATTCCAACACTTATCGCGGCTACAGAATCATTGAGCGGCTTTGAACTTTCCTTGATGTGACCTTGTGACTTTGCCCAAGCGATCGCATCAGCCAATGCAACATATGCACCAGTAATTGCTGCGGTACGTGTTCCACCATCTGCCTGAAGCACATCGCAATCGATGACGATTGTGTTTTCACCAAGTTCTTTCATATTGACTACTGCGCGCAATGAACGACCGACTAGACGTGAGATCTCTTGGGTGCGACCACCTAACTTGCCCTTAACGCTTTCACGATCAGAACGTGTGTGGGTTGCACGAGGAAGCATTGAATACTCTGAAGTTACCCAGCCATTTCCGGTGTCCTTTAACCAGCGTGGCACGCCTGGTGTAAATGATGCAACACACAAAACACGGGTCTTTCCAAACTCAACTAACACAGAGCCTTCTGCATGATCTAGCCATCCACGCGTGAATTTAATGTCGCGTAGATCCTTCTCGGAACGTCCATCATTGCGTGGCATTTTTACTCCTATGTGGTGAGTTTGCGTTGTGGTGAGTTACAGAACTTGGTGTTCAACCTTAGTTACTTCAGGACCTAGAAAACGTCGAGCTAAGGTTTCAAAGGCCTTTGCATCACCGGTTGCTAAGAATCTATGTGTAGCTGGAGTACTTGATTGAGCTCGCAGTAAACTATTTTCAACCAAGGTGCGGTACAAATCTTTAGCAGTTTCTTCTGCACTTGACACTAAAGTCACACCTTCGCCCATTACATAAGAGATAACTCCTGTTAGCAATGGATAGTGCGTGCAACCCAGAACTAAGGTGTCAACCTTTGCTTCCATCACAGGAGCAAGGTAATCACGTGCGATCTGCGTTATCTCTGCGCCAGATGTTTCTCCTCGCTCAACAAACTCAACAAATAGAGGGCATGCGATAGATGTAATCTTTAATTGTGGTGCTGCGGCAAATGCATCTACATACGCCTTTGAATCTATCGTTGCGCGGGTACCAATGACGCCAACATTTCCAGTACGGGTTGCTGCAACTGCTCTGCGAACAGCAGGTTGAATTACCTCAATCACGGGAATTGAATACCGCTCACGTGCATCACGCAGCATCGCTGCAGATGCTGTGTTACAGGCGATAACAATTGCTTTCACGCCCTGATCAACAAGGTAATCCATTGTTTCGAGAGCAAACTCGCGAACTTCAGCCAGTGGACGAGGACCATAAGGCCCGCGTGCTGTGTCGCCTATGTACAGAGTGGATTCATTGGGAAGTTGATCAAGAATTGCACGTGCAACGGTTAATCCACCTACACCTGAATCAAAGATTCCAATTGGGGCATCACTCACAGGGTTAGCCTACCTTGCACTTATCGCGTTACTGGCAGATGGACTATTCAGACTCATCCATAAGCGCATCAATCAAACTCTCTTGAAGCCAGCCTAGCCAGCTATAAACAGCGTAAACGCCTCGCATTGGGTCATCGGGAGCTAAGAGCTCTAACTCTTGATGAGTGTTTTCTTCCACCTTTAAACGCACACCCAAAGCTAGTCGTACATCATTCATCGCACCTAACCATGCATTTGCAGAGTCATGATCTAACTCAACTATTCCATCGACTGCGGTTTTGATGTGCATGCGCATCGCCATTGCATGTGCTTGCTTCTTTTGACGCAGTGTTGATTCGGTGTAACGACGAAATTCAGATGCATCAACTTGATCTGCATATGCGTTTGGCAATAGACGTAGTAACACCTCATCTTCAGGAGGTGTGTCGTGAACTGTAATTCCAACCATGGCCGCCAGCGGATCTTCATTGTGGTGATCTACGCGTTCTGCTAACAGTTCAATTATCTGCTCTGCAAGATTGAGTAGGACTTCCCTTTCAGCTTCAGTGAAGTTAGCTAAATATGAGTTGTCTCCGTGTCGAAAAAAACCATGCTGCATTTCTGTCATAGCGCTTGATCACCGCGTTGAAGAGTTGCCCACAGACCATACTCATGTAGTCGTGCAACATCGTGTTCCATCTCTTCACGACTTCCAGTAGAGACAACCGCTTTGCCTTCGGTATGTACCTTCATCATTAATTCATGAGCTCGTTCTTTGCTGTACCCAAAAAGCTCCATCAACACATATGTCACATATGTCATCAAATTAACTGGGTCATCCCAGACAATTGTTACCCAGGGAATATCGCCATTAAAAATTGCTTTGAGCTCTTCATCTAGCTTTTCATTGACCTCAATTTTGCTTTTTACTTTTGGCATCTTTATCGGATAACAATGGCAAATTGTTCAGAGGCGATATCGCCCACAATCTGAACTCTCATTGTTACTACCCCTCGCTTTAACTCAATTGTATTAAAGGCGATAAGCCCATTGTCATCTGAAAGTTGAGTTGTACCTATATTTTGCCACTTTCCATTGATGATTTTCTGCAATTGAGCAGACTTGCCATTCAATCGTGGCAGGAGCTGCGCCTTAATAACAATTGGTGCACCCTTTGATACCGATGCTGGGCGATCAAGTTGAATACTTGTTGTGACAGAGATTTTTGCCTCTTGGGAGACAGACTCTGCTCGTTCCCATGTTCCAGTAGTAGTCAAACGTAAAGATGCGGTTGACCCTAATGTCATTAGTGTTGAAATGCTTCCATCTGAGCCTGTTACAAGTTCTGCAACCTTGCTCCATTCCGATTCAGTTGCTCGTTTGATTTCAAGCGAAACCGGTAATCCAGCTATTGGTGATTTATCTTTAAGTGTCACTAGGCCTTTCACCGTAAACAACCCTGCATAGTCAATTGTGTTCTGAGGTGCACCTTCAATAGAGATGGTGTTCACAACTGGATCTGGCGCGATTGCAAGCGCAGCGTTACGCATCTCAATTGTTGCGGCTGGATCTTCCATTGCTAGAGTCCATAACGCTGCACCACCCAAACGATACTTAGCAACCAACGCCATTCTTTCTGCATAGCTACGTGGATTTTGATACCAGACGGTTCTGTTAACTGTGCATTCAGTCGATGCACCTGTGGAAGTAAGTCCATTAAATTTTTGAGTGTAGGAGTAGGTGGCCTCGCTGGTCTTTTCATCAAAAACAGGCGTTGCCTTATCAATCGCAGCCTTTGCATTGGCGTAATTCATTTTGAAAACCGCCGCCTTTGCGCCACCTTTTAAGCCAGGTGGGGCAGAGACAGGACACTTTCCATTAACAGATGTAATCCAATCGCGACCATAACCAGGTAATCCGATATACACCTTTGATGGCGGCATGATGCTGACAGCGTATTTGAGTGTTCTTTCAACCCAAGAGATTGGACCAATAGGCCCTGGCTTTGCAACAGAATAGTCATAGGTCATGATTCGTAAACGATCAATGCTGCTAGCAACATCAGCCCATGCATACACGTAGTAACCCTTTTGTTTTTCCTTCGGGTCATACACGTATGGGGTAGAAATCGAAAGCAGCTTGTTGTGAGATCGCAATGCGACGCTGAGTTCCTTAACTAATGCGACCCATCGTGGCGCAGTTTTTGTCCAAGTGTTGTTTCCATCAACAAAAGCAAATCCTTCGTAATCAAGGTCAATTCCATCAAAATTATTAGTTAACACTAAATCAACAATAGTTTTAACAATCGTTGCTCGTGTTGCTGAATTCGCCAAATAATTAGAGAGTTCCAGCTTTCCAGTTCCATCAGTCATTGTTGGAATAACTTGTAAACCAGCACGACGAAGTAAGCACACCGTATCTGCCATTGGCCATGAAGGATTGCCAGTTACATAATCATTGCGAATAACAGTTGGTGATTTAATGGAGAACCAAAAGGGCATAATCTCTTTCATCAAATCTTTGTTTCTAAACAGATAAGAAGTTTCGATTGCCTGATTTTCTGCAGGACCATACTGGGATGCATCACATACAGCTGGTTTGCCTTGAGCTGCTGGTTGGGCCGACGGTAATTTCTTAACCAACGGCACAATTGTTCTTACCGAATAATAGGGAAGCCATCCAGTAACAACTTTGCGGGGCTCTTTATCTGCTGCGGTAGCAAATTGTGCTGATGTGATGTGCGTTGTAAGTGTTGCAAGTGTGATGAGTGACAGTACTAAAGCGATGATGCGCTTCATAATTACTTTTCTTCGGGATCTGGCTTCAACCCAGCGTGAATCTCTTTGCAGGTAGGACAGATTGGATACTTCTCGGGATCGCGAGATGGAATCCACTTCTTGCCACAGAGAGCTTTGACCGCTTTCCCTGTCACCGCAGATTCAACAATCTTCTCTTTTTTCACATAATGTGAGAAACGATCATGGCCACCATCATCTTCTTGAAGGTTTTCATCGAGGGATGGGCGGGTCAAGAGATCGGTATCAGACTCCGACTCAATTCCAATTTTTCTGAAGATACCCATGAGGTGGATAAGAATACCTTTGTGAGCCCTAAAACTACGGGTAGAATTCGCAAATGAAGGACTTACTGCGAACCGAGCATTTGAGCCGTGCCGATGTCGAATTATTGCTATCGACCGCCGCTGAATTTGCTGTGAAGCCACTGCGTTCACACACAGCTTTGGCCAATAAAACCGTAGCGATCTACATGACAAAGCCTTCGACCCGGACACGTCTTTCATCGGAGACAGCCGTTGCCCACTTGGGTGGAACACCAATCTTCATCCGTGGAGATGAGTTACAACTTGGTCGCGGAGAAACAATTGAAGATACCGCCAAAATCATCAGCGGATATTGCAGCGCATTAATTATTCGCACCTTTGCCCAAGCAGATGTTGATCAACTAGGTGCTTACGCATCTATTCCTGTTATTAACGCTTTAACAGATGTTGATCATCCAACGCAGTTGCTGGCGGATTGGTTAACAATTAGAGAAAATTTTGGAACAGATATTTCAGGTCGTAAATTTGTTTATCTAGGTGATGGAAACAATATGTCTCATGCCTGGTTAATCATGGGTGCGATTATGGGCGCACATGTTGTTGCAGCAACCCCAAGTGGTAAGTGGGCACCAGATCCTGTTGTTGTTGCAGTTGCAAAAAATATTGCAGCTAACAGCGGTGGAAAAGTTGAGGTCACACACGACCCAGAGGCTGCAGCAAAAGATGCATCAGTTCTTTACACAGATGTTTGGATGTCCATGGGTGATTCTGAGAGTGATCGTGCCGAAAAGGTGCTGGCACTCTCACCATTTGCAGTGACAGAAAATTTGATGAAGATGACCAGCAAGGATTCTTTGTTCATGCATTGTTTACCTGCTCACCGTGGCGAAGAGGTTGAGGCCTCAGTCATTGATGGACCTCGTTCAGTTATTTGGCGAGAGGCGTATCACCGCAGAACTACCATTCAATCCATCCTGTATCACCTCGTTCGTGGTGACTTAAAGGGCTATACGCACTAACATTTCAGGTATGCGCGTAGCCGTCCCACGGGAAATCAAAGAGGGAGAAAAGCGCGTTGCGCTTGTCCCAGACATCATCAATAAGTTAACTCGCTTAGGTCTTGAAGTGACGATCGAAGCTGGTGCGGGAGTTCATTCTCAAGCCACCGATGCTGATTTCACAGCAGCAGGAGCAACGGTAAAGAGTGGCAATGTTCTCTCTGATGCAGATGTTGTCTTATCTGTTCAACCATTAACGCCACAACAGATGTCTACTTTGAAAAAAGGCGCGATCACTATCTCTTTCTTATCCCCTGTCACCGCTGTTGATTCAATTGAAGCGGCAGCAACGGCCGGGGTTACAGCCTTCTCGCTCGAACTAGTTCCACGTATTTCTCGTGCGCAATCTATGGATGCATTAACTTCACAAGCATTGTGTGCTGGTTATCGCGCAGCAGTGGTCGGTGCAGAGTTGTCACCACGATTCTTCCCAATGTTGATGACAGCGGCTGGAACAGTTACACCTGCACAAGTTTTAGTTCTCGGTGCCGGTGTTGCAGGTTTGCAAGCAATTGCAACTGCGCGACGTTTAGGTGCCGTTGTTTCTGCCTACGATGTTCGTCCAGCATCTGCTGATGAGGTTCGTTCGATGGGTGCAGCATTTATTGAATTAGAACTTGAAGCACTCGAAGGTGCCGGCGGTTATGCACGCGAGATGACTGAAGAGCGTGCTGCTATGCAACGCGAACTGTTAACTCCTTACATCGCAAAATCACATGTTGTGATTACAACCGCTGCAGTACCAGGACGTCAAGCTCCTCGATTGATGACACAAGCAATGGTGGATTCAATGGCACCAGGCACAATCATCGTCGACTTGGCCGCTGAAACCGGTGGCAATGTTGAAGGTTCAAAGCCTGGAGAAATCATTGAAACAGCTGGTGGAGTTCGTATTTGGGGCGGCAAAGATGTGCCCAGCCAACTTCCTTTCCACGCTTCCTTCTTATATTCACGCAACGTGGTCAATCTTTTGTCACTCTTTACGACCCCTGCAAAAGATGATCAAAAGGTGGCCTTTAACCTTGATTTTGAGGATGAAATTATTAACGGTGCTGCGGTAACGCATGCTGGTTCACGAAGAGGAGCTAAGTAATGGAACCGATGGCGATTGTTTCGATCTTCGTGCTTTCTGTCTTTGTGGGATTTGAGGTTGTTTCAAAGGTCTCATCTACCTTGCACACACCGTTGATGTCCGGTGCAAATGCGATTCACGGTGTGATTCTGGTTGGCGCAATCATTGTGGCCGACCACAGCACCACAAATTTAGAACTTGGCTTATCGGTTGCTGCAATTATTTTGGCAACGATCAACATGGTGGGTGGCTTTGTTGTTACCGACCGAATGCTTGAGATGTTCAAAGGGAATAAAAAATGAGCCGCACCGTATATGACCTAATTGGTCTTGCTGCAGGTATCGCCTTCATCCTTGCTTTGAAGGGTCTTTCACATCCCAAGACTGCTCGTCGAGGAAACTTGATCGGTGCATTTGGTGCGGGGCTTGCAACATTAGTTGTCTTCTTCTACTCCAATGAGGGTTCATCACTTCCTTTGAACAATCTCGGCTGGATCCTTGGTGCGATCGCTGTTGGTCTGATTATCGGAGTCCCGGCCGCGCGTAAGGTTCAGATGACTCAGATGCCACAACTTGTTGCACTCTTTAATGGTGTTGGTGGTGGCGCAGCAGCGTTGGTTGCAATCGTTGAGTACTTGAACTTGGGCGATCAGGCAACTACAGCGGTAGTTATCTTCACAGTCTTTACCGTAATTGTTGGCTGCGTTTCCTTCAGCGGATCAATTATTACCTTTATGAAGCTGCAAGAGCTGATGACTACACGCCCAGTAATTTTCCCAGCGGGCCGCTTTATTATCGCCGCCACTTTGGTTTCAGTACTAGGCGTCGGTGGCTGGGTTGTTAACTCTCTTGGAACTACCCCGCTTTTGATTCTTGCTGGTCTTTCATTGTTATTTGGTATTTTGTTTGTGCTTCCAGTCGGTGGCGCCGACGTTCCAATCGTTATCTCTTTGCTCAATGCATTTACTGGTCTAACAGTGGCGGCAAGCGGATATGTTCTTGATTCAACTCTGTTGATCATTGCCGGAACTCTTGTTGGTGCATCAGGAACAATCTTGACCCGTTTGATGGCAGAGGCGATGGGCCGTTCACTATTTGGAACTTTGTTTGGTGCTTTCACTGCAAAGCCTCAAGATGTTGCAGCAGCGGGTGAAGAGCGACCAGTTCGTTCAGGTTCTCCAGATGACGTTGCTATCTTGCTGAACTATGCACGTCGCGTTGTTATCGTTCCAGGATTTGGTCTTGCAGTTGCACAAGCGCAACACACGGTTCGTGAATTAGCTGACTTGATGATTTCAAAGGGCATTGATGTTGCTTATGGAATCCACCCTGTTGCAGGCCGCATGCCAGGACATATGAACGTACTTTTGGCCGAAGCAAATGTTCCTTACGATCAATTAGCGGAAATGGATGAAGTAAATCCAACATTTGGTCAAACAGATGTTGCCATCGTGATCGGTGCAAACGATGTTGTGAACCCTGCAGCGCAGACAACTCCTGGTTGCCCTATTTATGGAATGCCAATCCTTGAAGTGAACCATGCCGCCAACATCATCTTCCTGAAGCGTTCAATGCGCCCAGGTTTTGCGGGCATCGAGAACGAGCTTCTTTACGATCCAAAGACAATGTTGCTCTTCGGCGATGCCAAGGCTTCTTTGACCAAGGTCGTCTCTGCGCTGAAAGCTCTGTAAAAAGTTTTCGAAGTAAAGAGTTCGTAGAAATCGTATCTTTGTCTCAAGCGACCACGAGTGTGAGCATCAACCGATTACATCAAGGCCCTGGATTTCGAAAAACTGCTTTGCGAGAAAACTGGGCCAAGGCCCTGGATTTCAAGGAATGTCTTTACAAGGAAAGCGCTCAGGTTGCAGGTAGTTGAAAGTTCAATTAATCTGAGGCTCTGAAATAAGGAGCTAAAAATGCCTGCAGTAACCGTCAGCGACATCACCGTATTGCCTCGCGTCAGCGAACTTCCTGGTGCACGTGCACGCAAGGTAAAGAGCATTACGACTGCGCCTCAAGGTTTCGAGGGCGAAGGCTTTCCAGTTCGCCGCGCGTTTGCAGGTGTTGATCTCGCAGAGCTTGATCCATTTATTCACTTAGATGAAATGGGCGAGGTTGAGTACGCACCAGGTGAGCCAAAGGGAACTCCATGGCACCCACACCGCGGCTTTGAAACAGTTACTTACATTATTGATGGAATCTTTGATCACCAAGATAACAATGGTGGCGGTGGAACGATTTCAAATGGCGATACGCAATGGATGACAGCAGGGGCCGGAATTCTGCACATTGAAACTCCACCAGAGAGTTTGGTGATGTCAGGTGGTTTATTCCACGGTTTCCAGTTGTGGGTTAACTTGCCTGCTGCAAAGAAGTGGTCACCTCCTGCATATCAGGATGTTCGTGCAAAAGATGTTGCGCTTTTAACAACACCAGATGGTGGAACTTTGTTGCGCGTTATTGCTGGCGAAGTTGATGGACACTTTGGTCCAGGATCAACTCAGACTCCAATTACCTTGTTGCACGCAACTGTTGCAGCTGGTGCTGAACTTCGTTTGCCATGGCGTAAGGATTACAACGCACTTGTGTACACAATGAGTGGTTATGGCTTTGTTGGCGATGAGGCTCGTCCGGTACAGGCAGGACAGCTAGCGGTATTTGCAGATGGCGATTCAATTGTTGTCCGTGCTGCAAATCAGCAGGAGTCACGTTCGCCAGAGTTAGAGTTGTTTATTCTTGGTGGTGCGCCAATTAAAGAGCCTGTTGCATGGATGGGGCCCTTTGTTATGAATACAAAGCGCGAAGTTCTGCAGGCCTTTGAGGATTTCCAAAAGGGTTTATTGGGCTCAATTCCAGCGATTTATAAGGAGGATGCCAAGCCAAAGGCTCCGCTAAATCGCAGTGGCGAGGGGGCGAAGTTGGGCGGAGATGTTAAGCCAGCAGCCCAGAATCCAACAACGGTAGAGATTCTTGATGTGCATGGTGCGCCGACGCAGATGCAAGAGGGTTAACAGCCAAATATCGAAAGATTCAATCGTGTCAAGCCGCTTCTCGAAATCCAGTACCGTTAATTCGATTTAGTGAACGGTACTGGTCGCTTGGGAAGAAGTCTCAATTTCTAAGAACGCTTTACTCGATTGGGCAGCATGGCGATCAGTAGTTCACATCGGTAATTCACCTATTTAGGCCCATAAAGTGGCGTTTCACCAGCAAAAAGCTTTGCACATCAGTTATCTTTTCGAGTGGTGATTCGGAGTTACCCATTGGGCCCATCCGCCCTCTTGAATATCGAGTGCTGGAGTGTGCCGAATGTCTAAAACTTTGAAAAGTATTCGTGGGGCGGTTTCATTTCTGCTCCTAGTTGTATTTATTTCCTTTGGGATTTCACCAACTGCATCTGCCGACGGCGGCGACACTTGGACCAGTCGAATCTCTGCTACCGACAACGCCTGGAGGAGCGTTACCTACGGTAATGGTCTCTTTGTTGCAGTCTCCTCCAGTGGCACAGGCAATGGCGTAATGACATCACCTGATGGAATCACGTGGACTTCTCGCACCTCTGCTTCCGACAACGCCTGGAGTAGCGTCGCCTACGGTAATGGTCTCTTTGTTGCAGTTGCCTATAGTGGTACAGGAAACCGCGTAATGACCTCACCTGATGGAATCACGTGGACTTCTCGCACCTCTGCTGCCGACGAATACTGGTGGGGCGTTACCTACGGTAATGGTCTCTTTGTTGCGGTCTCCGATACAGGCAGTCGTGTGATGACTTCACCTGATGGAATTACATGGACTTCACGTACATCTGGCACCAACAACCTCTGGTGGGGCGTTACCTACGGGAACGGTCTCTTTGTTGCAGTTGCCTATAGTGGTACAGGCAACCGAGTAATGACCTCACCTGATGGAATCACGTGGACTTCTCGCACCTCTGCTTCTGACAACGAATGGCGGAGCGTTACCTACGGTAATGGCCTCTTTGTTGCAGTCTCCTCCAGTGGCACAGGCAATCGCGTAATGACCTCACCTGATGGCATCACGTGGACTTCTCGCACCTCTGCTTCCGACAACTACTGGTATAGCGTTATATACGGCAATGGTGTCTTTGTTGCGGTCTCTATCACTGGTACAGGCAACCGCGTAATGACCTCACCTGATGGAATCACCTGGACCAGTCGAAGCTCTACTGCTGACAACTCCTGGCTAGGCGTTACATACGGTAATGGTCTCTTTGTTGCAGTTTCCTACACCGGCACAGGCAATCGCGTAATGACAGCACCATCAACCATCGCACCTGTTTATGTTCCTCCGATGCTTCCAAGTGTTGCACCATCAATTGCTGTGAACAACGGAGTTATTACGTGCACCGCTGGTGAGTACTCACGTGCTGCAACCTCTGTTGTATTTTCTCTCTTTGTCGATGGCACCCATCGTGCTACAAACTTTTCAGCAGCAGGTGATTACCTCCCTAGCTGGTTAGCACCCTGGGCAGATGCATCAACCATTCAAAGAACGGCATCACTGACATCTGCTTCCTGGGATATTGGTGTTGTGGGCAGCGGTTCACGAGCATCCTGTTGGACTCTTGCTTACTCCAACAATGCAACGGGACTGATTTCAAGTGACTCGATCTCTTTGCCGCAAAGCTAGTTGGAGATTTGAGCTAGAGGCTAAATACAAATTCGTAAGTAAGTCGAACTTGGTGATAGTTAGTAGGTACACCCCAGTAATTCATCTATTTAGGCGCATTAAGTGGCGTTTCACCAACAAAAAGCTTTGCACATCAGTTATCTTTTCGAGTGGTGATTCGGAGTTACCCATTGGGCCCATCCGCCCTCTTGAATATCGAGTGCTGGAGTGTGCCCAATGTTAACTACAATGAAATCGGTAAGAGTTGTATTGCCCTTTTTGTTAGCAGCTTTAGTTCTTACCACGGGAACTCCTTCGACTTATGCGTGGAGTAGTGCAGAAGCCACTGTAATTGTCTTTGGTGGAACTTCTAACGACTCCGGCTACTCCATCGCAGTTGATAGCAGTGGAAATGTTTACACCACAGGATTTTTTGAAGGCACAGTAGATTTTGATCCTGGTGCAGGAACAACCACCCTCACCTCAGCAGGTAGTGCTGATGTTTTTGTTTCAAAGCTAGATTCTTCAGGCGCTCTTGTCTGGGCTAAGAGTTTTGGCGGAGCTTCAAACGACGTCGGCCGGTCCATCGCAGTTGATAGCAGTGGAAATGTTTACACCACAGGATTTTTTGAAGGCACAGTAGATTTTGATCCTGGTGCAGGAACAAGCAACCTCACCTCAGCTGGTGGTGCTGATGTTTTTGTTTCAAAGTTAAATTCTTCAGGTGTGCTTGTCTGGGCTAAGAGTTTTGGCGGAGCTTCACTCGACGTCGGCATCTCCATCGCAGTTGATAGCAGTGGAAATGTTTACACCACAGGATATTTCCAAGGCACAGCAGATTTTGATCCTGGTGCAGGAACAAGCAACCTCACCTCAGCTGGTGATTTTGATATTTTTGTTTCAAAGCTAGATTCTTCAGGCAACTTTGTCTGGGCTAAGAGTTTTGGCGCAGCTGCAGTCGACACCGGCAACTCCATCGCAGTTGATAGCAGTGGAAATGTTTACACCACAGGAATTTTTGCGGGCACAGTAGATTTTGATCCTGGAGCAGGAACAACCACCCTCACCTCAGCTGGTAGTGTCGATATTTTTGTTTCAAAGCTAGATTCTTCAGGCGCTCTCGTCTGGGCTCAGAGTTTTGGCGGAACTTCAAACGACGTCGGCAACTCCATCGCAGTTGATAGCAGTGGAAATGTTTACACCTCAGGCTATTTCAATGGTACGGCAGATTTTGAACCTGGAGCAGGAACAAGCAACCTCACCTCAGCAGGTAGTGCTGATGTTTTTATTTCAAAATTAAATTCTTCAGGCGCTCTTGTCTGGGCTAAGAGTTTTAGCGGAGCTTCACTCGACTACGGCTACTCCATCGCAGTTGATAGCAGTGGCAATGTTTACACCACAGGATTTTTTGAAGGCACAGTAGATTTTGATCCTGGTGCAGGAACAACCACCCTCACCTCAGCTGGTAGTGTCGATATTTTTGTTTCAAAGCTAGATTCTTCAGGCGCACTTGTCTGGGCTAAGGGTTTTGGCGGAGCTTCACTCGACGTCGGCAACTCCATCGCAGTTGATAGCAGCGGAAATGTTTACACCTCAGGCTATTTCAATGGTACGGCAGATTTTGATCCTGGAGCAGGAACAAGCACCCTCACCTCAGCTGGTGGTGCTGATATTTTTGTCCTAAAACTAACATCATCCGGGGAGGCTCTTGTCGCACCTGTTTATGTTCCTCCGATGCTTCCAAGTGTTGCACCATCTATTGCTGTGAACAACGGAGTTATTACGTGCACCGCTGGTGAGTACTCACGTGCTGCAACCTCTGTTGTATTTTCTCTCTTTGTCGATGGCAATCATCGTGCTACAAACTTTTCAGCAGCAGGTGATTACCTGCCAAGTTGGTTAGCACCCTGGGCAGCTGCCTCAACCATTCAAAGAACAGCGTCACTGACATCTGCCTCCTGGGATATTGGTGTTGTGGGCAGCGGTTCACGAGCATCCTGTTGGACTCTTGCTTACTCCAACAATGCAACGGGACTCATTTCAAGCGACTCGATCTCTTTGCCGCAAAGCTAGTTGAAGATTTGCGTGAGAGGCTAAATCCAAATTCGTAAGTAAGTCGAACTTGGTGATAGTTAGTCCGACAGCTTCTCGATAATCAGAGTGTGAATAACTTTTGGAATTGTCAGTGGTCGAATAAATAGTTCCTTCCATGACAACCGCCCTCCATATCCCAACAGAGATACTCGACATTGAGGTTGCTGAATTGCTGCGCGCTACTCCTGGTTACAAGATTTTGGGCGAGTTGATTCAGATAAATCCCCGTTCATTAGGTGGGGCTGGAAAGTTAGATTATTTGGCAGCGCTGGATCGCCAGGAGTCTTGGATCTGTGCGCTCAAGCAAGAGGCGTTAGTTGCGATTGCGGGAGAAGTTGCTGATGAGGATGGTGGAGTCTTTGGCGGAGTTGATGATGAAGAGCGCGAAGATATAGCAACAGCTTTACGTCTCTCGCCAACTACTGCACAAAATCGAATAGACGTTGCCCGAGTATTAGTCGGTCACCTGCCAAACACAATTTCGGCGCTATCTACTGGAGAAATCTCCGCTGCCCATGCAACAGTTATAGCTAGAGAAACCGCCACCGCAATAAAGAATGGATTGAGTGATGAAGCGGTGTTTCGTGTTGAACAAACCGCATTGGCGCACGCTGAGTTTCACACTCCAGGCCAGGTCGCTTCCAAAGTAAAAACAACAATTGCAAAGCTTGCTCCTGATGAGTTTGAGGAGATCGTTGATCGCGCACGAGATTCACGTCGAGTTTCTTGCTATCCAGAGGCAGATGGAATGGCAACAGTTGTAGCGATATTGCCTGCTGAGGATGCGCAAACAGTTATGAAAAGTATTGAGGCCTACGTCCTTAAGAAAGATAGCGAGGATGCCGCTGAGTGGTCAATTCTTTCCGCTGATATGAAGCGTGCTGATGCGCTTACCCAGATTGCATCTCAAGCATTAGCTTCCATGGCGGAGGAGGTTCGTCCACATCGCCGCCCAATCACAATTAGTGTTGCAATTGATCTTCCGACTTTGTTGGGGTTGGCAGAGAATCCAGGACAACTTGCTGGATATGGTGCGATTCCAGCATCAGTAGCTCGAAGGTTGGCAGCGGATGGTACATGGCAAAGATTTGTGAGCGATCCAACTACTGGAAACCTTTTAGATTTTAGTCGAGAAAAGTACACACCTCCCCAAGAGTTAGTTGATTACTTATTAGCGCGAGATCGAATCTGTCGTTTTCCGGGATGTCGGCGAACTGGGCAAAGCTCGGATATTGATCATGCACATAGTTGGGAAAGTGGTGGAGAAACTAATCCTGCAAACCTTGGACTGCTTTGTCGTCGCCACCATCGAATGAAGACTCATGGTGGGTGGAGTTTGGAAAGCAATCCTGATGGATCCTGCCTTTGGAAATCTCCGAAGGGAAAGAGCTTCTTTGTTCCTGCTCGCCCATTCTTAGATGCGGTGTGAAATTACTGATCTCTGCACTCTGAAAAAGCAAATAAATGTGACTTCCCTAAGATTGCCTGAGATATTTGTTCTTGAAAGCCCTGTTGAACTTCGGGAGGACAAGATGCAGGATCAATATCAGCAATGAGTGAGATACTGGAGCAATGATCTGGTGGCCAACTGAAGTTCCAACCTTGCAATACGGGTTGATAACGCTTCGCAAGCCTGAAGAACGAGACATCACTCCGCTGTATGAAGGTGTTCAGGATCCAGTAATTCCAAAGTTCACCCGCATTCCAGCTAATTATCAAATGGCTAATGCAGAGCATTATGTTCGTGAACGTTCACCTAATGGTTTCACTATGCGCACGGAGCTTCAGTTAGCCCTTGAATATGATGGCACATTTGCCGGTGCTTTCTCTTTTCACACGATTGAGCTTGAAGATGCAAAGGCGGAGATTGGATATTGGTTAACCGCCGATATGCGTGGAAAAGGAGTTGCCACAGCGGCAACACGATTATTGACTGAGTATGGCTTTGAAACCATTGGCTTTCACAGAATTGAAGCCTTAGTCGTTGAATCCAACATTCCATCTATAAAGGTTTTAAAGAATGCTGGGTATATGCAGGAAGGTATTTTGCGTGATAAGTGCGTGCAGGACGATGGCACGCGCGAGGATATGGTTCTATTTGCTGCGATTCGAACCGATTGGGGCAGATAAGTGCCAACACCCACCTCTACTTCCTTTAAATGCTCACATAATGACTGGGTCAATCTTGGTTAATTGCGCCAATACTGTCTGAGTCAATGTTGGTTAATAACCCTCATAATGACTGGGTCAATCTTGAGTTTATTAACTGAGTTCAGAGATACTTAACTATGGAGTCTTTAGCGATAATTGTAGTTGTTCTCTTTCTCATCGCTTTTGCGGCTGGGCCTTTATCCATCGCACTGTCTTCACAGTTTATTCAAACACGGTTGGGAACCAAGTCATCTATAGGAATTGTGCTTCTGAACTTATTGCGCAAAGCGATGCATTTAATCCTTGTAACGCTAGGAACTTTAGTCGGCATGCAGTTCCTGCTAATTACAGGACTTCCGATCTTTCCTCGATTAATCGGTCTTCTTTCAATCACTACTTGCTACATTGGTTTGCGAAGAGAGTACTTTCCGGAGTTTTTCATTCTTCATGAGTTAAAGGCAAAGTTTGGTGGTTCAAGCAAAAATGGTCGATCAACAGGCAATGATGGGAATGGGCCAGCGGGCCAACATTAGTGAAGTTGAGTAACCTAAAGTATTTCACAAATTTGAGGTTCGGTTTTGAGGTTCGGTTTTGAGGTTCGGTTTTGAGGTTCGGTTTTGAGGTTCGGTTTTGAGACTTATTTATAAACAAAAAAGGACTGAGGGATATACCCTCAGCCCTTCTTTACTCATGAATTGTGTTATGCGTGCTCTCCACCTGTATGAGCAAATGTCTTGTTAGTGATCTGCCAGCGGCCTTCAAGAATTGAAAGCGTAAAGTAATCAGTAAATGAGAGAGTCCCCCAGAAACCTTCTTCTTTAACTGTCACTACCGCAACCGTTCCATCAATTTGAATATCGGTGATCTCTGCCTTGAGTTGGCCACCATCTGCTGGGGATTCAACCATCAGTGCAACAAAGCCTGCTTTATCAACGTCATAATCTGTTCCACCCATTGTGCCGAACCAACGTGCACTTGAATGAAATGCTTCATTTAGCTTGTCGGCGTTACCTTTTCCGGCGCCTTCAATGTATAGATTAATCAGTCTTTTTACTTCATCTAGATCTTTACTCATTGTGCTCCCTCTCCGTGTTATGCAGAATCGAAGCAGAGTTAGCCTGAGAAGTAAATAGGTGTAAATATGGTGGAGGTGCCGGGAATCGAACCCGGGTCCTTCGGTATTCAAACAGGGCTTCTACGGGCGTAGTGTGATTAACGCTTTCTCAGTCCCGAAGTTTTTACACACATTTCTTCGACAAACTCAGTTGCAAAACTGTTCTCCTTCATCGTCTGCAACACCAATGAAGTGAAAAGCCCCCTAGTCGACGCTAGATTCCAGGTCGAGAGCGGCACCTGGGCTAACGGAATCACAGTAGCTTATGCAG
>JBIKXW010000035.1:0-14229 GCA_044355565.1 Candidatus Planktophila sp. | reverse complement strand
TGGCCGGATGTTATTGAGGATGTAAAGAAGCGCCGCAGACTTACTTGGTCATTGCTAAGCGCAAGTGCGCAGGTGCTAAGCGTTGATGACAATGCGATCACCATTGGCATTGTTAATGCTGGTGCGAAGGAAAGTTTTGAAAGATCTGAGTCTGATGTGATTCTGCGCAACGCATTTATTGATGTAGTGGGGTTGGATCGCAAGATTGCGGTGGTCGTTGATCCATCGATTGATACAAACACACCCGCGGCACGTGAGACAAGAACTTCAGAAGCACCAAATGATCCTGTGCAGTTAAGCGGTGCTGCGTTGTTAGCAAAAGAGCTTGGCGCAAAAGTTATTGAAGGTAAGTAATAGATGTCAGGAATGTATGAAGGTGCAATTCAAGATCTCATTGATGCACTAGGTCGCTTGCCAGGAATCGGTCCAAAGAGCGCGCAACGAATCGCATTCCATATTTTGCAATCTGATTCAGAGGTTGCATCAGCGTTGGTTGATTCAATTCGTGTAGTTAAAGAGCGGGTTAAGTTTTGTGTGCAGTGTGGAAATGTTTCAGAAGAGGATGAATGCCGCATCTGTCGCGATCCACGTCGTGACAACACAATCATCTGTGTTGTTGAAGAGAGTAAAGATGTCATTGCAATCGAACGTACTCGCGAATTCCGCGGTAAGTACCATGTGCTTGGTGGAGCGATCAGCCCAATCGATGGAATCGGTCCAGAACAACTTCGCATCCGTGAGTTAATGGTTCGTTTGGCAGATGCTGGAATTGTTGAAGTCATCTTGGCAACCGATCCAAACCTTGAAGGTGAAGCGACAGCCACCTATCTATCCCGTCTGATTAAGCCGATGGAGATTAAGGTTTCTCGCCTTGCTAGCGGTCTGCCAGTGGGCGGAGATTTGGAGTATGCCGATGAGGTCACGCTCGGTCGTGCCTTTGAAGGTCGCAGGGATGTTTAATCTCATTATTTGAAACGCAACCCGTCTCACTATATAAGAAATGCCGGAAATCGGGTAGCACCAGCTAGATAAGTAGTTCATGATTGAGCCATGGGACTCATTGTTCAGAAATATGGCGGCTCTTCAGTTGCCGATGCCGAGGGCATGAAGCGGGTAGCCAACAGAATTGTGGCGGCCAAGCGGGACGGTAATCAGGTTGTCGTGGTGGTTTCAGCGATGGGTGATACCACCGATGAACTTATTGATTTAGCAGAACAGATCACACCGATCCCTCAGGGCCGCGAGCTAGATATGTTGTTAACCGCTGGTGAGCGAATCTCCATGGCTCTGCTTGCAATGGCGATTAACAATTTGGGTCACGAAGCTTTGTCATTTACCGGAAGTCAAGCAGGTGTGATCACAACATCGGCACATGGTCGCGCTCGCATCATCGATGTGACACCTGGTCGTATCAAGGAAGCGTTAGATAGTGGTGCAATTGCAATCGTTGCCGGCTTCCAGGGAATTTCGCAAGATACAAAGGATGTAACAACTTTAGGCCGTGGAGGTAGCGACACAACAGCGGTTGCATTAGCTGCAGCACTTGATGCAGATGTGTGTGAAATTTACACAGATGTTGATGGAGTCTTTAGTGCAGACCCACGCGCTGTTCCCGCTGCTCGTAAGTTAAAGACTGTTACATACGACGAGATGCTTGAACTAGCAGCAAGTGGAGCAAAGGTTTTGCATTTGCGTTGTGTTGAATACGCGCGACGTTACAACTTACCAATTCACGTACGTTCATCTTTTACAACCAATGAAGGAACCTGGGTGGTCAAAGATCATCCTGAAGGAGGAGCCATGGAGCAAGCAATCATCTCAGGAATCGCACATGATAAATCTGAGGCAAAGATAACGATTGTCGGAGTACCTGACCGTACCGGTGTTGCTGCACGTATCTTCCAAGCAATTGCCGATGCAGATATCAACATCGACATGATCGTACAAAATGTTTCTGCGGCTGCAACTGGGCTTACCGATATTTCATTTACTTTGCCAAAGGCTGAAGGTGCTTCAGCAACAGCGATCTTGCAGAAGTTACAGGGCGAGGTTGGTTTTGCATCGATTCAATATGATGATCAGATCGGCAAATTATCATTAGTTGGCGCTGGTATGCGCTCACATCCAGGTGTTACTGCAACCTTCTTTGGGGCACTTTCTGATGCAGGCGTAAACATCGAAATGATTTCTACCTCTGAAATTAGAATTTCAATTATCTGCCGTCAGGCCGATCTTGAACGTGGCGCAAAGGCTGCACACACCGCTTTTGAACTTGATGCAGATCAAAATGAAGCGGTTGTTTATGGAGGTACAGGACGATGAGTAAAAAAGTTAAAAAAGTCGCAAAGAAGCCTTCACTAGCGGTCGTTGGCGCAACAGGTGCGGTCGGAACTGTAATGCTCAGCATTTTGTCTGAGCGTAAAGATGTTTGGGGTGAGATCCGTCTGATCGCCTCTGCTCGCAGTGCAGGTAAAAAGTTAATGTGTCGTGGAGAAGAGCTAACCGTCGTAGCTCTGTCACCTGAAGCCTTTGATGGCATCGATGTTGCAATGTTTGATGTTCCAGATGAGATTTCGGCAGAGTGGGCACCCATTGCAGCTGCTCGTGGTGCGATCGTTGTCGATAACTCGGGCGCTTTCCGTATGGATCCAAAGGTTCCATTGGTAGTACCTGAAGTTAATCCAAAGGATATAAAGAAACGTCCTAAGGGAATTATCTCAAATCCAAACTGCACAACATTGTCAATGATTGTTGCAATGGGTGCACTCAACAAGAAGTTTGGTCTAAAGGAGCTAGTTGTTTCTTCTTACCAGGCCGCATCAGGTGCAGGTCAACCTGGAATAGATGCCTTACGTGAACAGATTTCAGCGATTGCTGGAACAAATGCTGGCGAGGCAACAGGTGATGTTCGCAAATTTGTAAAGGATTCAGGACCGTTTCCTGCACCGCTTGCACTCAATGTGGTCCCATGGGCGGGATCGCTTAAAGAAGCGGGCTACTCATCTGAAGAGCTAAAGGTCCGCAATGAATCACGCAAAATTCTTGGAATGCCAAAACTCAAAGTTTCAGCAACATGTGTTCGTGTTCCAGTTTTGACAACACATTCATTAGCCGTGCATGCGACATTTAAGACCGAGATCTCGCGCAAAGCAGCTCAAAAGGTTCTTGAAAAAGCTGCCGGAGTTATCTTGCTGGATGATCCAGAAAACAAGAAGTTCCCAACTCCAAATGATGTAGTTGGAACTGATGAGACTTGGGTCGGTCGTGTACGCCAGTCACTGGATGACAAGAAATCTATTGATTTGTTCCTTTGTGGAGACAATCTCCGTAAGGGTGCTGCGCTGAACACCGCTCAGATCGCTGAACTACTGGCGGTAGAGTTCACAGCATGAGTATTAAAGAAACCCTACGTTCAGACCTAACTGAAGCAATTCGAGGTCGCAACGAAATCGTATCCAGCACTATCCGCATGGTTCTGACTGCAATTACCAATGAAGAGGTCGCGGGAAAAGAGGCACGTGTACTTAGTGATGATGAAGTGATTATTGTCTTGTCACGTGAGGCAAAGAAGCGTCGCGAAGCAGCAGAGGCTTTTGAAGGTGCTGGCCATGCAGAAAAGGCTGCCCTTGAAAAAGCTGAAGGCGAAGTAATTGCTAAGTATTTGCCAGCCCAATTAACTGCAGATGAGATCAAGCAGATCATCGCTGATGCAATCGCATCAACAGGTGCTGCAGGTCCTGCAGATATGGGCAAGGTAATGGGCGCGATCAAGCCAAAGATTGCTGGAAAGGCTGATGGAGCACTTGTTTCATCACTAGTGAAGGAGAGTCTCAACAAATGACAAAGTATGAATACGCAACTGTTCCACTTCTTTCACATGCCACAAAACAGATTCTTGATACATGGGGTTCAGATGGTTGGGAGCTTGTTCAAGTTATTCCAGCACCAGGAACTGGTGAGCAGCTAGTTGCTTACATGAAGCGAGCACTCGCATGAACGCGGTAGATGTTCGCGCAAAGCTTGCAGAGCTAGGTTTAGAGCTACCAGTTGCTGCAAAGCCAGTTGCTGCATATGTTCCTGCAATTCGCACAGGTAATTTAGTTTTCACCGCCGGACAACTTCCATTAGCAAATGGCGAGATGGCCGGTGAAGGAAAAGTTGATGGAGCGATCACGCCTGAGCGCGCAAAGGAGCTTGCACAGATTTGTGCGCTCAACTGTCTTGCAGCTGTTGAAACAGTTGCAGATGTCAACAAGATTACAAAGATCGTTCGCGTAGTTGGTTACGTCAATGGAGTTCCCGGCTTTATCGGCCATCCAGGAGTAGTCAATGGAGCTTCTGAACTTTTCATCTCTATCTGGGGCGATGGCGCAAAGCATGCACGTAGCGCAGTGGGAATTGCAGAGCTTCCACTGAACTCACCAGTGGAGATTGAGCTAACAGTCGAAATTACCGACTAATTACTTACCGCGCTTTGAAAGACGTTCGAAATCTGTAATTAGTACTGCGCGACCATCAAGTTTTAACCAGTTGCGTCCTGCGAAATCAGCGAGTGCTTTATTAACTGTTTCGCGGGATGCACCAACAAGTTGGGCCAGCTCCTCTTGAGTTAAGTCGTGGTGTACAAACAAACCTTCATCAGTTTGCTTTCCAAAACGCTCACCTAGATCAATAAGCGCTTTAGCAACTCGGCCAGGTACATCTGAAAAGACAAGATCACCAACAGCTTCATTGGTGCGTCGCAGACGTTGAGCTAAGCGAGCAAGTAAATGCAATGCAACTTGAGGATTTTCCGCAAGCCAAGGAATTAACTTTTCCTGACCAAGGCTGAGCAACTTCGCATCTGTAACAGCGGTTGCGGTGGATGTGCGTGGGCCTGGATCAAAGAGGCTGAGTTCGCCAAACATCTCGCCAGGTCCAAGGATTGAGAGAAGGTTTTCACGGCCATCTCCACTGGATGTTCCAAGTTTGAGCTTTCCATCGACGATCACATACAGGTGATCACCTTCATCACCCTCAGCGAATAGAACCGAGCCCTTAGCAATCTTTACAGAGTCCATTGATGCGCGCAAAGAAGCGGCGGCTGCATCATCTAGCGCGGTAAAAAGCGGGGCGTTACGTACGACATCTTGTTCTGTGCTCACGAGTAGTACTTTACTACCCATGAAGGTCGATAGCGAAACCCGAAAAGGGGCTAAGGCTGTTTACCGTATCCTCACCAAGACGTATCCAGATATTCACTGCGAGTTAGATTTTACAAACCCGCTTGAATTAATTGTTGCAACGGTCTTGAGCGCCCAGTGCACAGATAAGAGAGTTAACACTGTCACCCCGGCGCTCTTTAAGAAGTATAAGAATCCAAAGGCATACGCGAAGGCAGATATTCATGAGATTGAAGATCTGGTCCATTCAACTGGTTTTTATCGAGCAAAGGCCCGCAATATAAAGGCGCTCAACATCAAGCTGCTAGAGGATTTTGGGGGAGAAGTACCACGCACTCTAGAGGAGCTCATTACTTTGCCAGGTGTTGGACGTAAAACTGCAAATGTCGTTTTAGGTCATGCATTTGATACACCAGGAATAACAGTTGACACACACTTTGGAAGATTGTCTCGACGTTTTGGATGGACCAAAGAAACTGATCCAGTTAAAGTTGAAATGATTGTTCAGCAGTTAATTCCACAACCTGAGTGGACAAATCTTTCACAGCGAATGATTTGGCATGGCCGTAGAATCTGTCATGCACGTAAGCCAGCATGTGGAGCATGTCCTGTAGCAAAAATCTGTCCAAGTGTCGGAATTGGAGAGATGGATAAAGAGAAAGCGTTACTTTTGGTGAAAACAGATAAGGATTTCAGATGAAAAAGGCGTTAGCTGCATCAGTCTTATTGCTGCTAACCGCATGCTCTCCTACATCGCCATATGTAAAGGGTGAGGTAGTTTCTTGCGAATCGATTTCAGAAGATAAGAGCTTTACCAGTGGTGTTGAAATGGATTGCCTAGATCAAAGCGAAGGTGCACAACTCGGCGCACTCCGAGGACCAATGGTTGTGAACGTATGGGGTTCATGGTGTGGACCTTGCAAGAAAGAGATGCCGGTGCTTCGCGCCTTTCATAACAAAGCAAAGGACAAACTCCAGTTAATTGGTGTGGATGTTGAAGAGGCCAACCCTGAAGATGGTCAAAAATTTGTTGAGCGTAATGGAATCACCTGGCCAAACCTTTACGACCCCGATGGTCGTTCACGGGAGTACTTTGGCATGGGCGTTCCGGTGACTTGGTTTATCGCAGCCGATGGAAGTGTTGCTCACAAACACATTGGCATCATTAATGATTTAGATGAGATTCTCACACTCACCGAAAAACATCTGGGAATAAGGCTTTAATCCTCATCCTTTGAGGTATTCAAACCCTCAGAAATCAGCTTCATCACATTTGGATCTGCAAGGGTTGTTGCATCTCCAACTTGGCGATTTTCAGCGACATCTTTGAGTAATCGGCGCATGATCTTTCCGCTTCGAGTCTTGGGTAGCTCGGCCACAACCAAAATTTGTCGGGGCTTAGCGATTGCACCAATCTCCTTTGCAACATGGTTCCGAAGTTCTGTTACCAACTTTTCACCACTTGCATGAGCGACTCCACCGCGCAAAATTACAAAGGCGACAATCCCTTGGCCTGTCATCGCATCATGTGCGCCAACAACCGCCGCTTCAGCAACAGCTTCATGTGAAACAAGTGCGGATTCAACTTCAGTTGTTGAAATACGGTGACCAGAAACATTCATTACATCGTCAACGCGACCAAGTAACCAAATTGCACCATCCTCATCTAGCTTCGCACCATCGCCCGCAAAGTAGATTCCTTCAAACCGTGACCAATATGTTTCCTTGTATCGCTCATCTTCACCCCAAACACCTCGCAACATTCCGGGCCATGGCTTATCAAGAATTAAGAATCCTCCATGACCCTTTGCGACGGGATTGGCATCATCATCAACAACTACCGCGCTAATTCCTGGAATTGGTGTCATTGCAGATCCTGGTTTAGTTGCTGTAACTCCAGGCAATGGTGAAATCATGATTCCGCCAGTTTCTGTTTGCCACCAGGTGTCAACGATTGGGCAGCGATTTCCACCAATAACTTCTCGGTACCACATCCACGCTTCTGGATTGATTGGTTCACCAACAGAGCCCAATAAGCGAAGAGATGACAAGTTGAACTTATTTGGATACTCATCGCCCCACTTCATCCATGTACGGATCAAGGTAGGAGCTGTGTACAAAATTGTCACACCATACTTTTCAATAAGTTCGAAGATACGTCCTTTATGAGGAGTGTCAGGCGTTCCTTCATACATTACTTGTGTTGCACCATTCATCAACGGGCCATAAACAATGTAACTGTGGCCGGTAATCCAACCAACATCTGCTGTGCACCAGTAGACATCGGTTTCAGGCTTAATATCAAAGACAACGCGATGGGTATAGGCGGCTTGGGTTAAGTAACCACCAGTTGTATGAAAGATTCCCTTTGGCTTGGCGGTAGTGCCCGATGTGTACAAAATGAAGAGCGGGTGCTCGGAATCAAAGCCCTGTGCAGTGTGTTCAGCTGATTGGCGATCGACAATATCGTGCCACCAGATATCTGTTTCTGAGTTCCATGCGGTTTCTTGTTTAGTGCGTTGAACTACCAAAACCTTCTTAACATTGTGTTGACCCTTTAACGCTTCATCAACCGCGGGCTTCAATGCAAAAGCTCCACCTTTTCTAAAACCACCATCAGCTGTAATTACTAACCGTGCATCTGCATCTTGAATACGAGATAACAAAGCATCGGCAGAGAAACCACCAAATACAACTGAATGAGCTGCACCAATTCGTGCGCATGCCAACATTGCAATCGCTGCCTCTGGAATCATCGGCATGTAAATTGCAACTCGATCTTTAGCTTGGATACCTAACTCGATTAGCGCATTAGCTGTTTTCTTAACTTCAGTCAGTAATTGTGCATAGGTAATTGTTCGGGTATCACCGGGTTCTCCCTCAAAGTGGAATGCAACCCGATCTCCACGACCTTCAATCACATGTCGATCAAGAGCATTAAATGATGCGTTGATCTTTCCGCCAACAAACCATTGTGCATATGGAGCTTCCCATTGCAAAGTTTGCGTCCATGGTGTTTCCCAACTCAGCGCCTTTGCTTGTTGATCCCAAAAGGCCAAGCGATCCTTTTCAGCTAAATCGTAAAGTCCTGCCGTTGCATTGGCTTGCTCCGCAAACTCTGCTGTCGGTGGGAAGCGACGATCCTCTGTTAGCAGGTTCTCTAGGGACTCGTGATCTTGGCTCATAACGTTAGAGGCTACCCGCTGAACATTGTTATCAACAGCAAATTGAGTGGTGATTTTTTGAATGAGCGCTGCCTTGAAGATGTGCTCTCGGAAAGGAGACACAATGCTGACCTCATTTATTCTGGCTCTCATCAAGCTTTTGAGTAACCCAGTACTAATAGCGGCCCTGGCCAAGTTCTTGGCTAACGCCTTAAAAACAGTGAGCTAAAAGGGTAAATCCCACGCTTAAAGACCCTCCCAGCATGCGGCGCGGAGGGTCTTTTTGTGCGGCACGGGTGGAGGTGAGAGGATTGGCCGTAAGCCTCTAGACGACTCAACGAAGCGCTCAGTCTAAAGATTTACAACGAGCCCATAGGAGTCACACTATGCCAATTGCAACCCCTGAAATTTATGCAGATATGTTGGATCGCGCCAAAAAGGGTGCCTTCGCTTATCCAGCAATCAATGTTTCATCATCACAAACCCTGACCGCTGCTATTCGTGGTTTCGCCGAAGCAGAGTCAGATGGAATCATTCAATTCTCATGGGGTGGTGCAGAGTACGCATCAGGCTCAACAGTTAAGAACATGGTTGACGGTGCAGTTGCGCTCGCAGAGTATGCACATGTAGTTGCAAAGAACTACAAAGTAAATATTGGAATTCATACAGATCACTGCCCAGCAGAAAAGCTAGATGGTTTCATGCGTCCACTTCTTGCTTTTGGTGCAGATCGAATCAAGTCAGGTAAGGCTCCATTGTTCAACTCGCACATGTGGGATGGCTCAGCTGTAGATATGACAGAAAATATGAAGGTCGCTAAGGAAATGTTGGCTATGTCAGTTGCAGCCAAGACAATTCTTGAGATTGAAATCGGTGTTGTTGGTGGAGAAGAAGATGGCATCGAGGCAAAACATGATGCAAAGCTGTACTCAACTCCAGAGGATGCACTTCTAACAATTGAAACCCTTGGCACAGATGCAAATGCTCGCTACATGGTGGCAGCAACATTTGGAAATGTTCACGGTGTTTACAAGCCAGGAAATGTTGTTCTGCAACCAAAGATTCTTGCAACATTGCAGGAAGCGGTTTCTGCAAAGCTTGGTCTTCCAGCAGGAAGCAAGCCAATGGATTTGGTATTCCATGGTGGTTCTGGCTCACTACTTTCAGAGATCCGCGAATCACTTGATTACGGTGTAATTAAGATGAATGTTGACACAGATACCCAGTACGCATTTACACGCCCAGTTGTGGATCACATGCTTAAGAACTACGACGGCGTTCTCAAGATCGATGGTGAAGTTGGAAACAAGAAGGCTTACGACCCACGTGCATGGGGCAAGGCGGCAGAAGCAGGAATGGCGGCTCGTGTTGTTCGTGCTTGTGAAGATCTTCGTTCAACAGGAACTACATCACTTAAGTAATTAACAACTAGTCGGAAAGGCTTTACTCATGCCTGCATTGGTATTACTTGGCGCTCAGTGGGGCGACGAAGGCAAGGGTAAAGCTACCGACCTGTTGGGTGATCGCGTTGATTACGTTGTTCGCTATCAAGGTGGAAACAACGCAGGTCACACTGTCGTAATTGGTGATCAAAAGTATGCACTTCACCTGCTTCCATCAGGGATTCTTTCCCCTAACGTAATTCCAGTAATTGCAAATGGAGTTGTAATCGATCCGAGTGTTTTACTCGAAGAGATTCGTGGCTTAAATGAGCGTGGTATCGACACCAGCAAATTGTTGATCTCGACTAATGCTCACTTAATTACTCCTTATCACCGCACAATCGACAAGGTCTCTGAACGTTTCTTGGGCAAGTCAAAGATCGGTACAACCGGTCGTGGAATCGGACCTGCTTACGCAGACAAGATCAACCGCATCGGTATTCGCGTTCAGGATCTATTTGATCCATCAATCCTTCGCCAAAAGCTCGAGGGTGCGTTGCGTGATAAAAACCAGATCCTTATCAAAGTTTTTAACCGTAAAAACATTGAGGTTGATGAAGTTCTTGAAGAGTATTTGAAGTACGCCGATATCTTGCGCCCATATGTTGCAGATACCGTTTTGATTCTTGATGAGGCGTTAAAAGCTGGAAAGAAGGTGCTTTTAGAGGGTTCTCAGGGCACCTTGCTCGATGTTGATCACGGCACATATCCATTTGTAACTTCAAGTAATCCAACAGCAGGCGGTGCATGCACAGGTTCAGGTATTGGGCCTACAAAGATTGATCGCGTAATCGGAATTTTAAAGGCTTACACAACTCGTGTGGGTAGCGGACCCTTCCCAACAGAACTCTTTGATGAAGATGGAGAAGCTCTTCGCCGCATTGGTGGAGAAATTGGTGTTACGACCGGTCGTGCACGTCGCTGCGGTTGGTTTGATGCACCGATTGCTCGTTATGCGGTTCGCGTCAATGGTTTAACTGATTTCTTCCTAACCAAGCTAGATGTTTTAACTGGTTGGGAAAAGATTCCAGTATGTGTTGCTTACGAGATTGATGGAAAGCGTGTTGAGGAACTTCCTGCATCACAGACAGATTTCCACCACGCAAAGCCAATTTACGAGTACTTAGCTGGCTGGACGGAAGATATCTCTGGCGCCCGCAAACTCTCTGATCTTCCAAAGAATGCTCAGGATTACGTTGCATTCCTTGAGAAAATCTCAGGAGCTCCAATGAGTGCAATTGGTGTTGGTCCCGGGCGAGATCAAACAATTGTCGTAAAGGATTTCATCTAAGAATGAAAATCCTCCTAGTCGGAAGCGGCGGTCGCGAACACGCACTAGGGGTAGGACTACAAGCGGATCCAGCATGTACTGAACTTCATGTCGCTCCCGGAAACCCAGGGATAGCAGGGTTTGCACAGTGCCATCCAATTGCAGTTACAGATAACTTTGCAATCGTTGAATTAGCTAAGCGCTTGCAGATTGATTTAGTTGTTGTAGGCCCAGAAGTTCCACTCGTTAATGGTGTTGCAGATGATCTCAGAGCAGCCAATATCGCTGTTTTTGGTCCTTCAAAAGTAGCGGCTCAGCTTGAGGGGTCTAAGCACTTTGCTAAAGAGGTTATGCGTGATGCTGGAGTACCAACTGCACATAGCTTCACATGTACCAGTAAAGAAGAGATCGAAATTGCGTTAGATGCATTTGATGCACCATATGTTGTAAAAGATGATGGATTAGCTGCTGGTAAAGGTGTTGTTGTAACCCTTGATCGACAGGAAGCTTTAGAACATGCACTTGCTTGTAAGCGTGTAGTCATTGAAGAGTTCCTTGATGGTCCAGAGGTTTCCTTATTTGGAATCAGTGATGGAACAACGATAATTCCGATGCAACCCGCACAAGATTTTAAGCGAGCTTTTGATGGAGATAAAGGGCCAAACACTGGTGGGATGGGTGCGTACTCACCATTGCCGTGGGCTCCATCTGACATTATTGAAGATACATACACAAGAGTCCTTGCACCCATGATTGCCGAAATGGCTGCGCGCGGAACACCATTTGTAGGTTTGCTCTATGCAGGTCTTGCATTAACAGATCATGGAACCCGAGTCATTGAATTCAATGCACGCTTTGGCGATCCTGAAACTCAGGTTTTGATTCCACGATTGAAAACTCCACTAGCAACCTTATTGTTCAAGGCAGCAACTGGAGATTTAGGTGGAACCTCTTTGGAGTGGAGAGATGAATCGGCGGTAACAGTTGTGCTTGCGGCACAGGGATATCCATCTGCTCCTCAATCCGGCGGAGTTGTCTCGGGATTTTCTTCGATCAATAATGTTTCAATCTTTCACGCAGGCACATCAATAAAGGAACATGAGCTTGTTGCATCTGGTGGCCGCGTCCTGACAGTTACCGGTGTGGGAGAAGATCTCACCGAGGCCCGCAACCTTGCCTATCGAGCAATCAGCCAAATCTCACTGGCTGGATCCTTTTATCGATCAGATATCGCGCTTAATGCGTCGGTCGCGGAGAAGGGCAATTAAATGACGGATAATTCACCAATGAGCCTGCTTGCTAGCCGATATGCATCAGCTGCGATGCGTGAAATCTTCGCACCAGAGGCCAAAATCATCGCCGAACGCAAGCTCTGGATCGCGGTCATGCGCGCTCAATCAACCCTAGGACATCAGATCTCCAAAGATGTAATTACAGATTACGAAAAGGTAATTACACAGGTGGATTTAGCATCGATTGATGCCCGTGAAAAACAGAGCCGTCACGATGTAAAAGCTCGAATTGAAGAGTTCAACGCATTAGCAGGTCATGAAGCAATTCATGCCGGAATGACAAGTCGCGATTTAACAGAGAACATCGAAGCACTTCAGATTCGTGATGGGTTAGAGATAGTTCATGACAAGGTTGTAACACTTTTAGCACGACTAGGTGAACGCGCGGCGCAGTATGCAGATCAACCTATCGCTGGACGTTCACACAATGTTCCCGCACAAATTACAACTTTAGGAAAGCGATTTGCATCTTCTGCTGAAGAGTTGTTATTTGCGTTTGAAAGATTGACTGCGCTACAAGATCGTTATCCAATGCGCGGAATTAAAGGACCGGTTGGAACAGCCCAAGATTCAATTGATCTGCTTGGTTCATCAGATGCCCACTTCACATTAGAGGGTGCTATAGCTAAAGAACTCGGATTCAACAAGGTTTTAGATTCAACTGGTCAGATTTACCCACGTTCATTTGATTATGATGTTGTAACAACATTGGTTCAAATTGCATCATCGCCATCATCACTTGCAACCTCAATTCGCTTAATGGCTGGTGCAGAACTTGTAACTGAAGGATTCAAAGCTGGCCAAGTTGGTAGCAGCGCAATGCCTCACAAGATGAACACCCGTTCATGCGAACGAGTCAATGGTCTTGCGGTCGTGCTTCGCGGATACGCATCAATGGTTAGTGAACTTTCTGGGGATCAATGGAATGAAGGGGATGTTTCATGCAGCGTTGTTCGTCGCGTTGCACTGCCTGATGCCTTTTATGCGATCGATGGATTGCTGGAAACAATGCTGACAGTTCTCGATGAGTTTGGCGCATTTCCAGCTGTAATCAACGCTGAATTAGAGCGTTATTTACCATTTTTAGCCACCACAAAGATATTGATGGCGGCTGTTAAAGCAGGTGTTGGCCGCGAAATCGCGCACGAAGTGATTAAAGAGCATGCAGTTAAGGCTGCGTTAGGTATGCGCGAAGGAGAGAAGAACACACTTCTTGATGATCTTGCCGCTGATACGCGTTTACCCCTTGATCGTACAGAGCTAGATGAGTTAATCAGCGACCCTATTGAATTTACTGGCGAGGCTCGCCAGCAAGTGGCACGAGTTGTACATCGCATCGATGCGATTACATCCGCGCACCCTGCCGCAGCGCAGTACAAGCCCGGCTCTATTCGGTGAGCGGCTTCGGCCTAGCTGGTCCACCGCCAGCGCCTTCAATTCCTGGGTGGACTCATCTGCGCACCGGAAAAGTTCGCGATCTTTACACAAATGATAAAAAAGAAATTTTGTTAGTAGCTTCAGATCGCATCTCTGCATATGACTGGGTTATGCCAACAACTGTTCCTGGTAAAGGTGCGGTTCTAACTCAACTATCTTTATTTTGGTTTGAATTACTAGAAGACATCATTGGCAACCACATAGTTTCAACAGATGTTCCATCGGTTGTTGAAGATCGCGCTGTAATCGTGCAACCACTAACAATGTTTGAGGTTGAATGCGTTGCTCGTGGTTATCTAACTGGCAGTGGTTGGGTTGAGTACCAAAATAACAAAGCGGTATGTGGAAATACGTTGCCTGATGGATTACTAGATGGCTCACAACTTCCGGCGACTATCTTTACTCCGGCTACAAAAGCTGAAATCGGCGATCACGATTTAAATATTGATTTTGAAGAAGCTA
>JBIKXW010000034.1:0-14569 GCA_044355565.1 Candidatus Planktophila sp. | reverse complement strand
CGCTATCTGTAAAGGCATGCATGGAAAAGTACGCAGCTAACCCAGATGCCGATTTCCGTTCACGTTCCGTAGCGATCAAGGAAGAGCGTTCACACCAGGTTAAGGAGCACCTATGGGTGCTATGGACCGATTACTTCAAGGCTCCACATTTCGAGGCATACCCACAGCTGCATTCATTATTCAATGAGGCAACAAAGCTTGCAGGTGCTGCAGGTACAAAGGGAACTCAGGATGTTGCAGTTGCAGATTCATTGATCGCAAAGATCGATGAGATTGCTGAAATCTTCTGGGCAACCAAGAAGGCCTAGTACTAAGACTTATCGTTTTGAATTAAGTGAAGAGCAGCGGTGCGGGCGAGGAAAGATACTCGCTCCACCGCTGATCTTTTTATTAAAGCCGCTGCAATCTGGCGTTCATTTTCATAGACCTCGCACTCGAAGGTCAACTCTTTACCTGAGATCTCAATAACTCGCGAAGTTCCGCGCAGAGATGCACCAATTCCTGCTGGCGACAATGAGATAAATTCAACGCTCACAGGGATAGTTGTTTCACCTGGCTCTAAGTAGAGATCTAAGGAAAGAATCGCGGCATGCTCCATTAAGTTAATAAGCAATGAAGGAGCAATAATTGGAAGATCGCCAATACCAATAGCAACCGAAGTATCACCTGGGCGAACCACCATCTCGGTGAATCCAACCGCTCCTAGAACTTCATCCTCTGGCAACATTGCGATTAACCCTACCCATTACTTCCACGGCCAAATGGATCATTAGGATCCACTCCACCGTTGCTTGGATTACTTGAGTCTAAGAATCGAATTTCTTCTGTGTGTTCGATCGTTACCTCGCGGTGTTCAATCTGACCAAACTCATCAATCTCGATGGAAATTTCGGTCATGCTGTACTGGGTAACAATCTCGGTAAATGAGCCAGCCATTTGCGCATGAATCTGACGATAAATCGCATCATGTAAATCTTCTGGGGCCTTCTCGTTACAGCTACGTCGCAAGGTATCTTGCATGAGCTGTCGCATCACTTGTTCATGAGCTAACTCAGCTTCACATGCAGGACATTTCGCGATGTGAACCTCAACTAAAGCGACCTCTGGCTGTTGCATCTGTCCATCAATAAACAAGACAAAAGAGTTCAAAACTTCATTACACGCCAAGTCAACTCGATTGAGATTGTTGGAATCAAAACCTGCCGAACCAAAAATACTGAAACTCATGGCTTAACCCCCGAACTTTTCTCGGTGGCGTAACCCAGTTCCTTTGCATACTCTGTTAACCGTTCGCGCAACTGTTTTCTTCCCCGATGCAGACGTGACATCACCGTTCCTGCAGGAACGCCAACAATCTCTGCGATCTCCTTGTAGGAAAAACCTTCAACATCAGCTAAATAAACAGCGATTCGAAACTCTTCAGGGATTTCCTGCAAAGCGCGCTTAATGTCACTATCGGGCAAATTTTCTAGAGCTTCAACCTCTGCAGACTTTCCCTGATCACTGGTGTGGGATGCAGCATTTGCTAACTGCCAATCTTCAATCTCGCCTGAGCTCAATTGAGGACGGCGCTGATCCTTGCGATATGTATTGATAAATGTTGTTGTTAAGACGCGATACAACCATGCACGAAGATTTGTTCCTGGCTCAAATTGATGGAATGAAGCAAAGGCTTTCAAATAAGTATCTTGAACTAAATCCTTTGCATCATGCGGATTCTTTGTGTAACGCAAAGCTGCCGCATACAACTGATCTGTGAAGGCAAGGGCATCTCGCTCGAAGCGGACAGCACGATCCGCCGAGCTCTCTTTAACTAGATCCGTTGACATCGCCTAAAACACTATCGTTAAAAGAGGGTTTCTGGCTCTCCCAGAGGCAGTTCGACGATTAAACCTTTTCCATTATTTGCCACGCTATTGACCGCACTGGATACCGGATGGGCCTTAACAATTGATTCTGGATTCTCAACCACCATTAAGGATTTCAATTCATTGACATCGGTATTGCGCGGGTTGAGCCAAGTATCCCAACGATCCTGGGGCATGAAGACCGGCATGCGGCTGTGAATCGTCGCTAACTCGCCCTGAGCTTCTTGGGTAATGATGGATGCGGTTTCAATTACTTCGCCATTTGGGGCTTGCCAACTGCTCCAGATTCCAGCGATTGGAAGTTGATTGCCATCGCGCGCAGATATGTAAAAAGGTTGTTTAGGGGAGTACTTGCCCAAAGCAGTCGCCCATTCGTAATAGCCAGATGCCGGAATCAAACATCGAGTCGCTCTGAATGCATTTCTAAAGGTTGGCTTTTCATGGATAGATTCACTGCGCGCATTGATTGCACGTGATTGAGAAGCCCGAGCTTCTTGGTAATCGGTCAGCCAAGGTCCGATCAATCCCCATGAAACTACCGCTAACGCTTTCTCTCTGGATGTGTCATTGCCAGATTGGTCATTGGAGCGAATGATGTAAATGGGATTTGTCGGTGCGATATTCCAGTTCAGTGGCAGTGAACTTTCGGGAGAGGTTCCAGTTACTGAAAACTGCTCCATAAGCTCGCGCATATCGGCGGTTTGCGCATAACGTCCACACATAATTCAAGGGTATCGCAGGAGCGGTCTGCGGTTAGACTTAGGCGATGACAAACAACGCCCACTGGCCCGCGATTTACCGCGGCTCAACACCAGTTGATATCAGCGTTGTCATTCCCGGATCAAAATCTGTGACCAACCGTGCCCTAATTTTGGCGGCGCAAGCAAAGGCTCAATCTGTTTTACGCCGCCCCTTGGTTTCACGAGATAGCGAATTAATGATGGCTGGATTAAAGGCACTAGGTATTGGAATTGAAGAAAAGACAGTAACTGCCAATGGCCTTGAAGAGCTTCAATGGGTTGTTACGCCAGCAGCTTTAAAGGGCGGAGTAAGGATTGATGTTGGAAATGCCGGAACGGTTATGCGTTTCTTGCCACCACTCGCAGCGCTTGCAACTGGAGAAGTAGCTTTTGATGGCGATCCACGTTCATATGAAAGACCATTGGGTCCTGTTATAAAGGCGTTAGAAGAGCTTGGCGTCTCTGTTGATCATGAAAATCGCTATAGCTTGCCTTTGAAGTTACATGGCACGGGTTCAATTCCTGGCGGCGATTTAACAATTGATGCAAGTGCATCAAGTCAATTCTTATCTGCGTTGCTTTTGGTTGCACCGAGTTTTGAAAAGGGAATCGTTGCCAAGCATCAGGGCGGATCACTTCCTTCTATGCCACATATTGAAATGACCGTTGAGATGTTGCGCGACTTTGGAGCAACAGTTGATATTGATTCAGCTAATCAAAGCTGGAGCGTTAAGCCTGGTGCGTTACATGGAAAAGATTTAGTGATCGAACCAGATCTATCAAATGCTGCACCATTTCTCTCTCTTGCAATGGCGTGCGGTGGAAGTGTGACAATTGCAGATTGGCCAAAGGTAACAACACAGCCAGGCGATCAACTGCGATCAATTCTTACAGCTATGGGTGCAACGGTTTCAATGAGCGATGCAGGTTTAACACTGAAGGGCAGCGGAGCCATTCATGGAATCGATATAGATCTTCATGATGTTGGTGAGCTAACCCCATCTATTGCCGCCCTTGCAGCTCTTGCCGATTCACCATCACATTTACGAGGAATCGGGCACTTACGCCTTCATGAAACCGATCGACTTGCAGCACTTACACATGAAATCAACGCGCTAGGTGGAAATGTGGTTGAAGAAGAGACCGCTTTGCACATTACCCCGGCATCTTTGCATGGCGGAGTTTTCCATACCTACGAGGATCACCGATTAGCTACAGCTGGCGCTGTTTTGGGGCTTGTTGTGCCGGGTATAGAGGTAGAGAACATCGCTACTACTCGTAAAACACTTCCAGATTTTCCAGGGCTTTGGAGCTCACTTTTAGTATGAGTCCACGCGAATACGATGAATCAGATGCGCGCATTCGCCCATCTCGTAGCACCCGCCCCCGAAGCAAGGATCGTCCATCACACAATGATGCAATTACCGCTTTAGTTACTACCGTCGATCGAGGTCGACAGACTTGTATTACAGAAGATGGAACCATCGTCACCGCGATGCGTGCCCGAGAACTGGGGCCAAAATCAGTTGTGACAGGTGACAATGTTTCATTAGTCGGAGATGTATCTGGAGTAGAAGGAACCCTTGCCCGTATCGTTGCGGTTCAAGAGCGTCGCAACTCTTTAAGTAGAACCGTTGATGACGCTGCACAAGTAGAACGCACAATTGTTTCAAATATTGATCAATTAGTAATTGTTGTGGCTGCGGCTAATCCAGAACCCCGTCGAGGATTAATTGATCGCTTTTTAGTGTCAGCCTTTACTGAAGGTATTGTGCCCAAGATTGTTGTAACAAAGACTGATGTCAGCGAGGTTCCAGCATTTCTTGCAGAGTATTCCGATTTAGATGTCGAAATTATTCATACGGCAATTAAGAGTGAGTCTCGTGAAGAGAATTTAGTAAAGTTGCATAAAGTTCTTGAAGGAAAGATTTCGGTATTAGTTGGTCACTCTGGTGTGGGTAAATCAACATTGATTAACGCTTTAATTCCTGAAAGCAATCGTGCAACTGGTGATGTAAATCTTGCAACAGGTCGTGGGCGACACACATCATCTAGCGCAATCGCCTTGCCTCTAGTCGATAGCGATGGCTGGATCATCGATACACCTGGTATTCGCGCATTCGGTCTTTCGCACATTGATAATCAACGAATTGTTGACGCCTTTAGCGACTTATCGGAGGTTGCAGCCAACTGCTTATCCAACTGTTCGCATGCTGAAAGCAGCTGCAAACTTGATGCATGGGCCGCACCAGATGGTGTGCCAAATCCTCACAGAACTGCACGTCTGGCAAGTCTTCGCTCGTTACTAGCCGTTAAGGACGCACCTGTAACTCCTGTGGAATAGACTCACACCATTATGAGCACAGCTAATGGGGCAGCACAGATTCTTGATGATCTCGCCCTTGCGCACGCTTTAGCCGATCTTGCAGATGCAATTACCTTAGATCGATACCAAGCTCAAGATTTAGTAATTACCACCAAGCCAGATAACACTCCTGTTACCGATGCTGATCGAGCAGTTGAAACCGCTATTCGCGAGGCGTTAGCAACTCATCGCCAATCAGATGGATTAGTTGGCGAAGAGTTTGGTAGCGACAAAGGAAGTTCTGGTCGCTACTGGGTTATCGACCCAATTGATGGAACTAAAAACTTTATGCGCGGAGTTCCAACTTGGGCAACCTTGATCGCTCTTGTTGAAGTCGATGCAGCTGGCAATGAAGAGGTTGTTGTTGGAATCGCATCCGCTCCAGCACTTGCTCGTCGCTGGGCTGCAGCTAAGGGCCATGGCGCAACAGTTCGCTTTAATTCAGGAAATAGTGATTTTGAAACTGGCGATACATCTGGTGATGATTTTGTGTATTCAGATAACGACAGTGATTTCAACTCTCTCGCTTTGACTCCCAATGAAAAGCGAATCTCGGTATCAAAGGTTTCATCACTTACCGACGCATCGATTTCATACTCTGATTTTGTTGGTTGGGGAGATCGATTAGAGCCTTTCCAAAAAATGCTTGTAGCTGCATGGAGAACCCGAGGAATCGGTGATTTCTGGTCACATATGTTGGTAGCAGAAGGTGCTGTAGATGTTGCGATCGAGCCATCCTTAGCTTTGTGGGATATGGCTGCACTAGACATCATCGTTCGCGAAGCTGGTGGAAGCTTTACAAATACAGCTGGTCACAGTGGACCTTTTGGGGGCAGCGGAGTTTCAACTAATGGAATTCTGCACAACGCGGTAATTAATGGACTTAATCCGTAACAACGATGGATGAAAAGAAGAGAGCGACGATGAGCACACAGGCAACTAATACCCCTTTGGAACCAACAACCTTGTCAGTTCAAGGAATGACCTGTTCCTCATGTGTGAACTCAGTTGAAAAGGCGCTCAATAGCGTTAACGGTGTCAGCGCAACCATCAACTTTGCAACTGAGACCGCTCATATTCTTGCCCCAGCTGAAATGAGCGCTAAAGAGCTAATCAAGATTGTTGAAAAGGCTGGGTATTCCGCATCTGTATTTGCTGATGGACAATCAATCACCTTGCACAGCAAGAAATCTGCTCGTGCCTTCTTCTTTGCATTTATCTTTGCAGTTCCGGCGGTTGCTCTTTCAATGGTGATGTCCTGGCATCATCAAGTAGATATGTGGATTCATGATGCTTTGGATGCTGCAGGGTTGCCACATCCTTTGTACTCACCAACGGCATGGGTAGTTATTGCTCTTAGCGCCCCAGTAGTTTTGATAGTTGCTTACCCAATTCATAAAGCCGCCATCAGAAATCTTAAGCATCCAACGATGGATAATTTGATTTCAATGGGTTCATTGGCCGCATTTGGTTGGTCTATTTACGCCAACTCAACAGGTGCAGGCGATGTCTATACCGAAGTTGCAGCAGGAGTAATTTTCTTTGTAATCCTCGGAAGATATTTAGAAACTCGCGCTAAGGCTAAGGCCAGCAGCGCTCTCTCTTCACTTCTTGCCTTAGGTAGTAAAGAGGTAACGATTATTCGCGGGGGATTCCCACTTATTGTTCCAATTGAGCAGTTACAAATTGGTGATGAGTTTGAGGTTCGTCCAGGAGATCGAATTGCAACAGATGGCATCGTGGTTAAGGGCGAAAGCGCCGTGGATAATTCGATGCTTACAGGTGAAACAAAGCCGATAGATGTGCGACCAGGGTCATCAGTTATTGGAGCATCGGTTAACCACAATGGTCGTCTGATTGTTCGCGCTACCCGTGTTGGTAGCGATACAGAGCTTGCCCGCATCACCGCAATGGTTATCAGTGCGCAAGGCACAAAAGCTCCAATTCAACGTCTTGCAGATCGAATTAGCGCGGTCTTTGTTCCCATTGTTACCGCTGCTGCGATCACTACCTTCGGAGTTTGGTATGCGACTGGTTCGACGTTAACGCTCTCAATCTCTCATGCGATTGCTGTATTAGTAATTGCATGTCCTTGTGCCCTTGGATTAGCAACCCCTGTTGCATTGCTTGTTGCATCAGGCCGCGGAGCCGCTCGTGGAATAGTGCTGCGCGAACCCTGCGTTCTAGAGGTTGCTCGCGAGGTAGATGTTGTTGTCTTTGATAAGACAGGCACACTGACTGAAGGTGTGATGCTTGTTCAAGAAGCAACTATTTCTACCTCTGCGGGCGCTGTTCTAGGTCGATCTTTTGCAGAGATCGTTACCGCCGACAATATTGTTGCCTCAGCTCAAGCGATTGAGTCCTTAAACAACCACCCAGTTGCTCAATCAATTACCCGTTATGCACTTGGTCAGAGCGCCTCACAACCTGGTATTCCTAACTCTGCTCGCCCAACCTTTGCGGTAACTGATTTTTCAGTAACTCCAGGATCAGGAGCTGCGGGTCGTGTATCAATTCTTTCTCAATCACCAGTAGTTCTCATCGGCTCACCTGCAGCTGTTGCTCATAGCTCAACGGAGTTTCATCCAGAGATTAAATCCGCGATTGAACGTGGGCAGGATGCTGGCTTAACACTTGCAGTACTTGCATGGGATGGGGTTGCACTCGCAGTCTTTGCAGTTGGAGACCAACTAAAAAGCGATGCCGGACAAACTGTTTCTGCGCTACGCGATATGGGAATTACCCCTTGGTTGGTCACAGGTGATAGTTCACAGGTCGCTGCATCAGTTGCATCAATCGTTGGAATCGATGCTGCACATGTTGTCTCGCACGCCTTACCTGAAACCAAGCTTGAGATTGTTGAGCGCTTAAAGAGTGAAGGTCACACCGTTTTAATGATTGGTGATGGCATTAACGATGCGGCCGCTTTAACCGCTGCCAATCTTTCTATGGCTATGGGAACAGGAACAGACACTGCTATCAATAGCGCAGATATCACTTTGATGAATACGGGCCTTGATTCCGTAATCTCTGCCCTCAAACTTTCAAAGAAGACCTTGAGAATTATTCGTATCAATATGGGTTGGGCGTTGATCTACAACGTTATTGGTTTGCCAATTGCTGCGGCTGGATTGATGTCGCCGTTGTATGCCGCCGCAGCCATGGCCGCGAGCAGCGTCCTCGTTGTTACTAACTCACTGCGCATCAAGTAAAGCTCTCGGGGAAAGCAAAAAGGGCCCTCTGTGAGGACCCTCTTGTGCTGTTGTTACTAGTAGCGGGGGCAGGATTTGAACCTACGACCTCTGGGTTATGAGCCCAGCGAGCTACCGAGCTGCTCCACCCCGCGTCGGTAGACACAATCTTATGTCCACACATAGATAAAGACCAAATCCATGCAATTGCTCGCATGAATCTGGCCCTTATCTCAAGCTATCAATCAGTAACTCTTCACATTGATTGTTAAGAGTTATCGATTGTCATTTCTATTTCTTGTTCTGCACAATGGTTGTTGTGCTTATTTCTTGTTCTGCGCATTGATCGCTGCATCAAGAGCAGATTTCAATCGCTTTTGCGCTCTGTCATAGGCTGCAAAATCTCCCTTTGCAAGAGCGGCAAGACCATCTGCATAGGCCTGCTTTGCACTAGCTAATGAGTTTGCAAGTGAAGAGTTAGTTGTTGAACCACCATTTGTTGAACCACCAGTTGTTCCACCTGCAGCGGTGCCGGAGTTTCCACCGAATACCTGATCAAGTGCACCCTTTAATGTGTCGTCATATCCAATTTGATCTCCGAAGGAAACAAGAACCTTCTGAAGCAATGGATATGCAGCGGTGTTTGATGTCGCCTTTACATATACAGGTTGTACATACAAGAGGCCACCACCAACTGGAAGTGTGAGCAGATTGCCGAGTACAACATCAGAGCCACCACGACGAAGTAGTGACAATGAGTTTGCAACTTCAGGTTTTGCTTCAAAGTTAGAGGCTACCTGTGATGGACCAGCAATGTTTGTATTTCGAGGTAACTGCAGAACAGTCATCTTTCCGTAATCAGGGCCTGGATCAGAGTTCACAACAGCAAACGCTGAAAGATTTTCACGACCACCACGTGGAACAAATGGAGTAGTAAGTGAGAAGACAGGCTTCTTTGTACCTGGCATTTGAAGTGTTAAGTAGTAAGGAGGTTGCGCTGATGCGTTAGCTCCAAATGTTGAAGGATCGCGAGGTACGCGCCAGAAATCCTGTCCACCGTAGAAAGCCTCAGCTGTCTTGACGTGATACGAGCTGAGAATGTCACGTTGAACGCGGAAGAGATCTTCTGGGTAGCGGATGTGCTCTAGAAGCTGGGCAGAGATCTCACTCTTTGGCTTTACCGTATTAGGGAATGCCTTAGACCAAGTCTTTAGAACTGGATCCTTCTCATCCCACTGATACAAGGTCACAGTTCCGTTGTATGCATCAACAGTTGCCTTCACTGAGTTACGGATGTAGTTCACACTCTGATTGCGCTGTGAAGCTATTGATGCAGAGTTGGTAGTAAGTGCATCCGCTGTCGCGTTTGAAAGCACTGTCTGACGTGCGTATGGGTAACCAGAGCTTGTTGTGTACCCATCAATGATCCACATGATCTTTCCATCAACCAAAGCTGGATATGGATCTCCATCAAGGGTTAACCAAGGAGCAACCTTTGCAACACGCTCACGAGGGTTACGTTCGAAGAGAATCTTTGAGTCCTTGTTGATCAAGTTAGAGAGAAGAATTCTCTGCTCCTGATACTTCAATGCAAATACAACCTTGTTCAGTAGGGAACCAACCGGCACGCCACCAGAACCGCTGTATGTGTAGTTTTTCTGACCATTTGCTGAAGTGTCATCAGGGTAATCAAACTCCACGGGTGAATCAGTCTTGACTCCACCGATGATTGAGTAATCCGGAACATTCTCACCAAAGTAGACGCGTGGCTCGAACTCACCTAGCACACCCGTTGGAGGAAGATTTCCTACCGTAAAGGAAGGCTTTCCATCTGCATCTCGTTCATTTCCGTAGGCTGCAACAAATCCAAAACCATGGGTGTAAACAAGGTGATCGTTGATCCAGTTACGTGAAGGATTACCGGCGATATTTAGCTCTCGAACAGCTACGACAACATCCCGCTTTACGCCATTAACTGTGTAGCGATCGATATCAAGTGAATCTGGGAAGCTGTAGTACGGACGAATTTGCTGAAGTTGTCTAAAGGTTGCAGACAAGACATTGGGATCCATCAAGCGAATATTGGCGATAGTTGCCGCATCATCTGCGAGCTGGCCTGTGTTAGTTGAATCTGTTGCCTGATAGTCACTTACTGTGACGTTGTCTAAGCCATATGCAGCACGGGTTGCATCAATGTTGCGTTGAATAAATGGAGCTTCCTTTGAAGATTCACTTGGCTTGACCTGGAACTGCTGGATTGCTCCTGGATACAAACCTGCAATTAGAACCGATGAGACAACCAGTAGCGCTGTGCCTGCGGCAGGGAGAACCCATGAACGGCGAACAATATTGGCAAAGAATAGAAGCGCACAGACAATTGCAATACCAGCCAGAATCGCCTTAGCTGGCAGTACGGCATTTACATCTGTGTAGGTAAGTCCCGTAATCAGACGACTTTCCTTGAGCGCAAGGGCGTAGCGATCAAACCAGTAAGCAACCGCCTTGAGCAAAACAACTAGACCAAGCAAAACAGAGAGTTGAACTCGTGCAGCAACAGTTGTGCGATCTTCCTGCACCTGTAAACGAATACCACCGTAAAGATAATGCACAGCTACCGAGGCGAGAATTGCAAGAATCGCAGTTGAAATTCCCCACGAGATCAATGTTTGCCAGAAAGGTAGGCGGAATGCGAAAAATGAAATATCCATATTGAATTGTGGATCTTTAACACCAAAAGGAGTTGAGTTTCTAAAGAGCAACCAAGTGCTCCACATTTGAGATCCTGCAGATCCTGCAAAGTAGAAGAGCGCAATGCTCAAACCAATAAACAACGGGCGACGAATTGGCTCTACCTGTGAACGGTAACGCTCGAGGTTATCGGCCTCAACCGTCATCGGTACATAGAGCGGACGACGCTTGTATGCCAACAAAACGTTGAACATAACGATGAGCGCAGTAACTAATCCCGCAACAATAAAGAGCGTCGCCTTTGTTGTCAGAATCGTTGACCAGGTGCTTGTGAAGTCAACAGATTTGAACCACAACCAATCGGCGTAAAAACCACTGAGCGCGGTAAATAAGGCCGCGGTGATTACAAGAATTCCAATTGTTAATGCCAGTGGACTCTTGCGACCTTTGATTTGGAAGGATGGGCGTTGAAACTGAGGGTTATTCGTCATGGGTCAAAAGTATCGCAAGGGGAATTGCGCCACCAATTCAGGGGCTCTAAGCAGGCTTTAAGGTCGAAACTACTTGCTAGAACGCTCCAAATAGTTAATTGCCTGTGCCAATGTGGCAACGGTGATCACCTTTATGCCATCTGGGATTTGGCCAATCTCTTCGGCGTTATCGACGGGTGCAAAAAACAGTGTCGCCCCGACCTTTTGAGCGGAAACAATTTTTTCATTGATTCCACCGATCGGACCAACAACTCCACGTTCTGAAATTGTGCCGGTTCCTGCAATGTGACGACCCTGCAATAGATCCTTTTCCGTCAACAACTCAACTAGACCGATTGAAAAAACCAGTCCGCCGCTAGGGCCACCAGTTTCACCAACTTTAAATGAGATTTTTTCTCCATCCAGTTGGCTTGCGCGCTCTAAACCCTGCGACTTGGAGGTAGCCATAATCTCTGGGTGGGATTGCAAGTAGTTAACCGCAGCGGTAATCGCCTTATCTTGAGATTTGACCATGTCAGCTGTGGACTGCTTCTTCTCTTCCTCGCTGGTTGTGCCAGGTGGATAGATTGAAGACTTTGGATAGACGCTGCGTTCTCCGCTAATCCACGAGTACACAAGCTCTGGACCAAAAATCCAAGTATCTGGGTTTGTCACTCTGATTGACATCAAATCGATGCGTCCATTAGCAGGGTAATTGAGTAGCCCTTTGAAGGTGATAACACCTTTGAAAATGTTTTGCGCTTCTCCCGGTAAGACAATTGCATATGGAAGTGGAGCAAGTGTTGCTAATGCGAAGAAGATTCCTAAAGTTGCTGTAACTAATCGTGGCAGGCGCGAGAATCTCATTGGCTGGAAATTATCTGTTCTCGCGATTTGTAAGGGGTGACCTAGTTGGAGGACCCAGCATCAAAGCCGCTATCAAATGACCCAGCATCAATGCCGGTATCAAATGATGATGCACCGGAGCCAGAATCATTTGTACTCTGTGAACTCTTTCCATTTGCATCAGCTCCACCCGCCACCGCCGCTGTGGAGATAATGGTTCCACCACTTGCAACATCACGCGCTTGGGAATCTCTTAGTGAGTCCTGAAAACGTTGGAACTGTCCGACAGAACGCTGAGTCTCTTGTTGAAACTTTCCCTGAAACTTTGTCACCCATACGACATAGCCGAGCGCACCAATAAGTCCAAAAGCTGGAACTACCCACCAGATTAATGCTGCGAATGCGTTGGACATGACCCCAGCCTACTAGTTGATGGAGTTGAGCGCTGACCGGTGTCGGGAGAGCGCCACCTACCCGGAGATCCTCGAGAGATTAGAAAAGCTTTAAAGTAAATCAGGAATAGAACGGTGTGCGAAGTTGTTCCAACACTGGGAGGATTGATCCATGACACCTTTTGGCTTCACACCAGATAACTCAGATGGTTCTAATGAACCGATTGATTTTGCTGCCATGATGCAACAGATGCAGGAACAGATTCAAGAGCAGTTTTCAAAGCTTGGAATCAACGGTCCAGGTTTCACTGGTTCAACTGAACCGCTCCCAAAAAACATTGTGAGGGACACCGCGAAAAAGTTTTCAACTGCTCAGGGTTCTGCGCCAATTGGAGCTAATGATGTAGCCGATGTCGAGCAAGCATTTTCTATCGCAGAGTTATGGCTCAACGATGCAACATTTTTCCCGCAGTCACCTAACACCGGAAATGTTGCATTGGCGCGTACCGATTGGGTGGATACAACACTGGCAGGGTGGCAAACAACGGTAGAGCCACTTGCTATTGGATTGTCATCAGCAATTGGAGATTTACTGAAGCAAGCTCAGGGTGAAGTAAATCCTCTCGGCGAAGAGAATCCATTTGGCCAAGAGCAGATGCAACTTCCCATTGGAATGATCTCTTCACTGCTCAACTCATTTATTGGCTCTCTGATTGCTACCCAACTTGGTCAAGCAGTTGGTGGCCTTGCGGGAAAGGTGACAGGAGCGCATGATGTTGGTCTACCGCTTATTGATGCCGCTTATCCGAGTTTAGTGCCGCAAAATATAAAGGAATGGGCGACTGATTTAGATATTCCGATGGAAGAGGTTCGAATCTTTCATGCTTTACGAGAAGCAGCGATCGCGCGTTTATTTGCACACAGTCCATGGTTGGTTTCTTACATTCGCACCGCGATTACCGAATATGGCAAGGGTATCAACATTGATATGGAAGCGATTCAAGATCAAGCACAACGTGCTTTTGAATCTGGAGATGGATTAGATCCATCAAATCCAGAGAGTTTAACCATTGCCCTTAACGATGGAATTTTTACTCCGCAAGAGACTCCTGCGCAACGCGCAGCGCTAACAAAGTTGGAGACAGTGCTTGCATTGATTGATGGATGGAGCGAAGAGGTTGTCGCATTAGCTGCAGGCGAGCGTCTTCCTAATATCGCAGCGCTTCAAGAAACTTTGCGTCGCCGTCGTGCAACATCTGCGCCAGCACAGCAACTCTTTTCTTCACTTTTAGGTTTGCAGGTTTCACCGCGGTTAGCTCGAGAGGCGGCTGCTTTTTGGAAGCAGATACGTGAATTAAAGGATGTTGAATCACGAGATCGTGTGTGGAGTGGAATTCTTCCTACTGCAGATGACTTATTAACACCTGAGAGTTTCATGAAGAGCCTCGAAGTGCCCGATGATTTGTCTGGGTTGCTCTAAATAGAAAAGCGAACTCCCGATGATTTGTCGGGGTTGCTCTAAATAGAAAAGCGAACTCCCCGGTCACTTGCTCTAAGTCAGCCTTCCCCTTGCTGACGTAGAACTGTTATCCGAGGAGTTCGTAGTCGTAAAGTAAGTCTTTCTCGGCTGATTATCAACTGAGCACGACGTTGACAAAGAGCGTTTTTCTCCGATAGTGGAGATTTTTTCGGACCGCTACATTGAAGTAAAAAGGTTGAATACTCCCGCAGTGAAGCGGGCGATGATGCTGTGCCTGGAGACAAAAAAAGAAATCGCGTTATCGATCCCTCAATCTCTCAAGGTTTAGTTGAGAGATGTCCTACTATTTTTCTCAAAGGCGAAGCTCCCTTTTCTCAAAGGCGGCATTCGCCAATCCAGGATGTGAAGGGAGCTGAAGCTGATGAGTATCTTCACAAACTCCGAAGATTCCGACAGCCATGATCAAGCTCCAGCCTTTGTTGAACAGACCTTGGATGGCGAAACCTTGCCCGGAATCTCAGAGGGCGAG
>JBIKXW010000033.1:0-14687 GCA_044355565.1 Candidatus Planktophila sp. | reverse complement strand
TGAGAATTTTGTGCGCGAAGGTTCGCCCATTGCTCTCAGAAATGTGGGCATCGAGAAACAACGCCATATGCTCGAAGAGTATGTAGATCATCTTCTGACCTTGGTAGATGTTAAAAGAATCCGACCCCTGAAGATTGTTATTGATGCGGGTAACGGAATGGCTGGCCACACAGCCCCTGCGATTTTTGCACAGCTCAATTGCGAAGTTATACAGATGTATTTCGAATTAGATGGCTCATTTCCAAATCATGAAGCCAATCCACTAGATGAGTCGACACTCAAGGATCTCAAGCAAGCAATGATTGATAACAAGGCAGATCTTGGTCTGGCCTTTGATGGTGATGCAGATAGATGCTTTTTAGTAGATGAGCGGGGAGTAGCGGTGAACCCTTCAGCGCTCACCGCCCTAATCGCACAAAGAGAGTTAAAGAAGCGACCGGGTTCAAATATTATTTACAATCTAATTTCTTCGCGCGCCGTACGAGAAGTGATTGAAGAAAATGGTGGCAAAGGATTACGAAGCCGCGTTGGTCACTCATACATAAAGAAGATGATGGCAGAAAGTGGAGCTATTTTTGGTGGCGAGCATTCAGGGCATTTCTACTTTAAAGAGTTTTGGATGGCAGACAGTGGGGCGCTTGCAGCACTTCATGCAATTGCCGCACTTGGTGAGAGCGCTTCAACCATGTCTGAGCTGTTAGCTCCTTTCAATCGCTATCAGTCCAGTGGAGAGATCAATTCAAAGGTTGCCGATACTAAGCAAGCTTCTGATTTGGTACGCGCTACCTATGCAAGTGCAGATCTTCAGATTGATGAACTTGACGGTCTAACCGTTAGCGCTGATACCTGGTGGTTTAATCTGCGTCCCTCAAACACCGAGCCATTACTAAGGCTCAATGTTGAGGCCTCTACGCAGGCTCAGATGGAGTCTGTACGTGATGAGGTTCTCTCGCTAATACGCGGCTAATCCCCGTTTTCCATTACGAGCTTTTCACATGAGGGCAGTAACCTATGCCTATAGCCACCTAGCACAGTAGAGCCCTACGCCTTAGGTATCCAATTCTTACTTTGATTACCGTTTAAGGAGATTTACGTGAACGTTCCTGTTACAACAACACTTCCAAAGCATGACATCGCTGATGCATCGCTTGCAGCTGAAGGTCGCAAGCGCATTGAATGGGCAGAGCGCAATATGCCAGTGCTTGCACAAATTCGTGAGCGCTTTGAGAAGTCACAACCATTTGCAGGTGTCCGTATCTCGGCATGTATGCACGTAACAACTGAGACTGCGAACTTGATGCGCGTTCTCAAGGCCGGTGGAGCTGAAATCGCTCTTTGTGCTTCAAACCCACTTTCAACTCAAGATGACACCGCAGCGGCACTGGTTCACGAGTACGGAATTTCAGTATTTGCTCGCAACGCCGTTGACCGTGATGGCTATTACAAGCACATCAATGCAGCTCTTGATATCGAACCGCACCAAGTATTTGATGATGGTTGCGACCTCGTTAATACCTTGCACACTACTCGTAAGGAGTTAATTCCAAATATCGCTGGTGGCTGCGAAGAAACAACAACTGGAGTGATTCGCCTTAATCAGATGTCAAAAGATGGAGCTCTTCAGTTTCCGATGATTGCTGTTAATGACACAGACACAAAGCATATGTTTGATAACCGTTATGGAACAGGTCAATCAACTCTTGATGCTGTGTTCCGTGCAACGAATTTCTTGCTAGCAGGTCGTGTGGTTGTTGTGGCCGGATTTGGTTACTGCGGTAAGGGAGTTGCAGAGCGTGCCAAGGGTATGGGCGCTGATGTGATCGTTACTGAAATTGATCCAACTAAAGCACTTGATGCAATGATGCAGGGATTCCGAGTAATGCCAATGATTGATGCCGCAAAGCTTGGTGATGTATTCATTACCGTCACCGGTAACCGCGATGTGTTACGTGATGAGCACTTTGCAGTCATGAAGGATGGGGCAATCATGGCTAACTCAGGTCACTTCGACATCGAAATTGATGTTGCATGGCTAGAGCAAAATGCAGAGACAAAGAACTCAAAGATGCGTCACCAGACAGATGAGTATGTACTGTCAGATGGGCGTCGTTTACTACTTCTAGCTGAGGGTCGCTTGGTTAACCTCGGTGCAGCTGAAGGTCACCCAGCATCTGTTATGGATATGTCATTCTCAGATCAAGCTCTTACAGCTGAGTATTTAGTTAAGGAAGCAAAGAACCTAAAGCCAGGTGTGCATGAAGTTCCTACATATATCGACAAGGAAGTTGCTGCGCTTAAGTTGATCAGCATGGGTGGACGTATCGATGTTCTTACTCCAGCACAAGACATGTACCTGAACTCTTGGGAGCACGGTAGCTAATGACTTTAGTTATGGTCGTCGATGACGACCAAGATCTCGCAGAGATGCTTGGCATCGTTTTAACCGGTGCCGGCATTGATGTGGATCTAGTCAGTCGTGGCGATGAGGTCATGGATGTTTTCCGTAACAACCCACCTGATTTAGTTTTGTTAGATGTTATGTTGCCTGGGCTTGATGGAATTGAAGTCTGCAAATTAATTCGGGCAGAGTCGATGGTTCCAATCGTCATGCTTTCAGCTAAAGGTGATACTCAAGATGTTGTAAAGGGTTTGGAAGCTGGTGCCGATGACTACATGGTTAAACCGTTTCGTCATCCATCAGAACTCGTAGCAAGAATCAGAACCCGTTTACGTCGAACAAATGCTGATGTATCAGGGTTGCTTACAATTGGTGACTTGGCCATTGATGTGCAGGCCCATCAAGTAGCTCGCGGTGGAAAGCAAATAGCCTTAACTCGACTTGAGTTCGACCTTTTGGTTGCTTTAGCGAAAGAACCAGGACGAGTTTTTACTCGTGATGCATTGCTGAGCGAGGTGTGGGGATATCGCCATTCCACTGATACGCGACTTGTTAATGTGCATGTGCAGCGCTTACGCTCAAAAATCGAGCATGATGCTGAGCATCCAGAGATTGTCGTCACCGTTCGCGGTGTTGGATATAAAGCTGGAGTAATGGGCGGCTCCTAGCCATGAAGCGAATATATTGGCGAATCCGTAACTCCCTGGCAATCAAGGTAATTTTCTCGACGGTCGTACTTTCTTTGGCCGTTACGGGCATAACGGGTTCAGCCCTTAATTCTCAGTTATCTGCAGGTGTTAAAGAGGTAAACCTGAACTCAGCATTAGCTGAGGCTCGATCAACCATCTTTACAGCCGAATATCGCTTCCTATTGGCTCAAGGGGAGAAGGACTCCATTGTTCAAAAAGTAGTTGATGATGTTATTAGTTCGGCAACCACATTAACAGCCAACGAAAATGCCAGAGAAGTAGTTTTCATACGAAGCCCTGGCAACACCATGGAGAATAACTATGAAATTGCTTCTAATTACTTGGATCCAAAAAGTATTCCAGTAGCTTTGAGTGAGAACGTGCGTCAAAAAAATGACTTGGTGTATGAATACACAAAAATGATCTATATAACTGGTGCTCGCATAGATGGTTTAGCAATTGGCCAAAAAGTACAGATTCCTAACGCAGGCCAGTACGAGATGTACATAATTTTTTCACTTGCAAGTCAGGAGCAAACTTTAGACTTAATCAGTAGCTCTCTTTTGCTAACCGGTTTTGTTTTGCTGCTTTTGGTTGGCTTGATCACTTGGCTCGTTGTTCGTCAGGTAGTTAAACCTGTACGAGAGGCAGCAATTGTTGCTGCTGAGTTTACGGCTGGGGATTTCAGGAAGCGTCTAAAGGTCGAATCTCAAGATGAGATTTCAACCCTGGGCTTGGCATTTAATGAGATGGCAGAGTCCATTCAAAAACAGATTGCGCGATTAGAGAACCTCTCTCGTGTGCAGCAACGTTTTGTATCAGATGTTTCCCATGAGCTTCGAACTCCACTTACTACTTTGCGAATGGCATCTGAAGTTATTCACTCATCCAAAGAGACATTTGACCCGATCGTTGCAAGAAGTGCCGAATTACTAGTCGCTCAGCTAGATCGTTTTGAACGCTTGCTCGAAGACTTGCTTGAAGTTTCACGGTTTGATGCAGAGGTAGCGGTACTCGAGGCGCTTGATTTTGACATGGTTCAACTTGTTCAACGATGTGCAGATGATTTGGGATTGGTTGCCAAAGAGCGCAAGACTCAGATCTACGTGAAATCCGCAATGCCGGTCATCATGATTAAAGCTGATATTCGTCGTGTAGAGCGGATTTTGCGCAACCTTTTGGCAAATGCGATTGACCATGCTGAAGAAAATCAGATTGATGTTCACATCGAAGCTAGTGAGCATGATGTCGCTGTAGGTGTTCGTGACTACGGAGTCGGCTTGGATGAAAACGCCCTCACTCGAGTCTTCGATCGTTTCTGGCGAGCAGATCCTTCTCGAGCAAGAACACGTGGAGGCACCGGCTTGGGACTTTCAATTGCACTTGAGGATGCACGTTTGCACAATGGTGAGTTAGAGGCGTGGGGGCGACCTGGGCGCGGTGCGCACTTTGTTTTGACCCTTCCTCGCAATACGTGGGAGAGCATTGAGCAACGAATTATTTCCTTACAGCCAGAGGATTACAAAGCATAATTTCCACAACTTTTTCTCATTGCATTTGAGGGAACTTATCTTTGTAAGTATTCCCACATGGGTACATTTGCAGAAGTTTCACAACTCTTATTTCCATCCAGATGTTTTGGGTGTCAACGTCTGGGAATTAGCATTTGTTCGGATTGCAGAAGTAACTGGCATCCACATTATTACAAGAGTGTTTTTGACAGTTTGATCGTACATTCAGCGCTTTTGTATACCCCGACAGCCTCCAGAATTATTCTGGCTGCTAAAGAGTCAGGAGAAAAGGGTGCTGATGAATTAGTCATCGATGCACTACTTCATGCATTGACCAAGAAATCTTTTGACACACGCTTGTCCCGCTTAGTGCCCATTCCTTCGAGTAAAGCAGCTCAACGTCGTCGCGGCAGGAGTTTCATCGTCGATCTTGTCTCTCAGATTTCAGATAGGACTGGAATCCCCATGGTTGATTGTTTGCAGGTATCCCGAAAGGTCAAGGATCAAAGTGGGTTGCATAGAGATGAGAGAGCTACAAATCTTGCAGGAGCTTTTTCCCTCACTTCGCAGGTGAGGGGAGATTTGATCTTGATTGATGATGTAGTTACAACGGGGGCCACCCTCAAAGAGGCGGTACGAGCGGTTAACTCGCAGGGTTTTCACGCTGTGGGCTCAGTATCTGCGGTTACCGCCTGCGTTGCACAACCTCTACGATAAGGGCGTGAAACAGGGTCACACCCTTACTGAGAGGCTAGGTCGATGCCAGCGTTTGTAGACAAGATTTTGCGTGCAGGCGAAGGACGCATCCTTCGCGATCTGAGCAAGATCGTTGCCTTGGTTAATGCTCAAGAGCTTCGCTTTTCAGCGATGTCAGACTTAGAGCTCCGCGAGCAGACCCCTCTATTTCAGGCGCGTTATGCCAATGGAGAGTCACTAGATGATCTTCTGCCAGAGGCCTTTGCTGTTGTTCGTGAAGCGGGTCGCCGAACTTTGGGCCAGCGTCATTACGATGTTCAAATTATGGGTGGTGCAGCAATGCACAGAGGAAATATTGCAGAAATGCGAACAGGTGAAGGTAAGACATTAGTTGCGACCCTTCCATCTTATTTGAATGCACTTGCAGGTCGTGGCGTCCATGTTGTTACAACTAATGATTACTTAGCCGAGCGCGATAGCGAGTGGATGGGCCGCGTCCACAGATTTTTAGGTTTAAAGGTTGGCGTAATTCTTGCAAACATGTCACCAGCTGAACGCCGTGAAGCGTATTCAGCAGATATCACTTACGGCACAAACAATGAGTTTGGTTTTGATTATCTTCGCGACAACATGGCGTGGTCGCTCAATGAGTGTGTCCAGCGCGATCACTTCTTTGCGGTTGTAGATGAAGTTGACTCAATCCTGATTGATGAAGCGCGTACTCCGTTGATCATCAGTGGTCCTGCCGATAAAGCAACTAAGTGGTACGTAGAGTTTGCTAATTTGGTACAAAAACTTCAACGCGATGTTCATTATGAAGTTGATGAAAAGAAGAAGACATCTGGAATTCTTGAAGAAGGCGTAACAAAGGTCGAAGAGTTATTGCAGATTGGAAACCTCTATGAGGCTGCCAATACACCAATGATCGGTTACTTAAACAATGCAATCCGCGCTAAAGAGTTGTTTAGACGCGATAAGGATTATGTTGTCATGAATGGCGAACTGCTTATTGTTGATGAGCACACAGGCCGCATGCTTGCTGGCCGTCGTTACAGCGAAGGTTTACACCAAGCGCTGGAAGCTAAAGAACGTATTGAAATTCAGGATGAAAATCAGACACTTGCAACTATTACCTTGCAGAACTACTTCCGTCTATACGACAAATTGTCAGGTATGACAGGTACTGCAACGACCGAGGCATCTGAGTTCCATCAAATTTACAAACTTGGTGTTGTTCCAATACCAACTAATCGTCCTTCACAACGTCTTGATTCACCTGATTTGGTGTACAAAACAGAGGTTGGAAAGTTTGCTGCTGTAACGGCGGATATCGTCGAGCGTCATCGCAAAGGTCAACCTGTATTGGTTGGTACTGTGAGCGTCGAAAAATCTGAAGAGCTATCCGCATTTCTTCGCAAAGCAGGAGTTCCACATGAGGTTCTCAATGCAAAGCACCATGAACGTGAAGCAGCGATCATTGCTCGCGCTGGTGTTAAGGGTGCTGTAACAGTTGCCACCAACATGGCCGGTCGAGGTACTGACATCATGCTGGGTGGCAATCCAGAGTTCATGGCGGATTTTGAATTACAACGTCGTGGAATCTCTCCAGTGGAAAATGCTGAAGAGTATGAGAAAGAGTGGCCAGCCGAGATTGCACGCCAAAAGGCTTCGGTTGAAGCTGGACATGAAGAGGTTGTTGCTCTCGGTGGTCTATATGTACTTGGCACAGAACGTCACGAATCACGTCGCATCGACAATCAGTTACGTGGACGTTCAGGTCGTCAAGGCGATCCAGGAGAGTCACGCTTCTACCTCTCGCTTCAAGATGATTTGATGCGTCGATTCAATTCAGGATTGGTTGAGCGCTTATTAACCGTTGCCGGACTGCCAGATGATGCTCCACTTGAATCAAAGATGGTTTCTAACGCCATTCGATCTGCGCAGACTCAGGTTGAAGCACAAAACTTCGAAATGCGTAAAAATGTTTTGAAGTATGACGATGTCATGAACCGTCAGCGCTCAGTTGTTTATGGTGAGCGTCGAAGCGTTCTAGAAGGTGCCGACATTAAGGAGCAGGTGGCTCACTTCGTCTCCGACACTCTCACCGCATATGTCGCCGCTGCAACAGCTGATGGATATGCAGAGGATTGGGATCTAGGTACCCTATTTACTGCCTTAAAGACCATCTATCCAATTTCATTTACGATCGAAGAGTTGGAAGCTAAAGCCGGTTCTCGTGTAGGACTCGATGCAGATTTTATTACCGCACAGGTACTTGAGGACTGCGCATCAGCGTACGCGCAGCGAGAAGAGGCGCTAGGTGCAGAGGTAATGCGCGAACTAGAGCGCAAGGTTTTACTCTCTGTTCTTGATCGTAAATGGCGCGAACACCTGTATGAGATGGATTACCTTCAAGAGGGAATCGGTCTACGTGCAATGGCTCAACGTGATCCACTTGTTGAGTACCAAAAAGAGGGCTTTGATCTATTCGCAGCGATGATGGATGGAATTAAAGAGGAGATCGCAGGCTTTGTGTTTAACATCGAAGTCACAGTTGAGAGCGCAAGTAATCAAGTTGTAGCACCGGGTCTTGAAGCTAAGCAATTACCTCAAGCAGGTTTGCAGTACACAGCCGCTGATGAATCTGGAGTTCGAACAACTGGAGAAGTCACTCGTAACGCTCCATGTCCTTGTGGTTCAGGTAAGAAGTTCAAGCGTTGCCATGGAGGCGCTGCTTAACTTTAGATAAGTGCTAGATAGGTGCATAACCAGCGTCCATCTAGGCCTTCAAATCTGATTGCAACTACGCGCAAACGATCACCAAAGCGAATGGTGATTGTTGCTTCGCAGATTCCATCCAAAGGCTGAGTGACTCTACTTTTGCGCACTCTTCCAATCTCATTGAGCGATCCAGCCATTTTCTGGATTTCGCTAAATACTGTGTAGTGACATAGGTGCTGAAGTTGTTGAGGGGAACGTTTACCCGCCCAAATTTCTAAGGTGTTGTAGATGAATTGAAGGATCAATGGATTGATGTCAGGGAGATCGCTGGCAGAGGTCGGTTGAGGTGCGAACTCAGCATCAAACTCCTCACCAAATGTTGATGGAACCAAGTAAAGCCTTGGCTTTTTAACCTCAATAGCTACCGGAGCAGGCCTGAAGATTTCAAGTACAGGGTGCAGAAAATCCTCATTGGGATCGCTGGAAAGCGGAGTTAATTCGGTAGTTATGTAGGTAGGAAGTTGCTCATATTCACGTCGTGTAGTCATAGGAAGACAATTTCCTGTTTCAGTAGGTGCAGACTCAACCTTTGGTACCGAAGCTCCTCATACCTTTGGCTGATTGTGGACAAACCAAACTCCTCTGTCACATCAGCCCCTTGGGTACAGCTATGAAAAATAAAAAGAGTTCTTATGGGGCACGAATGCCTCTAGCGGTGACGTTAATTGTGGCTGCATTTGTATCAGCTTTCTTCATCTCGACTTACTCAAATAAAGGAAGCAATTACTGGGTATTGGCTAAAGCTGCGACGGCAGGACATGTGATCAATAAATCAGATCTCATAACTTCGCACTTGAACCTTGGGTCTAGTTCTAACAATTACTTGAGCGCATCCGATCAAGTCATCGGATTGGTGGTAACACGCACAATGGTTGCGGGGGAGGTTCTCTCAACAACAGATCTAGCCGCATCAGCTGATGTGATGGCCACAAGTGCAGTGCCACTAAGTCTGCGTTTTGCAGATTTTGCATCGGGAGTTTTAGAAGGAGATTCTGTAGATATCTACTGGGTATTTGACTCACGCAATGGTGAAGCGGTTATTGATCCGATTCTGATTATGGGTGGTGTAACGATTATTACTATTGATGGTTCTAAGAATTCATTGAGTGAAGATGTTTCAATCACTGTTGCAATCGAAGAAACACAAGTTCTTAGGGTTTTGAGTGCAACTACTCAAGGTCGATTAGTGGTGGTGCGTACACATGTCTGAGCTTGATATGCCTACTGTCATAACAGCAATTGCAAACCCAGATGTTGAAGGTTTTGTAGCAGGAACGTTGTATGCCCAGGGTTGGAATGTGGTCTTTCGAGCGATTGATTGGGCTTCTCTGCAGAGTTACTTACACTCTAACTCAGCAACTGTCTCCAATGCACTTTTGATTTATGGGGCAGATTTACCAGGTGCCAATAAGCAATTGGTGGATGGGGCGCAAGCCTTGGTCCGACAGGTAATCGGCTTTTCTATTCCACATCAGAGTGAAGGGGATTTCATCGCGCTACATCCCTTGCCAAGTTTAGGTACTGATTTAATCTCATTGGTACGTGGCTTTGTCAGAGCACCAATGGTTCGGACTAGCGCTTTAACGCAGCGAAAACCGCGTACTTCGAAGGTAGTCGCGATTAGCTCAGCGGGCAGTCATACAGGTTGCACACTCATCGCTCTCAATCTAGCCATGGAGCTCAGTCTTCTTGAGAAATCTACATTGCTGGTGGAGGCTAATTTTCGAGCACCATCTATATCGCCACTGTTATCAATGCGAAACTTTGCAGATGCAAGCGGATGGAAGTCAATCGCTCCTAATTTAGCTCTTGCCGAGATTACCCAAGACTCTTCACTTCAATTAGAAGAATTCATGAGTAAAGCTACGGAAGAGTTTGATTTTATTGTGATAGATATCGGTTCAATCTCAGGGCTCTCAAACAGATTGACTGATAGACGTTGGACCTCGGTTGTTACTACTTGGTGTTGTGACCAAGCCGATGAACTCATGATCGTTTCACGAGCAGATCATCTGGGGCACTATCGACTTGGACAGGTGATTGATTTGTTGCATCAGACATCGATAAGGGCACAGTTGAGTTTTACTCAAAACATGAAATCTTCAGGCAAGCGAGGAGAAAGTGAAATGGCGCGCTTTCTAACAGCAACTACCGCCCTCAAACCTATTCGAGTCCGGAGCGTGAAAGAGGAGAGGCGAGCAGCCAAAGCGGCAGAAGATCAGCACGCTACCTTGGTTGAGACAAATGAGCGCTCAAATCTGCGTAAATCGATCACTGAAATAGCCCGAGAAATCATTTCTTAGGATCTATTACTATGGGCAAATGCGCGCTTACCTTCCCATTAGCCACAAGGATCTTGAACTCTTTGTGCAGAGTAAGAGCCTTGAGGCTGATGAGGTATTTGCTCCCACCCAAACTTTTGTAGCAGATAATTCAGATTGCGATGAGGAAGAGCTTGAGTATTTACTATCTGTAGCAGCTGGTGAAGAGGCTTTAGAGCTTCGGTTATCTGAAAAAGCCCCTGGAATAGTTCTTGCCTTTGAGATAACAGATGAGCAGATCGGCGAAAGTTACGAAGATTCACTCACCTTAAAAACCGCTCTACCGTGGGATCAATTGCAATGCGCCCTCTTGGCATTTCAAGGCGATGATGAACTGGTGTGGTTTGCAACCCAAGAGATCGAGCTTCACTTGGCGGAGTGGAAGTAACAATGTTTCAGTTGGAAAAATTGCTCGGGGCGCGAACCACAATCACTATTGATCAAGCTAATCGGATACGCGAGTTAGTTGCAGACTGGCAACTCTTGGCAGACCTTTCATTCGCCGATCTGATTTTATGGGTGCCAATACGTAAAGACATTTCAATGTGGCCTACTGGGCACATCGCTGTCGCTCACATTCGTCCAACAACTACATCAACTGTCTTCATTAATGATGTTATTGGTGAAGAAGTTCTATGGGGTGCAAAGTCAGCAATTGATGAAGCCCTATCTGGTGATGAGATTGTTAAATCTAGCGATCCCGAAAAAATAGGGGAGATGCAGGTTAAAACGGAAACGATTCCCGTTACCTTTGAAGGTCAAGTCATCGCAGTAATCTCAACTCATAGAAATGTTGAACACTCTCGAAGTTCAGGAAAACTTGAAAGTAATTATCGTGAAGTCGCGCAACATCTATTTCAAATGGTGGCTCAGGGATCATTCCCTTATAAAGATGCAGGCTCACTTTTTGAACCAGCACCACGTGTTGGCGATGGCTTGATTCGACTTGATGCAAACTCAGCAATCTCATTTGCAAGCCCAAATGCAAAATCAGCCTTTTCTCGCATGGGTTGGCGGGGTGACCTGGAGGGAAGAAATCTCGGTGAGGTCGCAGAGCAAGTAGTCATCGCCTCACCAAACGCTTCGGAGCAAGCTGTTCGTTCACGTTTAAATGGCAAGCAGTTGCAAAGAGTTGAGATTGATAATCAAGGGGCAACTATTGATTTGCTGGTTTTACCGTTGATTGTTGGCACAGATAAAATCGGCGCAATCGTGCTGCTGCAAAATGTTACTGAGTTGCGTAGACGTGATCGCGAACTTGTCACCAAAGATGCGACAATCCGCGAGATTCATCATCGCGTTAAAAATAATCTACAAACTGTTTCAGCGTTGCTTAGATTGCAATCCCGTCGAATTGAAGATCCTGCTGCTGCAGCCGCACTCGATGAGGCGGTTCGTCGAATCGCATCGATCGCGGTTGTCCATGAAACCCTTTCCAATAGCACGCAAACGACGGTGGCCTTTGATGAGGTGTTGAGCTCGCTAGTGACCCACGCACTTGAACTAAGTCCTCGAATGGGTGAACTTACAATTCAAAGAGTTGGTGAGATTGGTTCTTTGGAATCACGTGTTGCTACGCCATTGTCCTTGGTCGTTACCGAACTCATTCATAATGCTTTGGAGCATGGTTTAGCTAAGTCTGGAACCCACTTAAAGATTGAACTTCAACGGTATAGCAATGAAGGTTTGGTTACGATCTCTGATGATGGAGTTGGCTTGCCTGATGGATTTGATCTGCTGACCTCATCAAACTTAGGTTTACAGATTGTCCGCACCTTGACAGAAAATGAGTTAATGGGTGAGTTGAAATTGGATTCAACAGATCAGGGAACTCAGGCAAAGCTGCGCTTCCCACTTTAAATCTGGTTTTGTTGCTCCATTAAGCGAGCGCGATTACGTGCAGCACGACGCTTGAGCGCTCGTCGTTCATCCTCAGATAATCCGCCCCATACGCCGGCATCCTGACCACTTTCAAGGGCCCATGCCAAACATGGCTCTTTCACGATGCAACGATTACAAACCTTCTTGGCCTCTTCGATTTGAGTAAGTGCAGGACCGGTATTTCCGACAGGGAAAAAGAGTTCTGGGTCCTCATCGCGGCAGGCTGATTGATGTCGCCAATCCATCGCATGTCTCCTTAGGGAAGTAAGACTCAAACAGAGTAAAAGTTGTAATACACACAGTTGTGCGTGCAAGGAGTTAATTGTCCCCTGTGGAGCGGTGTTATACAAGGATGAACGGGAAAGAGTTTTGGAATTTAGGGTGATCTATCTCAAGTGCCCCCGACAGGATTCGAACCTGTGCACCTGCCTCCGGAGGGCAGTGCTCTATCCCCTGAGCTACGGGGGCTCATTGGGTCAGCATGAAGGTTATCAGCGGGTGCGAATATCTGTGCATACTGCAACAATTCACGCATGAACTCAACCGCGTACTTTGCAACTGGATGTTTCTGGGGAGCCGAACGCCGCTTTTGGCAGATGGATGGCGTCATTGAGACAAGCGTTGGCTATATGGGTGGTATTCGCCCCAACCCTTCATACGAGCAGGTGTGCACTGGAGTCACAGGGCATGCCGAGATGGTGAAAGTCATCTTTGATCCATCAAAGGTTTCATATCTACGTTTGCTTCAAGAGTTTTGGACCATGCATGATCCAACATCTCTTAACCAACAAGGTGGAGATATTGGAACTCAGTACCGCAGCGCGATATTCACAACTACACATGAGCAGATGCAGGTTGCGCTCGCATCTTGCCAGATGTATCAGGATGCATTAACCGCTGCAGGCATGGACACTATCTGCACAGAAATTCTGAGTGCAGAAGGAGTTGAGTACTACCCAGCGGAGGAGTACCACCAAAAGTATTTGCAGAAAAATCCAAATGGTTATGACTGTCATTCGAGCACAGGTGTTGCATATCCAGAAATGGCGGCAAATTAATGAGCGAAAAAGAGTATCCAGTTCAGATCAATGAAGAAGAGTTAGCTAGCCGCCTGGATCCATTGTCATATGAAGTACTTCGCAATGCAGCGACAGAACGTCCCTTCACGGGCGAGTACACAGATACTGACAAGGTGGGCGTGTATAAGTGCAAAGCATGTAGTGCAGAGTTGTTTAGAAGCGAGACAAAGTTTCATTCAGGCTGTGGTTGGCCATCTTTTTACGCACCAACGGCTGATGATGCCGTGGAGTTGATTGAAGATCGATCACTCTTTCCACGGGTGCGCACCGAAGTTCGCTGCGCTGCCTGTGGCTCGCATCTAGGACATGTTTTTGAAGGCGAAGGGTATGAGGTTCCAACGGATCAACGTTGGTGCATTAACTCTGTTTCAATGATTCTTGAGGAAGCTTAATTCCTACAAAGAAAAAGTTGGATACTCATCTGTAACTAGCAAAAGTGCGTAGCCAGCTACACGGTTCCAGTACGCGATTGTTCCAACAACTCCCTCAGCACAAAACTCAGGGTAATTGCCTGTAAACAAAACACTGAACCAGCCGATTACCGTTAAGACCGCTGCATAAATGATGTACACAACTCCAACAATGTACAAAGGCAGTGCCAGTAACCACTTTACGAGTGGTAACCAACGGTTGAGTTGCTTCGCATCAACCTCTGGGAAGGTCACACTGACAATGTCATTCTCTTCAATTGATGGATATTCATCGGAGAGTAAGAGTAGATATGCATCGACTCGAGTTTGAAGTGAGAGCAGAGCTTCATTAAAGGCCAGAACATATGATGGATACACCTGACGAACAACAAGCGCTAAAGCTGCCGGAAGTGTGAGCAACCCGGCATAGACACCCCAAAACTCATCTGAAAAAGCAGTTGCAGGGGAGAATGAGGCTAGAAAAAGCAAGACCGGCGCTATAAGAATGATTCGGAAAAGTGCGGTGAGGCGATTTCGCTCAGTCAGTGATACATCGATCTGTGTCTCAATTTGATTGCTCATGTTGCCTAGTCTACCCCTGATCGGGAGCTGGTATTGCAAATTACAGCGCCTTTGCCGTACTTTTGCAGCCGTTACAGTTTTTCTTGCAGAGTTTATTGCAGTAATCACAACGGGGAGGTGATGAGATGGCAGGCATCAAAGAGGTCGCTGAAGAAGCGGGAGTTTCTACCGCGACCGTTTCACGTGCATTGCGCGGACTTCACCATGTCAATCAACAAACCCGCGACAAGATTATTGCAGCTGCCCAAAAATTGAATTACCCCTTAACTAATGAACGTCAAAGTTCAACTCTGGGGCGAACTAATTCAGTCGGTGTCGTTGCTCCATATATTTCGCGCT
>JBIKXW010000032.1:0-14771 GCA_044355565.1 Candidatus Planktophila sp. | reverse complement strand
GAGCGTCGAAGTGTAGAGGCAAGGTGGGGTTCAGGTCTAACTCGCGCCTGAAATACGGCAGACTTACGCCTATGACTCCACGTATCTCAGCCCGTATCGCAGCAATCGCAGAATCGGCCACTTTGGCCGTTGATGCAAAGGCCAAAGCGCTCAAAGCTGCTGGCCGTCCAGTAATTGGCTTTGGTGCTGGCGAGCCTGATTTTCCAACACCTGATTACATCGTTGAGGCAGCAGCTGCTGCAACAAAGGTTGTGGCAAATCATCGCTACACACCAACACCAGGGTTGCCAGATCTACGAGATGCGATCGTTTCAAAAACAAAGCGTGACAGTAATTATGAAATCACCGCTGATCAGGTTTTAGTTACAAATGGTGGAAAGCAAGCGGTATACCAAGCATTTGCAACAATTGTTAACCCTGGTGATGAAGTTCTACTTCCTTCTCCTTATTGGACAACTTACCCCGAGTGTGTGAAGTTGGCTGGCGGAGTTAGCGTTGATGTATTTGCTGATGAAACGCAAAACTACTTAGTGACAGTTGAACAACTTGAGGCTGCACGTACACCTAAGACAAAGGTTTTGCTTTTCTGCTCACCATCTAACCCAACTGGCTCTGTTTACTCTGTCGAACAGGTTAAGGCGATTGGCGAATGGGCTGTAAAGAACAACATTTGGGTAATCACCGATGAGATTTATGAACACTTACTGTATGACGGTGCGACTGCTCCATCACTTCCAGTTTTGGTTCCAGCACTTGCTGATACCTGCATCATCTTGAATGGTGTTGCAAAGACTTATGCCATGACAGGTTGGCGAGTAGGTTGGATGATCGGTCCTAAGGATGTCATTAAGGCGGCAACCAACTTACAGTCACATCTTTCTTCAAATGTTTCAAATGTTTCTCAACGTGCCGCAATTGCTGCACTCAATGGAAACCTAGATGCGGTTCATAAGATGGGCGAAGCATTTGATCGTCGTCGCAAACTAATTGTTGGATTGCTCAATGAGATACCTGGCTTTGAGTGCCCAACTCCAACTGGTGCTTTCTATGTCTACCCTTCTGTTAAGGGCGTGCTTGGAAAGACGATTCGCGGAAAAACACCTACAACATCTGCAGAATTAGCTACCTTGCTTCTTGAAGAGGTTGAGGTTGCAGCGGTGCCTGGTGAGGCCTTTGGTCCATCTGGATACCTGCGTTTTTCATACGCAACAAGTGATGAAGATATTGTCGAAGGTATTGGCCGTATCAAAAAGCTACTTACAGAGGGTTAAATCTCTACTCCAACTAGATTTACTTCCGCTTCAAGGGTGATTCCAAATACCTCTTTAACTTGATTGCGTGCACGCTTTGCAAGTTCAGTGATGTCTGCTGCGGTAGCACTTCCTGAATTAGTCAATGCCAAAACATGCTTTGTAGAAACCCGTGCTCCTCCGAACTCATCACCTTTGTGAATGCCAGAGTTTTCAATTAGCCAAGCGGCTGAAATCTTGACTCGTCCATCATTTAATGGCCATTTCGGTGCAGCGTTCGGTAAAGCATCCGCTGCCTGTTGAGAAATGATTGGATTTGTAAAGAAAGATCCTGCAGACCACGAATCATGATCATCTTGCGACAGCAACATTCCCTTGCTTGCGCGAAGTTCTAAGACAGCTGCTCGTGTTTGCTGAACAGTTGCTTTATCTCCGGGATCGATCCCAAGTTTTTTAGCTAGTTCAAGATAAGTAATCGGATCGCTCATCTCACCAATTCGAATTTGGAATTGAACATCCAGAACAACGTAGCGTCCTGGGTGAGTCTTGAAATGTGAGTTTCGATAGGTGAACTCGCACTGGCTGTTGGTGAAAGTGCGAACCTCTTTTAATTCGCGGTCATATGTTCGTACGCGGGTAATAAATTCAGCTACCTCATGACCGTAAGCACCAATATTTTGAATAGGCGCTGCACCAACTGTTCCGGGAATGCCGCTTAGGGTTTCTAAACCTGCATAACCGCGATCAATTGTTGTTTGTACAAAAGCATCCCAATCCTCACCAGCACCAATAGTTAATGTTGCACCGCTGCAGGCATCGACTTCAGATTGCACTGAATCATTTGAGATTCGGATAACTGTGCCAGCAAAGCCTTTATCGGAGATCAAGAGGTTGGTTCCACCCCCGATAATCAGTACAGGTGAATCCCCGGCCTCCTCGATCGCTGCGATGATTTCAGCTTCAGTAGATACCTGAACAATTTTTTGAGCCGGGCCACCTACGCGCAAGCTGGTGTACTTGGATAACTCGGTCATGTAAGAAGGTTACCTGCGTGGGGACAAAATTGCGCTCTTACCTCTGTACTTACCAAGGATGCGGTCGTAGTTTTTCTTTGACTGAAGTTCACGGTACTCGGGATCAGCGTCGTGGTACCCATGATGGCGATCCTGAATCAGTGGCAGCTCCATCTGAAGCAATCGACCACCGGCTTGGCGAATCTTCAACGAGTACTCAATATCCGCATTTCGATAATACAAGGCGCGGGGATTAAACCCACCTACTTCTATCATCGCTTCGCGATTAAAGGCCATGAAGTACGAAAACAAAACATCAACTTCTCCCGGACCTTTGTCATCAACACTGCGCCATTCATCATCTGTATTGATTAATCCGCCACGCCAACCAACAGCGACATACTCACCTTTTTCTAATTCTGTTACAACTGGAGTAATTGCATCTGCAGTAAAACGAGTTGATGGATCCATAATTACTACATACTTGCTTTTAACCTTTTCCAGAAAAACATTTGCGCAATCTCCCCAAGCTGCCCCTGGGTTAACTGATATTAAGTACGTTCGCTTATCCATTTGCTCAAAGAGTGATCCTGCATCACCGATTGAAATAATGGCAACGCCACAATCGCTGTTAGCTTTTATGGTCTTTATAGTTTCTAATGCGTCATCGGTAAAACCATCAACAATCAATCCAACAGTTACATCTTTTTCTAAATCTATTGGTCGAATATCACGAGGGTATGCAAGTGTTATATATGGCTTCTTTGGGCGTAGTTCATACCCGCTAGCAACATCCACAACCTCATACCCTGCCTGCAATAGTTCATCACGATACTTATCTGCTAAGGCAAAATCTTTAGCTGCACGAGCATCCATCCGCGCTTGAGCAAGTGCGGTTACTGAATCAGGAATACTCACTTAACTACAACCGCTTTAGACATACCTAAGACTTTAACTCCGGCAGAACTCGCTTTGAGCTCAACGGTGATCCGGTCTCCTTCAATTTCAGTGACAACGCCAGAAACGGTGAGGTCTACCTTGTGATCTACCGGAACAATGACAGGCTTTACAAAACGTCCCGAAAACTCTTTGACAGGTGCTGATCCGCCAGCCCAGTCTGTAACAAACTTTCCGACCAAGGCCATGGTTAACATTCCATGAGCTATGACATTAGGAAGTCCAACAGATACTGCAAAATCCTCGTTTTGATGGATTGGGTTTTGATCTCCACTTGCATCTGCATACGCTTTGAGCATCGCACGATCTAGGAAAAAGACTTTTTCCTCAAGGATGTCGCCAACTTCAATCATGCGCGCACCACCAATGTAGACCATGTTGATACAACTAATTGGTTATCTGAATGCAGATCTGAACGAACGGTGACGATTTCATTTCCTGCTGCTACTTTGTAGCTTTCGATTGTTGAGGAACATATGAAACTATCGCCAGCAACTATTGGTCGCTTAATATCAAAACGTTGATCGCCATGAACTACGCGGGACCAATCCAGACCAATCTCTGGGTTAGAGAGGATCTCTTGCGATTGTTCTAAGGTAATTCGAATTGAAAAAGTTGGAGGAGCTACCGTCGTATCACTTTCAGACAGCACGGCACAAAAGGCATCGATTTCAGATTGAGAAACATTTACAGACTCTGCACCTTCAAAGGTGCGCCCGACAGAATCGGGATTGAGCATTAGCGAGTTTCGCGGTGAAGTGTTGAAGACTTGCAACGTGGACAGAACTTCTTTAGCTCCATACGGTCTGGATCGTTGCGGCGGTTCTTCTTTGTAATGTAGTTACGCTCTTTGCAATCCACGCATGCCATGGTGATCTTTGGACGTACGTCCGCGCTCTTGCTTGCCATGGTCTTACTCCTTCAGTCGATTACGAGAGGCTTAGGTTACCCGAGCCTTCTCATTGCGCGAAATTCACGCGTGTGGAACTAGTAGCGGAGGCGGGATTTGAACCCACGACACAGCGATTATGAGCCGCTTGCTCTACCAAGCTGAGCTACCCCGCCAAGGGTTGTGCGTTAGAAAGATAGGTACCTCTTGGTGAAGGACCTCTTTCGAGCCCCCCACCGGAATCGAACCGGTGACCTTTTCCTTACCATGGAAACACTCTACCGACTGAGCTAGGGGGGCGTTGATCGAGTGCTGAGCCTACCTTCTTACTTCCACTTTGGAAAAATTACCTTCTTATAGAGCGGGATTTAGCGTGATTTTGCCGGTTGTCTCACGACTTAGCATCGCCTTATGGGCTGTGCTGGCCTGGCTCAATGGATAGGTCGCGCCAATAACTGGCTTCAACTTACCTTCTACAACAAGAGCAAAGAGTTGCTCAATCACATCATTCATTAACTCTTTCTTTCCGAAACAATGTGACAACCAAAATCCAGTAATAGTTTTTGATCCGCCCATTAGTGTTGCCGGCTGAATCATTGTTGGTGCAACTCGTGATGCCATGCCATATGTCACTAAACGTCCAAATGGAGCCAGGATTTCTAAACTGTCATCAAAAGTTTTTCCACCGACCATTTCAAGAATGAGATTTACGCGCTTACCGCCATTAGCTGCCTTTATTGCATCACCCAAGTTCTCGTGTGTTGCTTCTACAACTATGTCTGCACCCAGTGAGGATGCAAGTGCGCGCTTTCCTTCAGAAGATGCAACAGCAATTACTTTGGCTCCCCACATCTTTGCTAACTGAATAGCAATTGTTCCTACTCCGCCAGCTGCTGCATGAACTACAACAGTTTCTCCGGGTTGTAAGTGACCAACAGTTTTCAAAATATGCCAAGCGGTTGAGCCTTGAACCAACATGCATAACGCTTGTTCATCCGAAACTCCATCGGGAATTGGAATCATCACTGAAGAGTGAGTTACCGCTTTCTGCGCGTATCCCCCACCTTCTACTGGCGCTAAAACGCGAACACCCTTTGAAGTTGTACCTACAACTTCGATGCCAGGAACCAAAGGAAGCTTTTGTGCAGATAGGTATGAGTTTTCAGTTTGGTGTGTGTCTGCATAGTTAATTCCGATTGCAGAAACTTCTATCAGTTCAAATCCATCTGCTGCTGTTGGATCATCTAGTTCCACGAGGTGCATGACATCTGGACCACCAAATTCGGTGATCTGAATTGCTTTCATAGTTATCCTTTGGTTGAGCCGAGTGTTAAGCCTGATACAAACTGTTTACGAAGTAAAAAGAAGACAATCAGGGTCGGCAAGGCCGCGATTGTGGCGCCAGCTGCCAAGAGGTTGTAATCCGTTACAAATTCGCCCTGCAGTCGACCGAGGGCGGATGTAATCGGTCGTTTTGAATCTGAGGACATCAGTACAAGAGCCCAGAAGAAATCGTTGTAGATCCAAGTTGTCATGAGCACACCCAATGAAGCTAGAGCTGGACGAAGTAGTGGAAGCATCACCTTTGTGTAGTGAGTAAAGACGCTAGCGCCATCAACCATTGCCGATTCGCTGATCTCTTTTGGAACTGTCTTCATATAGCTAGAGAGGACAAATGTTGCAAAGCCCATTTGGAACGCAACGTGGATCAAAACAACACCCCATGGTGAGTCATACAAAAGGCGCGGCATTCCTACAGCTTTACCTAAGGTGATGTACATCTTAAAAACTGGAATGAAAACAAGTTGGGCTGGAAGAAGATTTCCTGCTGTGAAAAGAAGTAAGAGCGAAACATTCCACTTGAATGAGTAGCGGCTAACTACGAATGCGATCAATGATCCAAAGAACAAGGTTAGGAATACGGCAGGAACTGTGATGAGCGCTGTATTCCAAAAATACAAAGGAAGATCCATGCGCGAGATTGCTTGGGCATAGTTATCTAAATTCAATGTCTTTGGAATTGAGAAGAGACCATTTGCGCGAACATCTTTGTATGGACGCAAAGAAGTCCAGATGGTCCATGCAATTGGGAAGATCCATACAATTGCAAAGATTCCGATAAAGCCAGAGATAAATCGATCCTTAACCTTTTGCTTGTTCTTATATTTAGCAGCGGCTTGTGCGAGTTGTAGATCTACGCTCATTGGACATCACTCTTAAAGGTTGCACGTAGGTAAGCGATAATCGGTCCGATTGAAAGAACAAAGAGAATAACTGCGTAAGCCGCACCCTTCATGGATGCACCTTCGCCTGCAATGTTCTGGAAAACCAACGTACCAAGAATCGGGAAGCCTGCTGATGAGCCATAAATTATGTAAACAATGTCGAATGCACGCAGGGATTCAATGATCGTAATCACAATAACGATGATGTTTACCGGCTTCATTGAAGGAAAAACAACCTTTTTGAAGGTCTGCCACTCGGTCGCACCATCAAGTGATGCTGCTTCGCGGAGCGCTGAATCAACCGATTTAAGTCCAGCTAAATATAAAAGCATGATGTAACCGATGTGTCGCCAAGAGGCGATAGTCAAAATGACATAGATGTTGATGTCGTAATTACCAAAGAATGAAATTGCATTATCGATATCGCGTCCGAAGAGGCCATTAACAAAGCCATCTGGGCGAAGTAAGAAGTTCCAGATAATTCCAGTTACGGCTAGTGAAAGCACAACTGGTAGGTAGTACGCGGTTTCATAAAACTTGTGTCCGCGGATCTGTCGATCAATTTGATATGCAAGCAAAATTCCAAGCGGCGTTGCAATTAAAGCAAACCAACCTAACCAAATGACATTGTTCTTAAGACCTTCCCAAAATGCTGGAGTGTCGAAAAAGATGTTTTGATAGTTTGCTAGACCAGCCCATTTGATTCGGCTGATCGAAATACCTGACCAATAGGTAAATGAAAGAAGAATGGTTAAAACCGCTGGGATCCAAACAAGTAACAAATGGAAGAAGAGCGGAATACCTACAAATGCACCAAGAGTTGTGCGATCGGCTTTGGAAAAGGCTCGACGGCGAGAGACCTTAGTGATGTCTTTCGCCGTCGAGCTCATACTTGTAACCCTATCTCTATTTCAATCGATGTGTTAATTAAAAATTAAACAAAGATTAAGCCAAACTAATTAGGCTAGAGGAGGAAGCGCATCCCACTGTGATTGCAAAGTATCTTGGATCTTTGCAACATCCTTTGGATTCTTGAACCATGACTGGATTGCTGGACCAACAACTGGGCCTGCAAAGTCTGGACGAGTATCGCGATCAAGGAACTGAGTGATGTACTTTGCTTCAGCCATAACAGCAAGCTGTTCCTTCTGGAAAGCATCGTATGTAGATGTGTCCTGGCCCTTGTTTGCAGATGTCATCGGAATAAGTGCTCCGTTTGCATCCTTTGCAGCAAGAGTTGCGTTTACACCTTCCATGTCGCCAGCAAACTTCAAGAAGTCTGCTCCGCCATCATTATTTGTACCGTTTGCAGCTACACACCAACCATCGATAGGTGCATCGATAGTGTCGCGACCGTGCTCTGGGTTGATTTCTGGGAATGGAATGATTGAGAGGTCAGCGTAATCTGCTTCTGACTGCTCCTTGAAGTTTCCACCGAACCATGAACCCATAAGCATTGATCCAGCCTTCTTCTGTAGAAGAAGCTGCATGGCTCCATCCCACTCGAGGTCTAGAACGTTTGGATTCATGTAAGGGATCAACTGCTCCCAGTGACTAAATACTTCTGTGACCTTTGCATCTGTCCACTTTTCGCGGCCAGCAAGTAGATCTACGTGGAACTGGTATCCGTTGATACGTGCGTTAAGAATGTCGAATGTTCCCATTGCTTCCCAGCCGCCTTTATCTCCGGCAGCGAAACCAACAAGACCCTTCTTCTTCATTCCATCAAGCATCTTTAGGTACTCATCCCAGTTTGTTACGTTGTCAGCATTCAATCCCAAGTCAGCAAACATTGACTTACGGAAGTGAAGACCCCATGGGTACCAAGACTTTGGAACGAAGTACTGCTTGCCATCAAGACCTGTTGATGCAATCTTGTAGCTCTCGTCGTACTGATCGCCAATTGCGTCCCATACGCCAGTTAGATCTGCAAGCAGACCCTGCTCTGCGAAGAACTGCATGCGATATCCAGCCATCCACTCAAAAGTATCGTCAGGTGTTCCCTGTAGATACTGTGAGAGGTTGTTCTGAAATGCATTTGACTCAGTTGCGTTGTACTTAACTTCGTTGCCTGTCTTTGCTGTGTACGCAGCAATTAAAGCTTCGTTCTGTGCTGTTGGGCCTGCATCAACAGAGCGAGCTCCGTATGCAAGTGGACCAGTAGCGCCTGAACCGCAACCTGCAAGTAGTGATCCACCTGCTGCGATTCCTAAACCACCAACTGCAGCACCCTTAAGTACTGAGCGGCGGGAAATGCCATTATTTAGATCTGACATCATCGTCCTTTTCTATTAATAGAGCCTTCGAAGGTCATTGGGTTTTGAGGGTGCAATTCCCTTGGACATTCGGAAATCTACGCCTGAGTAGCCCTAATTGATAGGAAGTTCAGGTAACAAAAGGGTCACGATTGAGACTGAATTTGCCGTCTTTTGCTCTGATTATGCGCCTTTGCCGAAGAGTTTGCTGAAAAAACCAGGCTCCTTTGGGTCATTGGCATGGCCCTGGCACCGGTCCTTCTTTGCGACGCCTTTAAGGGCGATTTCAATGTGTTGGCCACACCCGGACCAGCTTGGCTTTCCACATTTACGACAAGTTGTTCTACTGCACATTTTTTCTCCTCTAGTTAACTGCCGCTGGTGAGTTAATCCAAGTTAGATAGCCACCATCAAGATTTACTGCATTAAAACCAAGCTCTTTCAAGAGCATTGACCCTGTGTGACCTCGTAATCCAACTTGGCAATTCACCAATAGATTTTTGTTGGTCAATTCTGAATATCGAGCGCGAATTTCATCAACAGGAATATTGATTGCTCCTGGGATGATTCCGCGACCACATTCAGCTTCAGAGCGAACATCGAGAAGTTCGTAACCCTTTTCGCGGTACTCATCAATCTCATGCCACTGCGCAACCTTTGAAACACCTGACAAGACATTTTCAGCGACATAGCCCAACATATTTACCGCATCCTTGGCTGAACCAAAAGGTGGCGCATATGCAAGTTCCAAGTCCGCTAACTCTGGTGCAGTTATTCCTCCACGCATTGCAGTTGCAATGACATCGATTCGCTTATCCACTCCTTCAATTCCAACACCTTGCGCGCCAAGTATTTCGCCGCTCTTTGGATCAAAGATCAACTTCAATGTCATTTGTTTTGCATCTGGGTAGTACCCAGCGTGTGAGTTTGGATGAATATGAATAGCTTGGTGTGGTCGATCTGCTGCCTTTAAGCGCTTCTCATTCCAGCCAGTGGTAGCGATCATCAAGTCAAAGACTTTAACAATTGCTGTTCCGATAGTTTTTACTGGACGAACAGTTAGGCCACAAATGTGATCCGCAACTACGCGACCATGGCGGTTGGCCAGGTTTGCTAGAGGTACAAGGGTTGCATTTCCATCAAGTGCATCGGTTTTTTCAGCTGCATCGCCAACTGCGTAAATGTCAGGATTGCTGGTGCGATTGAAATCATCAACCTTGATGCCGTTGCGTGTACCAATATCAAGCCCGGCTGCCTTTGCCAATCCAATCTCTGGACGAACTCCAATAGCCAAGATAACAATTTCGGCTGGTAAAACTTCACCGTTGGCTAGTTCTACAGAATCAGCTGAAATCTTTACAACACTTGAGCCAAGACGAAGGTCAACACCATGTGAACGCATTTCTTGTGCAACTAAAGTCGCAAGCTCTGGATCTAAGGGCATTAGCACTTGATCTGTTGCTTCAACAAGTGCGGTTGGAATTTTACGATGAATAAGGTTTTCCGCGATTTCAACACCGATAAATCCGCCACCGATAACAACTGCGCTAGCAGGCTTTGTGCCAACACTTGCAGCGATCTTTTCTACATCTTCAACGGTGCGTAGAGTCATTCCACGTTCGATTCCAGGAATCGGAGGAACAACGGGTGAAGCACCTGGACTCAAGATCAGCTTGTCATAATCAAGTTCAGAGGTTTCTCCATTTACAAGATTCTTGATTGCAACAACCTTCTTGGCAGGGTTGATCGCTAGTACTTCGGTGTTGACACGAACATCTAGGCGGAAACGCGCATGCAAGCTAGCTGGAGTTTGCAGCAGTAAATCCTTTTCATTTTCAATGACTCCACCAACGTAATATGGAAGGCCGCAGTTTGCATAAGAAACGTGCCCGCTCTTTTCAAGAACAATGATCTCGGCGGATTCATTTAAGCGACGGAGGCGAGTTGCTGCAGACATACCGCCTGCGACTCCTCCAATAATGATTACGCGCATCTTTATGCCAGGCTTAAAAATAGTTTTTGAAGTTGTGCGGTAACCGCCTCAGAGTTGTTTTTCCCTTCGACAATGCATTCTTTAAGGCTTGCCGAAATCAATGTAAAGGCGGCGGTATTTACGGCTTTAGAGACCGCTGACATTTGAGTCACTATCTCATCGCAGTTGCGACCTTCTTCAAGCATTCTTGCAACAGCACCAAGTTGCCCTTGTGCGCGCTTTATTCTTTTAGCGATTGCAGTGATCTGCTCTTCATCAGAGAGAACGTGTGCGATTGTTTTGGTTGCCATGGTTAGCACTTACAGCGATCAGCTTCAGGAATACCAGCAAGCGCCTCTTCAATGTGCTGGCCACAACCTGACCAGGTCGCCTTCTTGCAAATATGGCATGTAACGGGTGAACACATGATTTAACTCCTTAGTAGTAGTTACTAAGGAAAACCTATCATACCCCCGGGGGTATATGTCAAAGACCGGTAACTTTGACCGCTATGAGTGCTACCCCCGCCACAATCACCCAGGCCAGCATTCCCATAGCCATCGGTCGTGGCCCGATAGCACGGATCGACTTCCATCTAACACCTGAACCTAGAGCAACTAATCCTGCGCCGAGCATCAACTTACTGATCAAAACTATCGTGTCATGCAGGCCATCATTAATCTCAACTACATTGTTTAAAGTTGCAACTGCAATAAATCCGAGAACAAAGAATGGAATGAGTGGAACTTTTGCTGTCTCAACCCCTTGCTTACCCTGAGCAGTTAACCAACGGCGGTGACGCAAAGATAAAATCAAAACTATTGGAGCAAGCAAACACACGCGTGCAAGCTTTACAACGATTGCATACTTATCAGCATCATCTCCCCACACAGATGCTGTTGCAACTACTTGACCTACATCATGCACCGCTGCACCTGCCCATGCACCAAACTCGCGGGTGTCAAGATTTAGCGCATGCCCAATCAAGGGCAACATAAAAATTGATAATGTTCCACACAATGCGATTAAACCAATCGCGTAAGAAGTCTCTTCTTCAGTTGCACGTGTTTGTGGTTTGATAGCTGCAACAGCGGTCGCACCACAAACACCAAAGCCAACACCGATAAGTAGTCCAAGTTCTCCAGACATCTTGAACAGCTTTGATAATCCGAGAATTCCAAAGATTGTAAAAGTCACAACAATTGCGACGGTGATTACGCCTTTGAGGCCAATCTCTTTCAATGAGATAACACTGACTTGTGCACCTAGCAAGGCAACACCAATGCGCATAATTGTTTTGCTTGAAACCTTGGTTGCAGGAGCCGCAAATGCTGGCCACTGGGCAAAGTTTGCAACTAAGAATCCAAAAGCTACACACAATGCGAGTGGGCTAATCGCCGACTGTATTTGATTGATTTGAAATGCAATTGCAACCAATACGCCAATTAAGCCAAAACCGGGAGCGTAGCTCTTTACCATTTAGAAACCCAGCTTTGAAAAGACTTGGTCAGTGATAGTTATTTCATCATCCATGTTGAGCTTTTCAGGGTTTACGCGGTTAGCACCTGGAAGTCGTCCGCCTGCTGCTCCGACCTCTGAAACAAACTCATTGGTGCGATTATTAGCGCCATCTACAGATAATTTGGCCGCATCAATTGCAATGACAAAGTGAGAAATTTGCTGAGGTAGCCCATCTTGGCTAGCAGCAAACATGTCTGGAATGTTCTTTGCAAGGGTTGGTCCAATCAACATTCCTGTTAATGACTCAACTAGGACGGCAACTGCATAACCTTTTACTCCACCCAGTGGTGCAAGCATTCCCGCCAACGCCTCTTTTGCATCTGTGGTCGGCGCACCATCTTTGGTAAATGCCCAACCTGGTTCTAATTCAGCACCCGCTTGTGCTTTTGCTTGGATCTTTCCTCGTGCAACAGCGCTGGTTGCAAGATCAACAACTGTAGGAGGGTTTGTTGGAATACCGGCAGCAATTGGAGATGTAGAAAGCAAAGCTTTGTTTCCGCCCCAAGGTGGCATAACAGCAGGACCTGTACTAAAGGCAATACCAACTAAGCCACGGTTAATCATGGGCCAGACATAAATTCCAAGAGCGCCGCAATGATTGGAGCGACCAACTCCAACCGCTGCAACTCCATTAACCATCGCACGTTCTGCTGCAACCTCTGCCGCTTTCTGTAGCTGCCAATGGCCTAACCCATCACCGCCATCAAACACAACAAGGCTTGGTAGATCTGTAACAACCTTTAACTGTGCAGCTGGCTTGATTCCACCTGCTTGTAATCGAGCAAGATAAAAAGGCAGACGCATTAAACCGTGGCTACCGATCCCCCAACGATCACTTGCAACGATACAACGTGCTGTTGTTGCGGCTTGTTCTGTCGGAACACCAGCAGCTTCCAGCAAAGTTTGCGCTTTGGCGATCGCTGAACCAACAGTTAGCTGAGGCATTCAATTACTACTTTCCTTTAACGCCCCCACTGAATGGGTGGCGGGCCTTGAGTTTAAAACTAATTCAATGTTTGCAGTCAAAATCTGATTGATGCGCAGTTGGCTCTCTTTGGTGATTCCTGCAACGTGTGGAGTCAGAATTAGGTTAGGAATCTGCTCCATCTCGCCCTTTACAGGAGGTTCTTGGGCTCGCACATCTAGTGCAGCCCCAGCAATGGTTTTAGCCTTCAAGGCCGACATAAGGTCTGCCTCATTAATGACTTCTCCGCGACCAACATTGACGATAATCGCATCAGGCTTCATGAGGCTAAGGCTCTGAGCATTGATGGTTCCATTTGTCTCGGGAGTTGAAGGCATATGGATACTAACTACATCACTGCGCTTTAGAACTTCTTCAAATGTGGTTAATTCAATCCCTGAAAGATTTTTTGCATATGGATCAAATCCAATTATTTCACAGTTAAATCCTTGAATCAGTTTGGCGGTTGCAACTCCTGTTGCACCACAACCAAGTAATCCCCACGTTAAACCAGAAAGCTCACGGCCCGGTGTGCGCACCCAACCACCATCACGAGTTGCAACATCATGGCCTGGAACATTTCGGAGCAATGACAGTGCAAGGCCAAGAGTTAATTCACCAACGCTGACAGCGTTCGCGCCAAGTCCTGCAACAACAACGACACCTGCAACATCTGCAGCCTTTAAATCAATATTGTCTAAGCCAACACCTGCGCGAGCAATCACTTTTAGCTTGGGTGCAGCTGCGATTACATCTGCAGTTACCTTGGTTCGATTACGTACAACTAGAGCAGTTGCATCCTTAAGTGCTGCTTTGAGCTCTTTAGGGTTACTCCACAAATCATCATTACGAGTAATGGGAAAACTCCCTTCCAATACTTGGAAGGGAGTTCCCCATACATCTTCAGAAATCAGAATCATTATGCAGAGATGTACAACTTCGTGAATGTGAATTCGCGGTGGCCCATAACCTCAGCCTTGCATAGACGACCATTAACAGTGTCATAGATGACATCCATCATCATGTCGCCAGCCTTGGTTAGGTCATACTCGTAACGAAGCAAACCTGAAACATCAAGATCGATGTGCTCACTCATTGACTTCGCTGTCTTGATATTTGCAGTTAACTTCAAAACAGGAACGATTGGGTTACCAATAACATTTCCTTGACCTGTTGGGAACAAGTGAATTACCGCTCCGCCTGCTGCCATCAGAGTTACGCACTCTGCTGCTGCAGATGATGAATCCATGAAGTACAAGCCAGGGTTAGCTGGATTAGGCATTTCTGCAGGCTTGAGAACACCTACGACTGGAACTGAACCAGTCTTAGCGATATTTCCAAGGGCCTTTTCTTCAATAGTTGTTAAGCCACCAGCGATGTTTCCTTGTGTTGGCTGTGAGCCAAGAAGGTTTGCACCAGTTGCTTCAATAACCTTGATGTAGTTGTCATAGGTAACTTGGAACAAATCGCGAGTTGCTGCATCGATGCAACGCTCTGCGATTAAATGCTCGCCACCGGTTAGCTCTGAAGTTTCTCCAAAGAAAACAGTTCCGCCAGCTTCAACCCAACGATCAACCGCTTGTGAAGTTGTTGGGCATGAGCCAAGACCAGAGGTTGTATCTGATTCTCCACACTTGATTGACATAACCATGTCACCCATTTCAGCCTCTGTACGAGTAAGGCCTGAGGCATCTTGCAGGAACATTGCGGCAACGCGACTTGCTT
>JBIKXW010000031.1:0-14823 GCA_044355565.1 Candidatus Planktophila sp. | reverse complement strand
TGTGAGCAACCCGGCATAGACACCCCAAAACTCATCTGAAAAAGCAGTTGCAGGGGAGAATGAGGCTAGAAAAAGCAAGACCGGCGCTATAAGAATGATTCGGAAAAGTGCGGTGAGGCGATTTCGTTCGGTCAGTGATACATCGATCTGTGTCTCAATTTGATTGCTCATGCTGCCTATTCTACCCCTGAATGAGAGCTGGGATTGCTAATTGCAGCATCTTTGCCGTACTTTTGCAGCCGTTACAGTTCTTTTACAGAGTTTATTGCAGAAATCGGGATGGGGAGGTGATGAGATGGCAGGTATCAAAGAGGTCGCCGAGGAAGCGGGAGTTTCTACTGCGACCGTCTCACGCGCTTTGCGCGGACTTCACCATGTCAATCAGCAAACCCGTGACAAGATCATTGCAGCTGCACAGAAATTAAATTACCCCTTAACTAATGAACGTCAAAGTTCAACTCTGGGGCGAACTAATTCAGTCGGTGTCGTTGCTCCATATATTTCGCGCTGGTACTTCTCACAGGTAATTAGCGGAGCAGAACAAGCTTTGCGCGAAGCTGGGCTGGATCTGCTCCTTTATAACTTCAGTCAAATGAAGGGCCGCGAGAGATTATTTCAACACCAACTTCTTAAAGGCCGAGTCGATGCTTTAATCGTAATTTCACTTCCACCCACTGAGGAAGAGTTTGATTCAATGCTCTCTCTTGGAATCCCAATCGCATTAGTTGGAATGGATCATGAAAAATGCGCATCTATCAAGATTGATGATGTCGCTGGGGCCAGAACAGCGACACAACATTTAGTAAATCAGGGCCATAAGAAAATTGGCTTAATGTCTGGAAGACCAGATGATCCATTTAACTTTTCTGTCCCACAGGATCGTCGCAAGGGTTTCATGCAGGTCTTAGCTGAAAATGGTTTGGAGTGGTTGCCATCGCGCGAGATCCATGGTGACTTCACCATGCACACCGCTTCACGCGCCATGGATGATTTACTGGCCCGTCCAAACCGTCCGACAGCTATCTTTTGTGAATCAGATGAAATGGCGTTAGGAGCGATGCAGGCACTTCGTCGTCATGGATTAAAGGCACCAGATGACATTTCAATTATTGGCTTTGATGGACATGAGATGGCTGAGTTTTCCGAGTTAACAACTATTGAACAACCTGTAACTCTGATGGGCGAGATGGCGGCGTGGTCCATCATGGAGAGGTTACGAAAGCCGGTACTTGACCCACCATCACTTGTTTTGCCCACTACTTTGGTGGTGCGTAACTCCACACGACGGATCTCGGCTGAAGAGCAAGCACTCTAGGAGTTCGAACCTACTTATAAAACTACTCATCTAAAGGTAGCCTTGCCGACATGAGTGATCATTCTGTATCAGCACCAAATTTGGCGGAGCTACAAACTCACCGCAGTGAAAAGTGGCGAGGCTTTCCAGCCGATGTACTTCCTCTACCCGTTGCTGAGATGGATTTTCCCGTTGCACAACCCATTCGCGATCTGCTGGCTGAAATGGTTGCAAAATCAGATCTCGGATATTTAGGTTCAATTCCAGAGTTAGGCCAAGGCTTTGCCCACTTTGCGGGGACGCGCTGGAACTGGGAGGTTGATCCGCTACAAGTTCGCGCAGCAACAGATGTCGGAGTTGCAGTAGTTGAAATATTGCGAGTCTTTACCCAACCGGGGGATTCGATACTTTTAAGCTCTCCGGTCTATCACAATTTTTATAACTGGATTAACGAGACCAAGTTAAATCTTGTAGATGTTCCTTTTGAGCGAACTGGTGATGAATCCAATAATCCATGGGAAATAAATTGGGATGGCATTGAAAAAGCTTATGCATCTGGATTAAAGGTTCACATTTTGTGCAGCCCTCATAATCCACTAGGACGTATCTACAGCAACGAGGAACTTCTGAGATTAGTTGCTCTAGCCAAGCGCTATGAGGTTTTGATCATTAGCGATGAGATTCATGCACCACTTACCTATAAAGATAAATCCTTTACTCCCATGTTGAGTTTAGGGAAAGAGGCAGAAGAGGTCTCTATAACAGTTACCGCAGCATCTAAGGGTTGGAATATCGCGGGACTAAAGTGCGCAATCATTGTGACTCAGAATGAGGCGCTGAAAAGTAAATTAGATTCGATGCCAATTGCTGTGCACTATCGTGCATCTCTTTTAGGTGGATTTGCAACAGCAATCGCATTTGCCGAAGGTGGGGTTTGGCTGGACTCTGTCATAGAAAATCTCGACCACAATCGTAGGATGATTAAAGAGCTACTCGGTTCTCAGCTTCCATCGGTTCGATATCACCTTCCCGATAACAGTTATCTTGCCTGGTTAGATCTTGAAGCCCTCAATCTGGGAGAAGATCCATCAATTACTCTTCTCGAGAAAGGTCGAGTTGCATTTAACGCAGGCCACACTTATGGCAAGCAATGCTCTCAATATGTGCGTTTGAACTTTGCGACAAGTCCAACAATTGTTACTGAAGCAATTCATCGGATCGCTCGAGCGATTTAAATGCAGGGTAAAGAGTTTGATGTTGTCATTATTGGCGGCGGACACAATGGATTGGTTGCAGCGACGTACTTAGCTCGCGCAGGTAAATCAGTCCGAATCCTGGAGGCTAACCCCGAGATAGGTGGGGCTTCACAAAGCGTTCGAGCCTTTCCTGAATATGATGCATATTTGTCCCGTTACTCATACCTGATTGCGCTATTACCAGACAAGATCGTTAACGAGTTGGGTCTGTCATTTGAATGTGTTTCACGTGAAGTCTCCAGTTACACACCATATGGAGAGACAAAAGGACTGTATGTGTCTCGTACGTGGGATGCAAAGACAGAGAGTTCATTTAACGAACTTGATCCTTCTGGCCAAGAAGGACGAGCATGGCAGAGTTTCTATGCGGAAGTTGCCGAGTTCGCAGAAAAAATTGCTCCGACCTTACTTGAACCGCTAAAAACTCGCACTCAGTTGCGAAAGCAGATTGATTTAGATTCGACCTGGCAGTACTTAGTCGAAGAGCCAATAGGACAGGTGATTACTGAAAGATTTAAAGATGATGTTGTACGCGGAGTTGTTTTAACTGATGCACTCATCGGAACCTTTGCATCCGCCTTTGATCTTCAAGCAAATATCTGCTTTTTATATCATCTCATCGGTAACGGAACAGGCGAGTGGAAAGTTCCAAAGGGTGGAATGGGCGCACTAGTTCAAGAGCTATTACGAGTAGCGATAGAAAGTGGAGTTGAGATCTCACTAAACTCTAGGGCAACTAAGGTTGTGTCAACTGATGGTGGAGTTGAAGTCACAATCGAATCAGGAGAGGTAATAAAGGGTCAGTACCTTCTTTCAAATGCAGCCCCACAAGTTTTAGCCAAACTTCGTGGTACATCAGCGCCGAAGAGTCTTGATGGATCTCAAATGAAGATGAACATCTTGTTAAAGGGATTACCAAAATTGAAATCGGGAATCGATCCTCGACTTGCATTTGCTGGAACCTTCCATGCCAATGAAAGCTTTACTCAGTTTGAATCTGTGTTTAAAGCTGCACAAGCTGGTGTGATGCCAGAAAAAATGCCTATCGAGATGTACTGCCATACCTTGACCGACCCATCAATCCTGGGACAGGAGTTACAGGATGCTGGTTACCAGACCTTAACTCTCTTTGGTCTCCATACCCCGGCATCATTATTTGATGGAGATAATGATGCGGCGCGCGAGTTGGCGATCAAATCAGCTTTGTCATCATTAAATGATTACCTAGCTGAACCAATTGAAGATCTGATTGCAGCGATCGAGGTTAAAACTCCATTAGATATTGAAGAAGCGATCTCTTTGCCACGAGGAAATATCTTCCATAAGGATTTATCTATGCCATTTCGTGAAGATGGAACACCAGAATCATGGGGTGTCGAAACAGATGATCCTCGAATCTTCATTTGTGGAGCAGGCGCTGTGCGTGGCGGGGGAGTAAGCGGGATTCCTGGCCATAATGCGGCTATGGCAATCCTTTCTAACAATTAGACTTCTGTCATGAGTCATCACCCTGAGACATCGGCGATAACAGCGGGCCGTCCCGAAGCTGCACCTGATGCTTCACTCAATCCTCCCTTGATCTTCTCTTCTACGTATCACGCAGGAGGACCGGTTGGTTATGGTCGTTACGGAAATGAAAGTTGGAGCGCACTCGAAGCTGCAATCTCCGAACTAGAAGGCGGACAAACTCTCTCCTTCTCATCAGGAATGGCAGCGATAAGTGCGGTCTTTTCAATTCTGCCAGTAGGTGCACCTGTTGTTGCTTCTAATCAGGGATACAGCGGGACCATGGGATTGCTCAATCAACATCATGCATCGGGACGACTCGAAGTTCGTTTTGTAGATATTACAAATACTGATGAAGTGATTGGTGCAATGAAAGGCGCTGCATTGGTGTGGCTGGAGTCCCCAACAAATCCATGCCTAGATCTTGCCGATCTTCCACAACTCATTGCCGCTGCTAAGAAACTTACAGTTGGAGTCGGTGTAGATAATACTTTTGCAACACCACTTGTGCAGCAACCACTTTCAATGGGTGCAGACATAGTCATGCACTCTGTAACAAAGTTTCTAGCAGGTCATAGCGATGTTGTACTTGGATCTTTATCAACATCAGATTCCGCCCTGCTTAAGCGATTAGATGAAGCGCGACGTTTTAACGGTTCGATACCAGGTCCCTTCGAAGCATGGCTTGCGTTACGCGGGATTCGCACATTTCCAATTCGCTTTAGAGCGGCAGAGAAAAATGCACAGCAGTTGCTTGCTCGCCTTGAGGCACATCCAAAGATCACCAAGGTTCGTTACCCAGGCTTTGGAGCGGTTATCTCCTTTGAAGTTGATGGAAGCGCAGAGCAAGCAGAAAAAGTCTGTGAGTCATCACGATTAATTACACATGCAACCAGTCTTGGTGGAATCGAGTCCCTATGGGAGCGCCGCCGTCGTTGGGCCTTAGAAAGTCCATCTGTTCCGGAACAGTTGATTCGCCTATCTGTAGGGTGCGAGCATGTTGATGATATTTGGCAGGATATAGAGCAGGCTCTTACCTTTTTATAGAGATTTTTTCAGCAATAGAGAGTATTTTTATCCCATGTTCAAAGCTATTCGTCGAACCTTCGCCGCGCTTACAGTGACGGTCTTAGCTTTTCGCGCAGTCGCCTCATTTTTATCCTGGGTAGAGCATCAAGATGACTCTGTTGCAGATACCTGGGTTGATGAAGATGAATTTGAAGATGCCTGAGGTTCAATACATTCCCGGTAGTTGCAATATTGGTAAAGGTGAAGTTCGCAAGAGGCAGATGGTTGCCTTAGTAGGTCTCTTTTTCACAGTAGTTACATTGCTTACTTTTTCAACAGTGGATACTCCAACTGAAATACGTTTAGGAATATTCTTTCCATTGATGGTTGCTTCTGTCGGATTCGTACAATCTCGATCTAAGTTTTGCTTAGCCTACGGATTTGCTGGCACTTTCAATGTTGGCAAGATGGGCGATATCAAGAGAGTTGCTAGCAAAGAGGATAGAGCAGCTGATCGCAAGACCGCTTTGAAAATTCTGGGAAAATCTTTTCTTCTTGCAGCTATAGCGACATCGGTGGTCTTAGTACTACCCTTCTAATATGAAGATACAAATTCATACACGTAATGCAGATTTAGCTGAAGACTTTAAAGAGATAGTTACTGAAAAACTCAATAGTATGGAGCGATTTAGTATCGTAATTGATCGCGTCGAAGTTGAAGTTCTTCATGAGGCAAATCCTCACCAGGGAAAGCACAAACACAAAGTTGTTGTGACAACACATGGCTCAGGCCCATTAATCAGAGCGGAAGCGGCAGAGTTCAATGATTTAGCCGCATTTGATACTGCGATTAAAGCCTTTGCATTACAGATCAGAAAGATCCATGAAAAATCAAAGGATTACGATCGCCAAACTCTACGAAAGATGAAAACCGAGCTCTAGACGAGCTCGCTTCCATCTTTACGTGTTGCTGTAAGGCTTGCTACCGCAGTCACAGTTAGCGCCGCAACGATTACGAAGAGACTTACTTCGATTGGTACATGTGGTAGCTCAACGCCTGCAATTTCATGGATTCCAACACCGTGGAATGCTTCGATAAACATCTTTACACCGATAAAGGCCAAGATGAAGGAAAGACCTTTTGATAAATAAACCAATCGCTGCAATAAACCTTGTAACAAGAAGTACAGCTGGCGAAGACCCATTAAGGCAAAGATATTTGCGCAAACGACGATGTATGGATCACGCGTAATGCCAAAGATCGCTGGAATTGAATCCAAAGCAAAGACAAGGTCGGTAAATCCAAGGGATACAAGTGCGATGAAGAAGGTAGTTGCGCCCTTGGAGCGAAGGTAGGTAATAAATCGATCCTCTTTCCACTCCTCTTCGCCATCGTCCTCGACAAGAAGTCGATATGCGGTGAAAATAAGGAAGGCTCCGAACACAAAGAAAGCACCTGAGAACTTTTCAATGATCGCGCTACCTGCAGCGATAAATCCTCCACGAAGAACTAGTGCGATTATGATTCCAAGCAAGAGAACTAATTGTTGCTTAGTTTTCTCAACCTGTAATCTGCTAAGGATGATCACGAAGACGAAAATATTGTCAACAGATAAGGCGTACTCAGTTAACCAGCCAGCAAAGAACTCTTTCTGAGCATTTGGATCTGTGGTCCAGTTAGGCATCAGAACTCCGAATGCAATAGCTGCAGCAACATAAATGACTGTCCAGATTCCAGCCTCAGTCATTGTTGTCTCTTTGTTGCGACGAACAATTGCCAATGTTAAGTCAAAGATGATTACAAGTGAGAGGATGCCAAGCGTTAACAGCCAAGTAGTCGTAGATTCCATTGCGGTATTGTGTCAGTTAGTGATGCAACCAGAGGGTTGAAATGGCCGGAATCGTGATCTTTCCATCACGGGCATCAACAACTCCTGCGCTTACCATGAGAAGTTTTCCGGCGATCTCAATCTCTATGGGGGTATTGGTCAAGTTCATGTAAATGGATACATCGCCCCTTCGTATCGCAAGTAAACTCGAACTCTTTAATCCATGCTGGGGTGATTCAAGCCATTCAATTGAACCCTGCGTAATGAGATGCTCAGCACGATGCTTTAAAGCTGATCGATAGAGATTTAAGGTGCTCTTAGGATCTATGTTCTGCTTCTCAACCGTTAAATCTTTCCAATTATCGGTTAAAGGCAACCAAGGCGTTCCAGTCGTAAATCCAAATGGAGCACTCTCACCTGCCCATGGAAGAGGAACACGTGCCCCATCACGTCCCTTTTGTTTTCCTTCAGTTCTAAAATAAATTGGATCTTGTCGAGAATTATCTGGAATCTCTCCATCCGGTAAACCTAATTCTTGCCCGGCGTAGATGTAGCAAGAACCTGGCAAAGCTAAAACAAAAAGTGCAAGGGCTCTTGCCTGAATCTCTCCGATACGCGAGGAAACTCGTGGAGAGTCATGGTTACTAAGGGCCCACGTCGGTAGAGCGCCGACTGTAGCCATTAAATCGATAGATCGATTGACAATCGAGTACAGAGTATCTGCATCAAATTGTGCATCGAGTAGATCGAAGTTAAACACTTGATGAAGCTCATCGCTTCGTACATACCTAGTTGCATTAACTGGGGGATGGACCCAGGCTTCTGCAACTGCCAGAATTTCTCGATCCTTATATGAGTCAAAGAGTATGCGCCACTGACGATAAATCTCATGCACGCCTTGTCGATCAAAATAAGGAACAGTCACAAGAAGCGCGTTTCTGGCTTCCGCTTCCATTGATACATCAAGACGCAGCGCATCGCTGATTCCCTGTGGGTCAGGATGATTAGTTAAGAGATTTTCCTTTACTAGTCCATGAGCAACATCAATTCTGAAACCATCAACCCCTAGGTCTAACCAAAAGCGCAAGGTGAGTTCAAAATCTTTTGCTACATCTGGGTTATCCCAATTGAGATCAGGTTGCGATGAATCAAACAAATGAAGATAGAACTGACCATCATCAACTTGAGTCCACGATGGTCCACCAAAGAGTGAGATCCAGTTATTGGGTGGAGTTCCATCCTCATTAGGATCATAAAAATGGAAACGATCTCGTTCGGGAGAACCTCGTCCCGCCTTTAATGCCTGCTGGAACCAGATGTGTTGATCGGAAAAATGGTTGGGGACAATATCAACAAGCACCTTTAAGTCTAAGGAATGCGCAACTTCAATCAACTTTTTTACATCATCTAGATTTCCAAAACGAGGATCTACATCGCGAGGATCTGCCACATCGTATCCACCATCTTTATTGGGAGATGTGTAGAAGGGACTCAACCAAATAGCGTCAACCCCTAAATCCTGAACGTATTGCAGTTGAGAGGTAATGCCTTGTAAATCGCCTTCACCATCACCATTGCTATCAAAAAAAGATCGTGGGTAGATCTGATAGATCGTGGCTTCTTTCCACCACGGTGAGGATTTCATAGTGACAGGCTACGGATAGGCAAATCTCAAATCAATGTAAAAGTGATGCAACTACGCCTCCTATGTTTCGCTTTTATAACGTTTATACAGACAGATACACTTAGGCTATGGAATTACATGATTTGACCCTTTGCCATTGGTTAATTTCATGCCATTAAATCTAGAAGAAGCGCTTATTGAGGCAGCTAGCAGAATTCTCAATACCCAATCATTTGTCCGTGCAGTTCTTTCTGGGCGACGTCGAAACATGGTGGTGGATTTCGAAAGAATTGATATCAGACCAGTCGAAATTAAGGGGGTATTGAATCTTCAGTTGATGCAGAATGATGGTCGGGCCACAACGACTAAGAATCTGCCACCTTCAGCGGTTGAAATAGATCAGCTGCTCAACAGTGGATATGCAAACATAATGGTGGAAAGCACCGAAGAGGCGTACTCCATCAGAATTACAAAAAGCGGAGATGCCCAAGTCCACATTGAAAAACGTAAATCTGAACAGAATCTTTCTCACGACAAGAAGAAGGATCGTTTGTTGGATTCCAATGATCCCTTTTTGCGAGAGGTTGGAATTGCCGATGCAAAGGGTGTAATTAAGCCTTCTCGTCAAGACAAGTACAAACAAGTTGAAGAGTTCCTGCGTCTTTTGTCGCCAGCACTAAATTCTGCGATTGAAGCTGGACAAATTCATACTCCAACAACGCAGAACCCTTTACGCATTACCGATTTAGGGTGTGGCCACGCCTATCTAACCTTTGCTGCGCATCAGCACTTAATCAAATCTGGAATTCCAGTAGTTGTCACAGGCATTGATATTCGCCCAGATTCTCGAGATCGCAATAATGCAATCGCAGTAAAACTCGGCATAACTGAGACGATCTCCTTTAAAGCAGAAGAGATATCTAAAACAACATCTGAATCTGCAGATATTGCAATCGCTTTGCATGCATGCGATACCGCTACTGATGATGCAATCGCCTGGGCGGTCAATGGCCAGGCAAAGCTCTTATTAATTGCACCATGTTGCCATCATGATATTCAAAAGCAGATAGAGGTAGCACCTGAACCATGGGGAGCGATTACAAAGTTTGGATTAATGAAGGAGCGCCTAGGAGATCTGCTGACAGATTCATTGAGAGCACAGCTCTTACGTCTTGTCGGTTATCGCGTAGAAGTAATTGAATTTGTTGGGGGAGAGCACACGCCACGAAACCTAATGATTCGTGCTGTAAAGACAGATGCAAAGCCAGATAAGTTAGATATTGATAGGTACCTTGAAATCACCGCTCAATGGGGTGTTACTCCCGTGCTCGAGAAGAAACTTTCGACTCTTAACATCCGTTAGACTTGGGACATGTCTAAGGTCCTTGCATCCCTTCCAGTTGGCGAAAAGGTAGGAATCGCTTTTTCTGGCGGTCTCGATACTTCAGTAGCCGTTGCTTGGATGCGCGATAAAGGCGCAGTTCCTTGCACCTATACAGCAGATCTTGGCCAATATGACGAGCCAGATATTGATTCAGTCCCAGGCCGCGCAAAGGAATACGGCGCAGAAATTTCACGCCTAGTTGATTGCAAGAGCGCTTTAGTTGAAGAAGGTCTTGCTGCGATCGCATGTGGTGCTTTCCATATCCGTTCTGGCGGAAAGCAATACTTCAACACAACACCATTAGGTCGCGCAGTAACAGGAACCATGCTGGTGCGCGCGATGCATTCAGATTCAGTTGAGATTTGGGGCGATGGCTCAACCTATAAAGGCAATGACATCGAACGCTTTTACCGTTATGGGCTTCTTGCAAATCCAAAGTTGCGAATCTATAAGCCGTGGCTTGATCAAGATTTCGTCACCGAACTTGGCGGACGTAAAGAAATGTCCGAGTGGCTAGTTGCGCATGGTCTTCCATACCGTGACAGCACTGAAAAGGCGTACTCAACCGATGCAAATATCTTGGGTGCAACCCATGAAGCAAAGAGCCTTGAAAACCTTGATACATCTGTAGAGCTGGTTCAACCAATCATGGGCGTTAGATTCTGGGACCCAGCGGTAAAGATTGAAACAGAAGATGTAAAAATCACCTTCAATCAAGGTCGCCCAGTAGCAATCAATGGCAAATCATTTGATGATGTTGTTGATTTAATGAAAGAGGCCAATGCCGTTGGTGGACGCCATGGCTTAGGCATGGCTGATCAAATCGAAAACAGAATTATTGAAGCAAAGAGCCGTGGAGTTTATGAAGCCCCAGGAATGGCGCTGCTCTTCATCGCTTACGAGCGTTTAATTAGTGCAATTCATAACGAAGACACAATTGCTAATTACCATGCAGAGGGTCGCCGATTAGGTCGCCTTTTGTATGAAGGACGTTGGTTTGACCCACAAGCGTTAATGCTTCGTGAATCATTGATGCGATGGGTTGCATCCGCTGTGACGGGCGAAGTCACTATTCGCATGCGTCGTGGTGATGATTACTCAATCATTAATACAACTGGCCCAGGACTGAGTTACCACCCTGAAAAGCTTTCAATGGAGCGGACAGAAAACGCTGCCTTTGGTCCAACAGATCGCATTGGTCAACTAACTATGCGCAACCTTGATATTGCCGATACCCGTGCCAAGCTAGAGCTTTACCGCTCTCAAGGCCAGATCGGTGATGGCGAGTTTAAATTAATCGGCGAGATCGAATAACGAGGAGAGATATGCCAAAGAAAACTCTAGTCAAAGTATTTGCGGTACTTGCCGTATTAGCAATTGCATTTGCATCAATCACAACACTCGGAGGAGATGACACAGTGTCAGGATCAGCAGCAGGACTTCCAACGGTAACGGGCAACATTGGCGAGATGCCAACTATTTCAGCCCCAACAGGTGATGCACCAACAACTTTGGAAAAGCAAGACCTGATTGTTGGAACAGGAACAGAGATTCAACCAACATCAACTTTGACAGTTCACTACACCTTGATGGCATGGTCATCAGGGGAGATTCTTGAATCATCAATCACCTCAGGACAGCCAGCAACATTCCCACTATCTGGTGTAATCGCTGGATGGCAGGAAGGCTTGCCAGGTGCAAAGGTTGGCGGACGCCGACTCTTGGTTATTCCTCCATCACTAGGTTATGGACCATCTGCGGGCCATCCTCTTGAAAAAGAGACCTTGATCTTCGTTGTAGATATCATCGCAGTTTCTTAATTACTCTCAAGAAAGACCCCACCGACTAAAAGTTGGTGGGGTCTTTCTCTTGTTTGCCTGTTGTTTACCTAAATTCTGTAACCTAAACACATGAAGAAGCTACTCGCTGAGTACCTCGGGACGACCTTATTAGTCGCAATCGTTGTTGGCTCGGGAATTATGGCTACCGACTTAACTCAAGATGTCGGACTGCAACTGCTGATCAACACAATCGCAACCGTCTTTGGATTAGCGGTGTTGATTCTGATCCTTGCCCCAATTAGTGGAGCGCACTTTAATCCCGTCGTTACGCTTGTTGATCTGATTCAAGGAAAGAGTTCAATACTTCAATTCATTCAGTATGTAGTTGCTCAAGTTGGTGGTGCAATATCAGGAGCACTTCTTGCAAACGCGATGTTTGATCATGCGATAATCGAAACAGCAACCAAACTTCGCTCAGGGAACAACCTCTATCTGGCAGAGATTGTTGCTACCGCTGGATTAATCCTTGTGATCAATCTGCTGGTTGTGCAAAAGAACTTAACAGTTATTCCTGCAGCGGTTGCGGCTTGGATCGGAAGCGCATACTTCTTTACCAGCTCCACTTCATTTGCAAACCCTGCCGTGACAATTGGCAGAACCTTCAGCGACTCATTTGCGGGAATTGCACCTGAGTGCGCACCTCAATTTATTGCAGCACAAATTCTCGGAGCTTTAATTGGCCTGGGCCTAGTGAAGGTACTAACCAATGACAAATAAACCAACCGTTCTATTTGTCTGCGTGCACAACGCAGGCCGATCACAGATGGCTGCAGGGTTCATGCGCGAGTTAGGGCAGGGTCGAGTAGAGGTCCTTTCTGCCGGAAGTGCTCCGAAGGATTCAATCAATCCAATTGCAGTAGAAGCAATGGCTGAAATTGGCATCGATATTGCCAATAATGTTCCGAAGGTACTTACGACTGAGGCTGTTCAAGAATCTGATGCCGTAATCACAATGGGTTGCGGAGATGTGTGCCCCTTTTATCCTGGAAAGCGTTATGAGGATTGGGTGCTGGATGATCCTGCCGGTCAGGGGATTGAATCGGTACGGGTGATTCGAGATGAGATTAAGGGCCGTGTCGAAAAACTATTGGCGGAATTACTGACTACTTAGAGGGAATTCACAGTTTCACCTATTAATGTGTGCGGGTGAGCGTAGACCTGAAGATTTTAAAGGCTCTGGAATCTGAATCCATTGAAATCCTGAGAGAAACTGCGGCGGCATTTCGCAAGCCCGTGATGATGTACTCGATCGGAAAAGACTCATCGGTCCTCCTGCACCTAGCCAAGAAAGCTTTTTACCCAGCACCGATCCCATTTCCTCTATTACATATAGATACCACCTGGAAATTCAAGGAGATGATCTCCTTTAGAGATCAGGCTGTCGCCGAAGCTGGCGCAAAACTCTTTGTTCACACCAATCAAGAGGGCGTTGCATCAGGTGCAAACCCATTTACGACTGGAATCTCCGAGTACACACGCATCATGAAAACGGTGGCGTTGCGTCAAGCCCTGGATGAACATGCATTTGATGCAGCTATTGGTGGATCACGACGTGATGAGGAAAAAAGCCGGGCTAAGGAGCGCATCTTTAGTGTTCGGGATGCCGGTCACAAGTGGGATCCAAGAAATCAGCGACCAGAGTTATGGCGAACGTACAACACCCGTTTAGCTCCTGGACAAACGATGCGCGTATTTCCATTATCTGATTGGACTGAGATTGATATCTGGAGATACATCCTTCAGGAGAATATCGAAGTAAATCCTTTGTACTTTGCCAAAGAGCGCCCAATGGTCAAGCGCGGTGATCAATTGATTATGGTTGATGATGAACGCTATCCGCTCTTGGATGGAGAAAAGCCGGAGATGGTCAAGGTGCGTTTTAGAACTCTTGGCTGCTATCCGCTTACAGCGGCCGTTGAATCAACAGCAACAAATATCACCGAGATTGTCGAAGAAGTTTTTGCGGTCAAGTTAAGCGAGCGAGCTACACGTTTGATTGATGGAGCAAAAGAGGATTCGATGGAGAAGAAGAAGACTGAGGGTTACTTCTAATGGAGCGATCAATAATCAGACTTCTTACATGTGGAAGCGTAGATGATGGTAAGAGCACATTAATTGGCCGTTTATTGGTTGAGACTGACAGCATTCCGCACGACACAATTGATTCAACCCGAAATATTCGACGCAGCGGTTCAACAATTGCCGCAGGAGAAATTGACTTCAGCTTGCTCACCGATGGATTAGAGGCAGAGCGCGAGCAGGGAATCACAATCGATGTTGCCTATCGCTCAATGTCACTACTAGATGGAAAGCGATTAATCATCTCTGATGCACCGGGACATGAGCAGTACACACGCAATATGGCCGTTGCTGCATCCCGCGCAGATATTGCATTGGTCTTAGTTGATGCTACAAAAGGTGTGCGCACCCAGACTTTGCGCCACCTAACTATCTGTTCTCTGATGGGCATCAGTCGAGTAATTGTTGCGATCAATAAGTTAGATGCGATGGATTACAGCCAAGCGGTATTTGAAGAGATTCGTGCCAATGTACAAACCGCTTTAACCCGCATGCATCTAGATGATGTTTTGTTTATTCCGCTAAGTGCACTTGCTGGAGACAATGTGGTGCAGGGCTCTACACACATGGACTGGTACGAGGGTCAAACCCTGTTGGAATCAATCCAGGAATGGCGCCCTGCTGAAATTGCAGATGCATCACCACGAATGAGAATTCAAATGATTTCACGTGCCGAAAATTTCAGAGGTGTTTCCGGTACCGTGCACCGCGGCAACTTTGCCGTTGGTGATGAAGTCAAGATCTTCCCAAGCAATCAGGCCGCAAAGATCTCTAAGATCATTACCTACAAAGAAGAGATTCAAACCGCACATGATTCAGATGCGGTGACCCTGCTTTTAGAACCAGAAGTTGATGCAACAAGAGGTGATCTCATTGCAGCGTCAACAGAAGAGCTACACCCTTCAGATAGGTTCAGTGCAGAGATTGTTTGGCTTCACGAAGATCCACTGATTCACAGCCGCTCTTACCTTCTTATTGCAGGCACAAGCCAGACTCCAGCAA